>CBFGPX010000028.1:0-26884 GCA_965650725.1 uncultured Comamonadaceae bacterium | reverse complement strand
AGGAACCAGCTGGGCTTGAGCTTGTTTCCGGGGTCTTCCGTCAAGGTGATCGCCCAGCGCAGGTAGGCGCCGATCGCCGCCCCGGCGCCGATGGCCAGGGCCTGCACCGTCAGCGCGGCGGGCAGTTTCCAGCGCCGGCCGGCCAGCACGCCTTCCGCCAGCGCCACCATCAGCAGCAGCGACACGCCGGTCAGCAGCGTCTGGCGGCTGAAGCGGACCAGCGAGAACAGGAAGTCGACCAGGTCACCGCGCTCCTCGCCGTACCAGGTCAGCGAGCGCGACACCGCGTACAGCAGGCAGAAGTAGTAGACCCCCGCCAGCATGCGCAGATTGCAGACGCGGCGAAAGGCTTGCAGTGGGCTCAGATCCTCCATTGCGCCCATTGTGGGTGGCGGCGCGCGAACCGGGGCGCGATGCGACCAAACCTGTCATATCGGGCGCCAAGCCCGATATGACAGGTTTGAACAAACTGGGTCAGCGTAGGCGTCGCGCCGACGCGCAGCTTCGAAGAAGCTGCTAGCCGGCGCCGGCCGCGGCAATCAGCGCCTTGAGTTCGCGCTCCGACGCCGCCGTGTCGCCCAGGTTGACCTCGATGAGGCGGCGCAGGTGGGTGATGGACTCCAGGTCGATGCTGCGGCACAGCACGCCGGCGTGGTCGCCGTCCACGTGGGCCAGCTCGCCGGCCATGGCGATGTGCAGGCCCTCGGCCGGGTCGCCCAGCGGCAGCTTGACGAGGCAGGGCATGCCCACCTGCGGCGCAGCGCCGGCCGGCAGCTGCAGCAGCACGCCCTTCAGCGAGATGTCGATGACCTGGCAGCGCAGCAGGGCCTGCGTGGTGATCAGCTCGGCGCCGGCGGCAAAGGCGACGCGGGCGAATTGGCGGCGTTCGGTGCTGATGATGGTCTCCCGCGGGGCTGGCCGGGTCTGACTATGCTAGACGAAGGTATCGAGTGCGTCGGCACTGCCGAACACGGTGCTGTTGTCCACGGCCTGCTGCAGCCGCTCGGGCGCCAGCGCGGCCAGGCCCATGGCTTCCAGCATGAACCAGGCGGCACGCAGGAAGGCCACGGTTTCCTCGCGCGCGGCATCGGTCTGCGTGGGGTGCTCGTCCCAGTCGCGTTCGGGCTGCTCCCGTGGCGCGACGACCGCCGGCCGGTGTGCGCGCGCCACGCGGGCCAGCAGTTCGCGCGTGTCCACGGTGGCGCTGGGCGCGTCGATCAGCCGCACCAGGTCGCCCAACTGCTGCTCGGCCGCGGCCGCCAGCAGGCGCGCAGCCTGGTCGGCGCCGCCGGCCAGGTAGAGCCCGGCGGCGAGGTCGACATATTCGAGGGCAGCGGACAGGCGCTGCAGGTCGGGGTTGGACGACATGGTCCGCTGAGTCTAGGTTGTGTACAGGGGCAAAAGGCGGCGAAAGTTCACGTTGCCTTGTTTATGCTGGGCTGCTTCGGGAATGTCACCAGGAGACGCCATGATCGACCGCCGCCAGCACCTGCAACAGCTCGCCGCCCTGGCGGCCGCCTCGGCATTGCCTGCCGTCGCGGCCGACGACGATGCCACCTATGACGAGGACTCGGTGTTGAAGGCTGCCACCGAATTCTTCGGCCAGACCACCGAGGGCCTGGCCAAGGTCATCGAGAAAGCCTTCAAGGAGCAGGGTCGGCCCAATGCCTACATCAAGGGCCAGGAGGCCGGCGCCGCCATCACCGTGGGCCTGCGCTACGGCGAGGGCGAGCTGCGGATGAAGGGCGGCGGCGCGTCCAAGGTGTTCTGGGCCGGGCCGTCCATCGGCTTCGACCTCGGCGCCAATGCGTCCAAGGTGTTCACGCTGGTCTACAAGCTGCCCAAGGCCAGTGCCATCTACCAGCGCTTCCCCGGCGTGGACGGCAGCCTGTACTACATCGGCGGCGCCGGCATCAACTACCAGCGCCTGAACGGCATCACGCTGGCGCCCATCCGACTGGGCGTGGGCCTGCGCGCGGGGGCCAGCGTGGGCTACATCCACTACCGCCGCGAGAAGAGCATCAATCCGTTCTGACCGCCGGCCTGCAGCACTGGTGGGCGTAGACTGTGTTTTCGTACAGCACTTGAGGTGACCGTGAGCTCCACCATCGACCTGCCCATGCAGGACATCTCCAGCGAAGTCCTGATCGAGAAATACGCCAAGGGCGGCGAGCTGCACGCCGACGAACTGCGCGAGCGCGTGGCTCGCGCGCTGGCCGCCGCCGAGAAGCCGGCCGAGCGCGCCCGGTGGACGGCCGCCTTCCTCGAAGCCCAGCAGCGCGGCTTCGTGCCCGCCGGGCGCATCATGTCGGCCGCCGGCACCGAGCTGTCGGCGACGCTCATCAACTGCTTCGTGCAACCGGTGGGCGACTCCATCGCGACGCCCGAGGACGGTGTTCCGGGCATCTACACCGCGCTGACCGAGGCCGCCGAGACCATGCGCCGCGGTGGTGGCGTGGGCTACGACTTCAGTCGCATCCGCCCGATGGGCGCCTGGGTGGGCTCCACGCGCAGCCATGCGTCCGGCCCGATCAGCTACATGCGCGTGTTTGACCGCAGCTGCGAGACGGTGGAGAGCGCCGGCAGCCGCCGCGGCGCGCAGATGGGCGTGCTGCGCTGCGACCACCCGGACATCGAGGCCTTCATCCACGCCAAGGACGAGGGCGACCTGCGCAACTTCAATATTTCCATCGGCGTGACGGACGCCTTCATGGAGGCCGTGCAGGCCGACGGCATGGTGGAGCTGGCGCACAAGGCCCGGCCCAGCGCCGAGCAGATCGCGGCCGGCGCCTACCAGCGCGGCGACGGCCAGTGGGTCTACCGCCGCGTGCGCGCCCGCGCGCTGTGGGACCAGGTCATGCGCTCCACCTACGACCACGCCGAGCCGGGCGTGCTGTTCCTGGACCGCATCAACGCCGACAACAACCTGCACTACTGCGAGACCATCGCGGCGACCAACCCGTGCGCCGAGCAACCCCTCCCGCCCTACGGCTGCTGCTGCCTGGGCTCCATCGACCTGACGCGCTTCGTGCGCGACCCGTTCAGCGCAAAGCCTGTGTTCGACGAAGCTGGTTTTGCCGAGGTCGTGGCGGTGGCCACGCGCATGCTGGACAACGTGCTGGACGTGACCCCGTGGCCGCTGCCTGCGCAGCAGCAGGAGGCCGCCAACAAGCGCCGCGTGGGCCTGGGCTTCACGGGGCTGGGTGACGCGCTGGTCATGCTGAACCTGCGCTACGACACGCAGCAGGCCCGCGACATGGCCGGCCGCATCAGCGAGCTGATGCGCGACGCCGCCTACGCGGCCAGCAGCGACCTGGCCGTCGAGCGCGGCAGCTTCCCGCTGTTCAACGCCGACCTGTATCTCTCCGGCGGCAGCTTCGCGTCGCGGCTCCCTCAAGGCCTGAAGGACAAGATCCGCGCGCAAGGCCTGCGCAACTCGCACCTGCTGTCCATCGCGCCCACCGGCACCATCAGCCTGGCCTTCGCCGACAACGCGTCAAACGGCATCGAGCCGGCCTTTTCCTGGACCTACACGCGCAAGAAGCGCCTGCCGCAGACCGAGGGCGGTGGCTTCAAGGAGTACGCGGTCGAGGATCATGCCTGGCGCCTGTATCGCCACCTGTTTGGTGTCGATGCGCCGCTCAGCGAGGCCTTCGTCACCGCGCTGGAGCTGAGCGCGGCCGACCATGCGGCCATGGTGGCGGCCGTCGCGCCCTTCATCGACACCTCCATCAGCAAGACGGTCAACGTGCCGGCCGACTACCCGTATGAGGACTTCCAGGACCTCTACGTGCAGGCCTGGCAGTCCAAGCTGAAGGGTCTGGCCACCTACCGGCCCAACAGCGTGCTGGGTTCGGTGCTCAGCGTGGCGCCGGAGGTCAAGCAGCCCGAGCCGCTGCGGGCCGATGACGGCGCCAACCAGCGCCTGCGCGTGGAGCGGCTGCCCAACGCCGTCGTCGCGTCGCTGCGCTGGCCCAGCCGGCCCGACATGCCCGGCGGCAACCCGGCCTGGAGCTACCTGATCCAGCACCCGCACGGCGACTTCGCGCTGTTCATCGGCGAGCTGCCGCTGGAGGGCCCCGACGCCGGCCTGTTCGGCCGCAACCTGCCGTTCGAGGTCTGGGTCAACGGCGCCGAGCAGCCGCGCGGGCTGTCGGCGCTGGCCAAGACCTTGTCCATGGACCTGCGCACCAACGACGCCGCGTGGCTGCGCCTCAAGCTCGACGCGCTGGCCACCGTGGCCGAGGAGCGCGCCTTCGAGATGCCCATGCCGCCCGGCGGCGAGAAGCGGCTGTTCCCCGGCGTCGTCGCCGCGACGGCGGCCGCCATCCGCTGGCGCTGCGAGCAGCTCGGTGCGCTGGCCGAGGGCGGCGCCACGCCGGTGGTGGACGCGATGTTCAGCCGCAACGAGCCGCGCACCGGCACGTCCGGCACGCTGGCCTGGGCCGTGGACGTGGACAACCCGGCCACCAACGAGCAGTTCACGCTGACGCTGAAGGAAGTGGTGCTGCCCACGCCCGAGGGTGGCACCGTGACGCGCCCCTGCGCGATGGGCTTCTCGGGCAACTACCCCAAGGCGCTGGACGGCCTGGCGCGGCTGCTGAGCCTGGACATGCGCGTGATGGACCCCGGCTGGATCGCGATGAAGCTGCGCAAGCTGCTCAATGTGGGCGAGCCGCTGGGCCACTTCATGGCGCCGGTGCCGACGTTGAACGGCGAGCGGCGCCAGCAGGTGTGGCCGTCCACCGTGGCCTATGTCGCGCGCCTCGTCATCCACCGCTACGCGATGCTGGGCATCCTCGACGAGGCCGGCCAGCCGCTGGTGGACATGGGCCTGCTGCAGACGCCGGCGCCCAAGCTCGCGACGGCCTCAGGCACGCTGCAGGTGCAGGCCGGCAAGCCCTGTCCGGAGTGCGGCAACGCGACCATGATCCACAAGGATGGCTGCGACTTCTGCACGGCCTGCGGCTACGTCGGGCAGTGCGGCTGACATGTCGGCGCGATTCGCTCTCGTCCGCGCCTACCTCGCGGCCTATGCCGCCCGTGAGCTCGAAGCCGTCGAGCCCTTGCTGGCCGAAGCCGTCACGCTGCGCGACTGGAAGCTCCGCGTCGTCGGCAAGGCCGCGGCCCTGGCCGAGACGCGCAAGAACTTCGAGGCCGTGCAGCAGCTGCACATCGACATACTGACCCTGTGCGAACACCCGGGCGGCGTGGCGGCCGAGCTGCGCATCGTCATCGACGGGCGTGACGAGATCCATGTCGTCGATGTGTTCGACATCGATGCCGACCATCGGATCAGCGCCATCCGCGCGTACATCGGCCGCGGTGACGCCGACCCGGGCGGCTGACGCACTCAGCGTGGCGTGGCGCCGTCCTCGCCACCACCGGGCGTGAACGCCACGCCGTGGGCCGCCAGATAGTCGCGGATCAGCCGCCTCACCACTTGCGAGGGCGTCACGTCCTGCTGTGCGCACAAAGTCTCGAAGGCCTTCTTCTTGTCCGGGTCGATGAGGACGGTCAGGCGGGCGGTTTTCTGTTCCATGCCGGCTCCTATGCTCATTGAATGATAATTTCATGTGAATGGAAATCGCATCGGATTGTCTTGTGAGCCCCGGCTTCCTGCACCGTCTCGCCGGCGCGCTGACCCTCGGGCACTTCGGCTCTGCCGCCGCGATTCCCCTCGCACTGCTGCGGGTGCTGATGGCGTCGCCACCGTCGATCGCCGACCTGCCGCGCTGAACCGACGTCCTCACCCCAACGCCATGCCCGACACCGCAGACCACCGCCAGTTCGTCAAGCCCTTCGTCTACGAGACGCTGGATTCCAGGGCGCTGCATTTCTCGATCTGCGAGATCCAGAGCCGCATGCGGCTGCAGAACCCCGACGCGCTGGACCTGGCCTACACGCGCACCATGATGGCGTTCCTGCTGTTCGTGCCGAGGCCCGAGCAGTTGGCCATGATCGGCCTGGGCGGTGGCTCGCTGGCCAAGTTCTGCCACCGCCACCTGGGCGACACGCGCATCGAGGTCGTCGAGATCAACCCCCACGTCATCGCCCTGCGCGACCAGTTCCAGGTGCCGCCGGACGACGCGCGCCTGCAGATCCGCCGCGGCGACGGTGCCGACTTCGTGCGCCAGGGCCGCAGCCGGCTGGACGTGCTGCTGGTGGATGGCTTCGACCACGAAGGCCAGCCACCGGCGCTGTGCTCGCAGGCCTTCTACGACGACTGCCGCGACATCCTGCGCGGTGACGGCATCCTGGTCGCCAACCTGCACACCGAACACCCCGAGTTCGCACTGCATGCGGCCAGGATGGAGCGGGCCTTCGACGGCGACGTGCTGCTCGTCGGCGACGGCGAATGCAGCAACACCATCGCGTTCGCCGGCCGGGGCGTGGGGCGGGGCGGGCCCCGGCCCGGCGTGCTGCGCCGGCCAGGCACGCTGGACGGCCGCGCCTGGGGCGAACTCATGCCTGCGTTCGCGCGGGTCGCGGGTGCCCTGCAGCGGCATCGCGTGGGCGAATGAGTGTCGGCCCCGTGACGGCCTGAACGAGCGGTACGCGCCGCGGCGTCAGCCCAGCCCCCAGCCGAAGGGGTCGGCCGGGTCGATGATGAGTGTGGCCTCCGCGCTGATGAAGGCGCGTCCGCGGACGGTGGGCACGATGTTCGCCGCATCGCCCGTTGCGGCACGCTCGTACCAGGCCTCGAACACGCTGCCGATGACGCTGGCCTGGCGCCACAGCTGGCCCGGAGCCAGCTGGCCCGAGGCGGCCAGGCAGGCCAGCTTGGCGCTGGTGCCGGTGCCGCAGGGCGAGCGGTCGTACTGGCGGCCGGGGCACAGCACGAAGCTGCGGGAGTCGGCGATGGCGCCGTCCGTGGGCGCGAACAGCTCGATGTGGTCGATGGCGGCGCCGCCCGCGCCGCGATGGCCCTGCGCGTGCAGCGCCTCGCCCAGCATGGCGGCGTAGTCGGTCAGCGCGGCCACGCGCGTGGGGTCCACGACCTGGCCGTGGTCGCTGCACAGGAAGAACCAGTTGCCGCCCCAGGCGATGTCGCCGCTGACGGTCTGGCCCGTCGGCAGCCGCACCGGCACCCCGGCGGCCAGCCGGTAGGACGGCACGTTGCGCACGCCGACCCGGCCGTCCTCGTGCAGCGTCGCCAGCACATCGCCCACCGGCGTCTCGATGACGTGCTCGCCCGACCGGATGCGGCCCAGGTGGGCCAGCGTCGCGATCAGGCCGATGCTGCCGTGGCCGCACATGCCGAGATACCCGGCGTTGTTGAAGAAGATCACGCCGGCCGTGTGGGCCGGATCGACCGGTTCGCACAGCAGCGCGCCCACCAGCACCTCGCTGCCGCGCGGCTCCAGCAGCGTGGCGCGGCGGAAGCGGTCATGCTCCAGCGCCAGCAGCTCGCGGCGCTGGGCCATGGCGCCGCGGCCCAGCTCGGGGAAGCCCTGGATGACCACGCGCGTGGGCTCGCCGCCGGTGTGCGAGTCCACCACGTGGATGCGCTTCATCGCCGCTGCCGGGGGCTCAGAACGAGGTCCAGTCGTCGTCGGCCACCGCTGCGGCAGCCGGGGCTGCAAGCGGCGCGGCCGGTGCGGCCGGCGGCCTGCTCACCTGACGCGGCTTGGCCGGCGCGGCGGCCTTGGGCGCGGGCGCCGGCCTGGGCCTGGCGGCAGCCCTGGCCGCGGGCTTGGGCGCCGCGGCGGCGTCCAGCTTGAAGGCGGCCACCGTCTCGGCCAGTTGCGCGGCCTGGTGGCGCAGGCTCTCGGCCGCGGCGGCGCTTTCCTCCACCAGCGCGGCGTTCTGCTGCGTGACCTGGTCCAGCTGGCTGACCGCCTCGCCGATCTGGCCTATGCCCTTGCTCTGCTCGCCGCTGGCGGCGCTGATCTCGCTGATGAGGTCGGCCACGCGCCGGACCTGGCCCACCACGTCGTCCATGGTGCGACCGGCCTCGCCCACCAGCGTGTTGCCGGCCTCCACGCGCTCCACGCTGGCGCCGATCAGCGTCTTGATCTCGCGCGCCGCCTCGGCCGAGCGCTGGGCCAGCAGCCGCACCTCGCCCGCCACCACCGCGAAGCCGCGGCCCTGTTCGCCGGCGCGGGCGGCTTCCACGGCCGCGTTCAACGCCAGGATGTTGGTCTGGAAGGCGATGCCGTCGATGGTGCCGATGATGTCGCTGATCTTGCGCGAGCTGGTGGTGATCTGCTCCATGGTGTCCACCATCTGGCCCATCACCTGGCCGCCGCTCTCGGCCACGCGTGCGGCGCTGGTGGCCAGCTGGGCGGCCTGGCGGGCGGTGTCGGTGTTGTGGTTGACCGTGGCGCTCAGCTCCTCCATGGACGCGGCCGTCTCCTGCAGGCTGCTGGCCTGCTGCTCGGTGCGCTGGCTCAGGTCCGCATTGCCCTGCGCGATCTGGCCGCTGGCGGTGGCCACGCTGTCGGCATTGCCGCGCACGGTGCCGACGATGCCCACCAGCGCGTCGTTCATGCGCTGCAGCGCGCCCAGCAGCTGACCGGCCTCGTCGCGGCGGCTGGTGTCCAGGCGCAGCCGCAGGTCGCCAGCGGCCACGGTCTCGGCGGCCGTGACGGCCTGGCGTATCGGGCTGACGACCGAGCGCGTGATCAGCAAGGCCATGCCCGCGCCTATGGCCAGCGCCGCGACGGCGGCCACCACCACCGCGATGGCGGCGAAGTCCACCGTGGCGTCGGTCGACTTGGCGGCGCCGTTCATCAGCTCGCGCTGGAAGTCGACCAGCGTCTCCAGCGCGTGGAAGTACTTGACCTGAAGCTCGTGCGTCTCGCCCAACAGCAGGTCGCGCGCCGCATCGCTCTCGCCCTTGTTGGCGAGTTCGATGACCTTGCGCACCGAGGCGACGAACTTGGCGCGCTCCTGCACCACGCCGGCCACCAGCCGGCGGCCCTTGTCGGACGTGATGCTGGCATCCAGCTTGTCGAACAGCTCGGCATTCAGCTTGGCCACGCGGTCCACCTCGGCCAGCTGCTTGCGCTTGCCGTCGGCGTCGGTCACCAGCAGCACGTTGCGGGCGGACTGGGCCGTGATGTTGACGTTGTCCTTGATCAGTTCCAGCTGCTGGACCTTGACCATGCGGTCCTCGACCATCAGCGTCAGCTCGTCGTTGATGCGCAACAGCGCGGTGCGGGCGTACAGCGCGAGCAGCAGGCTGAACGCGATGGAGATCGCGAAGGCCAGGCCCAGCCTTTGCCCGATGCGCAGGTGGTTGAGCAGATTCATGTGGACTTCTCCCTGGAGTTGGCGCGGCGCCGGCTCGTGGCCGCGCGGTATGGCTATGCTGACCGCGTGTGCGGCTGCGCGCAGTCTCTTCCGTTTCGGGGACGGGGCGCAACCTGCGTTGTGCACAAATGCCGCATGCAGCGGCGGGAGGCGGGCATGAGCGAGGACAAAACCCTGGGCGACAAGCTGCTGACCCTGGTGGCGCAGCCACCGCAGGCGCAGTTCACGCGCAGCCTGCGGCCGGCCGATGCGGCGGCGCGCGCCATCGACAGCGCCGCCACCCGGGCCGCGCTGGCCGCCGGCACGCTGGCGCTGCCGCCGGGGCCGCTGGGCTGGGCCACCATCGCGCCGGAGATGCTGACCGTCTGGCACATCCAGCGCCAGCTGGTGGCCGACATCGCGGCGCTGTACGGTCGCAGCGCCGAGCTGGGCCCGGCGCAGATGATGTGGTGCCTGTTCCGCCACACGGCCGTGCAGGCGCTGCGCGACCTGGGCGTGCGCGTGGGCGAGCGCGTCGTCGTGCGCCCCGCGGCCCAGCTGCTGCTGCAGCGCGTGGCGGCGGCGGTGGGGGTGCACGTCGGCAAGCAGGCGGCCAACCGGGCGCTGTCGCGCTGGTTGCCGGTGGTGGGCGCGGCCGGCGTGGGTGCCTATGCCTGGTGGGACACCCGCCAGGTCGGCCGGGCCGCGCTGCAGCTGTTCGAGCGCGAACTCGTCATCGACAACCCTGTGTAACAGCATGCATACGGCCTGACACACTCGGGGCCGTATGCAGCTGCCCACCATCCTCGACATCGAAGCCTCCGGGTTCGGCCGCGGCAGCTACCCCATCGAGATCGGCTTCGCAGGCGTCGATGGGGGGCTGTTCTGCGGCCTCATCCGGCCCGAGCCCGACTGGCAGCACTGGGACATCGCCGCCGAAGGCCTGCACGGCATCAGCCGTGAGCTGCTGCAGCGCCACGGCCGCACGGCCGCGTGGATGGCCAGCGAGCTGAACACGCGGCTGGCCGGCCAGGTCGTCTACTGCGACGGCTGGGCCATGGACTACCCCTGGCTGGCGCGGCTGTTCGACGCCGCCGGCCAGCGCCCGCGCTTCCGGCTGGACGACCTGCGCCGCCTGCTCAGCGAGGACGAGGCGCTGCGCTGGCGCAGCGTGACCGAGGGCGTGCGCGAGCGCCAGCAGCTGACCCGCCACCGCGCCAGCAGCGATGCGCGCGTGCTGCAGCTGGCGCTTCAGGAGGTGAAGCGCGTCACAGCCTGCTAGAGCGTGGACCCGCGCCAGCGCCCGCGGCCGGCGCGCTTGGCTTCGTAGAGGCTGGCGTCGGCGGCAGCCACCAGGGCCTCCAGCGTCACGCCACCGCTCTCGGCCACGCAGTAGCCGATGCTGACGCCCACGTCGAGCGTCAGGTCGCCGATGTGGTAGGGCGAGCCCAGGGCCTGCAACAGCTTGTCGGCCACGGCGCGGGCGTCGTCGGCCTGGTGCAGGTGGGGCAGCACCACGGCGAATTCGTCGCCGCCCAGCCGCGCGACCAGATCACCCGGGCGCAGCGCATGGCGCAGCCGCAGCGCGATGGCCTTCAGCAGCGCGTCGCCGGTCGGGTGGCCGTGCTGGTCGTTGACCGGCTTGAAGCGGTCCAGGTCCAGGTAGAGCAGGGCGCAGCGACGTCCGCCGGCCAGAGTGCGGCGGGCGCCGTCCTCGAAGCCGGCGCGGTTCAGCAACTGGGTCAGTGCATCGGTCTGCGAGGCCAGCAGCAGGCGGTCCTGCTCGCGGCGCACCTCGGTCACATCCACCTCGATGGCGATGACGCCCTCGATGCCGCCGCTGTGCACGCGCAGCGGCGCGTACTGCACATCGAGCACGCGTGCGTCGCGGCCGTCGCCGCTGGCCAGGTCCAACTGGCAGGTCTCCCCGCGCAGCGCCGCCGCGATCAGCGGCGCGCGCGCGGCGTGCTCCAGCGGCCCGAACAGCTCGGCCATGGTCCGCCCCACCCAGTCGGCCAGCGCGACGCCGCGGGCCTGGCCGAAGGCGGCATTGAAGAAGATCACTCGAGCCTGCGTGTCGCCGACCAGGAACTGCGCACGCGCCGTGTGGGCCACGGCCAGCAGCATGGCCTCGCTGCGCTCGCGCTCGCGCTGCGCGCTCAACTGTTCGGTCAGATCGTGCAGCAGCATGGAGATGGTCTCCACCCGGCCGCGCGGGTTGCGGTGCAGCAGCAGCAGGCAGTCCATGGGCACCTGCTCGTCCAGCAGCTGCATGCTCACGCGGCCGCGCCAGTGGCCGTCGCGCAGCAGCGTGGGCAACACCTCGCGTTCGTAGACCTCCAGCTGGTCCGACGAGAAGCAGCTGGTGAGGTTGAGGCTGTCCAGCGGCGCGTCCGTGGCCAGGCCCAGGCGGCGCCGCGCGGCCGGGTTCAGGTAGATCAGCTCGCCGTTCTCGCGGGACTGGCTGATGAAATCCGGCGTCTTGTCGAAGATCGCGTTCAGCGTCTTGCGCGCGCTCTCCTGCTCGCCGCGCTCGGTCACGTCCTCCACGGTGCCGGCCTGGCCGGCCGGCCGGCCATCGACGAAGACCGGCGCCGTGCGCACCTCGATCGAGCGCAGCCGGCCGTCGTCGGCACGGCGCAGCTGGCGCACCATGTGCACGGCCTCGCCGGCGGCGACGTGATGCTTCCAGCGCTGGATCAGCATGCCGCGCAGGTCGGGGTGCAGCAGCGTGGTCCAGCCCCAGTCCAGGTCCTTGCGTTCCAGGCCGTGCACGCGCAGGTAGGTGTCGTTGGCGTAGACGATGCGGCCGGTCGCGTCACAGCGGAACAGGCCCAGCGGCATCGCGTTGCTGGTGGCCTGCGCCGTGGCCTCGCGCAGCCTTGCGTCGCGCTGCAGCAGCACCAGCCGCCGGCCCAGCAGGAACAGGCCCAGCGTGGCGGCCACGGCGATGGCCAGCACCAGGTTGCGCTGGCGGCGGTGCTCGCCCAGCACGGCGTCCTCGGTGTCGGACAGCAGCAGCTTGATGCCGTACTCGGGCAGCGTGACGAAGGCGCCGACGCGCGGCAGGCCGTCCGTCGCGCCGCCGCTGCTGGCGAAAAAGCCCTGCTCGCCCACCAGGCCGCGGCGGGCGCTGGGGAACTGCTCGAACAGGTTGCGACCGACGAAGCCGGCGCGCTCGGGGCGGCGCGCCAGCGCCAGTCCGTCGCCGCGCAGCATCACCAGCGAGGCCTGCGGGCCGGTGGGCAGCGGTCCCTGCGCCGCCATGAGGCCGGGCAGGTCGATGAGGGCCATGACCAGCTGGTGGTCGCCGAACGGCCGCGACAGCGCCATCAGCAGCGGCAGCCGGGTGCCTCCGTCCAGCTGCAACGGTGGGCCCAGCGTGATGCCCTCGGGCACGACGCCCGACACCTGCTCGAAGGCCGCGCTGCCGGCGATGCTGGCGTTGCCGCTGTCGCCACCGACACGCAGCGGGTTGACCCGTCCCGTGGCCGAGACCAGCACCACGTCCACCAGCTGCCGCGAGCTGCGGCGCAGGCCGTCCACCAGCTCGTGCAGCGAGGCGTCGTCGGCCAGCGACTCGTCATCGCTGCGGGTCAGCAGCCACAGGTCCACCACGCGCAGGGCCTGCTCGGCCTGGCGCACCACGGGCTCGGTCTGCAGTGCGATCGCGCGCGCGCCCACCATGAGCTGCCGGCGCTGCTCGGCGACCAGCTCGCGCGGCCGTTCGACGGCGTACCAGACGACGATGGCCCACAGCGTCAGCACGACCAGGCCGAAAGCCAGCGCCGGTGCCAGCAGCAGCGCGCGGTCGCGCCAGCGCCGCCGGCGCACGAGCTGGGTTGGCTCGGGCTCGGGCGGTGGCGGGTCGGGCAGGACGGAGTCCATCATCGCCAGACCATTCTGCGATGCCTGGCGCGCCCGCGCTACGGCTTGAACAGATGGGCGTGCTGCTCGCGCAGCAGCTTCTTCTGCACCTTGCCCATCGCGTTGCGCGGCAGCTCGGCCGCGACGATGACGCGTTTGGGCACCTTGAAGCCGGCGATGCGGGTCTTCAGCGCGGCGATCAGGGCTTCGGGGTCGGGCGTGCCGGCCGGCGTGACGACGGCCACCACGGCCTCGCCGAAGTCGGGGTGGGGCACGCCGATGACGGCCGATTCGCCGACGCCGGGCAGCTCGTTGAGGAAGCCTTCCACCTCGGCCGGGTAGACGTTGAAGCCGCCGCTGATGATGAGGTCCTTGCTGCGGCCGATCAGCGTCAGGTAGCCGCGGGCATCGACGCGGCCCACATCGCCGGTCCTGAACCAGCCGTCGGCCGTGAACTCCTCGGCCGTCTTCTCCGGCATCTGCCAGTAGCCGCTGAAGACATTGGGCCCGCGCACCTGCACGTGGCCGATCTCGTCCACCGCGCAGGGCTGGCCGTCGTCGCGCAGCACGCGCAGGCCCACGCCGGGCAGCGCCGGGCCCACGGTGCCGCCGACGCGCTCGCCGTCTTTGGCGCGGCAGGGGTTGGACGTCAGCATCAGCGTCTCGCTCATGCCGTAGCGCTCCAGGATCAGGTGGCCCGTGCGGGCCTGCCAGTCGCGCCAGGTCTCGATGAGCAGTGGCGCCGAGCCGCTGATGAACAGGCGGATGTTGCTCGTGTCGAGCAGCTTCTCCTGCAGCAGCCGCACGTACAGCGTGGGCACGCCCATGAAGACCGTGGCCTCGGGCAGCCGGCGGGCGACGGCTGGGGCGTCGAACTTGTTGAACCAGAGCATCTTGCTGCCGTTCAGCAGCGCGCCGTGCGAGGCGACGAACAGGCCGTGCACGTGGAAGATGGGCAGCGCATGCAGCAGCACGTCGTCGGGCTGCCAGTCCCAGAAGGTCTTGAGCGTCTGTGCGTTGCTCAGCAGGTTGCCGTGGCTGAGCATGGCGCCCTTGCTGCGCCCGGTGGTGCCGCTGGTGTAGAGGATGGCGGCGAGGTCGCCAGCGTCACGCTTCATCGGTTCGTGCGCGTCGCTCATCTGCGTGGCGCGGTCCAGCAACGTGCCGCTGCGGTCGTCGTTCAGCGTGAACACCCAGCGCACGCCGCGCTGGAACGCGAGCTTGCTGATCCAGCCGAAGTTCTTGCCGGCGCACACCACCACGCCAGGCGCGGCGTCGGTGATGAAGTGCTCCAGCTCAGCCGCCTGGTAGGCCGGGTTCAGCGGCAGGTAGACGAAGCCGGCGCGCAGCACGGCCAGGTACAGGATCAGGCCCTCGACGCTCTTGTCCGCGTGCACGGCGACGCGGCTGCCTGGGGCCAAGTCCAGCCGGCCCAGCCAGTTGGCCAGCATCGCGCTGCCGCGCTCCAGGTCGCGCCAGCTGTACAGCGCGCCGTCATGGTCGATGGCGGTGGCGTCGAGGTCGGCCGGGAAGCCGGCGCGCAGGGCGGAATACAGATTCATCGTCGGTCAGTCCATCTTGGCACCGGACGCCTTCACCACGGCGGCCCAGCGCTTGATTTCCGCGCTGACGAACTGCCCGAACGCGTCGCCATACAGGTTGGGAATCTCGGCGCCCAGCCCGTGCCAGATGTTGCGCAGGTCCTCGGTCGCGAAGGCCTTGCGCAGTTCGGCCTGCATCGCCGCGATGGCCTCGCGCGGCGTTCCCTTGGGCGCCCACAGGCCGTACCAGGTGGACACCTCGTAGCCCGGCACGCCGGCCTCGGCCGCGGTGGGCACGTCGGGGAAGCCCACGGCGCGTCGCGTGCCGGCCACGGCCAGCGCCTTGATGCGGCCGGCCTTGATGTGCTGGGCCGACGAGCCCAGGCCGTCGAACATCAGCTCCACCTGGCCGGCGATCAGGTCCGACAGCGCCGGGCCGGCGCCGCGGTAGGGGATGTGGGTGATGAAGGTCTTGGTGTTGAGCTTGAACAGCTCGCCGGCCAGGTGGTGCGAGGTGCCGTTGCCGGCGGACGCGTAGTTCAGCTTGGCCGGTTTGGCGCGCACCGTGGCCAGCAGGCCCTTCAGGTCGGTGACCGGCACCTGCGCCGGGTGCACGACGATGACCTGGGGCACGCTGGCCAGCAGCGCGACGGGGATGAAGTCGTCTTCCAGCCGGTAGTCCAGCCGGGGGTACATGGACGGCGCGATGGTGTGGTGCACCGCGCCCATGAAGAAGTTGCTGCCGTCGGCGGCCTGCTTGGCCGCGACGCTGGCGCCCACGGTGCCGCCGGCGCCGCCCTTGTTGTCGATGAGCACCTGGCGCCCCAGCTGCCGCGTCAGCATCGCGGTCAGCGGCCGCGCGAAGGCGTCGGTGCCGCCGCCGGCGGGGAAGGGCACGATCCAGGTCTGGGGCTTGGTGCTCTGGGCCTGGACGATCCAGGGGCTCAGCAGGGCGGGCAGCAGCGTGCGGCGCTTCATGGGCTTGTCTCCTGACGGTGTCGTTGTGCGGACGATTATGGTGGCCCGCCGGCCCGCGTCAGGATTGCAGCAGTTCGGTCACGCGGGCCAGCAGCTCGGCCTTGGCGAAGGGCTTGTTCAGGCTGTCGCAGCGGGCCTCGTCCAGGAACTGGCGGGCCGTCGGCGACAGCGTGTCGCCGGTGACGAACAGCATGCGCCGCGAAAGCTGAGGCCGCGTGCGCTTGACCTCGCGCCACAGGCCCGCGCCGTCCAGCTCGGGCATGTGCAGGTCGCTGATGATGGCGTCGAAGCGTGCCTCCTCCAGCATGGCCAGCGCCACCGCGCCGGACTCGGCCGTCATGACCTCGTAGCCGGCGCCCGACAGCATCTCGCCGAGCAGATCGGCGATCTCGGGCTCATCGTCCACCACCAGCAGCCGGGCGTTGCATTCGTCGGTGGCCGCCAGCGGCGCGGGTTCGGTCTCGCTGGGCTCGGGCTCGCCGCTGACCGGCAGCTGCAGGCTGAAGCAGGCGCCGCTGCCGTCGTCCAGCAGCGTCAGCTCGCCGCCATGGTCGCGCGCGATGGAGCGCGACACGGCCAGGCCCAGGCCGGTGCCCACGCCCTCGCTCTTGGTCGTGAAGAAGGGCTCGAACACGCGCTCGCGCAGCTCGGCCGGAATGCCCGGGCCGTTGTCGCGCACGCGCAGCCAGATGCGCGGAGAGCGGCGCCGGTCGCCCTCGGTCACCGGCGCCAGGCCGGTGGAGACGGTCAGGCGCCGGCCATGGTCGCGCAGGCCCAGCGCCTGCTGTGCGTTGACGATGAGGTTGAGCACGATCTGGCCGACCTGGTCGGCGTCGGCCTTCACGGGCGGCAGGCCGGGCAGCAGGTCCAGCGTGACGGCGATGCCGTGGCTGCGCAGCACGTAGGCCAGCATGTCCACGGCGGCGGTGGCCAGGTCGTTCAGCGCCACCTCGCTGCGGTTGGCCGGCCGGCTGCGCGCCATGTTCAGGAAGGTGCGCACGATGCGGCCGCAGCGCTCGGCGGCCTCGTGGATGCGCTGGGCGTCGGCGGCCAGCGGGCTGCCGCCCATCTTCTCGGCCAGCAGCGCGGCGCGGCCCATGACGATGGACAGCGGGTTGTTCAGCTCGTGGGCCACGCCGGCCAGCAGGCTGCCCATGGCGGTCAGCTTCTCGCTCTGGCGCAGCGCCTCGCGCTGGCGTTCGATCTCGTCGCGCGCGGTCTCGCGCTCGGACAGGTCGAACAGCGACGCCGTGTAGAAGATCTGCCCGCCCACGCCGGTGCGCCATAGCACCATCTCGACGGGGAACTCGCTGCCGTCCGCGCGCAGCGCCGGCATCTCCACGCGCCGGCCCATCACGCGCTGCTCGCCGCCCGCCGTCACGCGAGCCATGCCGGCGTCGTGCGCGCCGCGCAGGCGCTCGGGGATCATGACCTCGGCGACCGAGCGCCCCAGCGCCTGCGCGCGCGGCAGCCCGAACATGGCCGCGGCGGCCGGGTTGAACTCGACGATGTGGCCGGTCTCGTCGGTGGAGACCAGCGCCGCCATCGCGTTGTCGAAGATGGACGACTTGAGTGCCTCACTGGCCTCCAGCTCGGCGACCTTGTGGGACAGCTCGGCCTCGCGCAGCTTCAGCTCGGTCACGTCCAGGCTCATGACGACGGTGGCCTGCGGCACGCCGTCCTTCATCTCCACCGGCACCAGGTGCTCGCGCATGTAGCGCCGGCCCATGCCGGCCAGGTGGATCCAGCCCTCCCAGGCCACGGTCTGCCCGCCGCGCATGCGCTCGCGCACGTCCTTGTAGGCCACATAGGCCGCGTCGCCGACGATGCGGCCTATGGGCTGCTGCAGCACCTGCTTGGGATGCAGGCCGGTGAACTTGAAGAACTCGTGGTTGGCCCAGACCAGCCTTTCCTCCGCGTCCAGCACCACCACGCGGGCGGGGACGGCGTCCAGCACGCGGGTCAGCAGCGGCAGCGTGGCCTGCAGCACGGCGCTGAGTTCCCCGACGCCGGCTTCCGGCGCGGGGTGGATCTGAAAAGCTTCGGTCATCGGGCCCTCTCCCTGCAAGCGCGGCCGATGATACGAAGGCTCAGGCGGCCAGGGCGGGTTGGGCGGCGCCCTGTTGCATGGTGAAGGCCACATGGCCGTACATCGCGGTCCAGGCCTCGCGCACCTCGGGCGTGAAACTGGCGCCCAGGCCGGCGGCCAGCGTGTCCAGCAGTGCGGCGCCGACGGCGTCGTAGTGCGCGTCGACGACGCCGTAGCCGACGTGGCGCTGGCCCAGGCGCAGCAGCACCGCCTCCAGCGCGGCGGGGCGGTCCAGCAGCTCGATGGCGGCGGACAGCATCTGCATCAGGCGGCCGCCCTGCTCGGCCATGTCGCCGCCGCGGAACAGCGCGCGCAGCGCCGGGTCGCGGGCGAACAGCTGGGCATAGAAGGCCTCGGCCACCGTGGCAGCCAGGGGCTTGAGCGGCTCGAAGCTGCCGCGGATGAGGGTGATCTGCTGCGGGGTCATGGTGATTCCTTCAAGTGATCGTTGAGGACGGGATGAATTCCGGGCCGAGCGCCGGGCCGCTCCCAAGCCGGCCCGCCAGGCGATGTGCATGCGTCTCTATGCCGCATGCATCGCCGTCCCCTCGGGGGATCGGCTGGACACGCCGGCGTTCAGCCGGGGCGGGGCCGGACGAGGGGTCAACGCAGGAATGCGTCGGCGACGGGGGCGAAGACGCACAGCAGCGGCACGGCCGCGACCAGGCGTTCGAGCGGATGCCAGCCGGCTTCCGGCTCGGCGGCGCAGTCGTCGAGGTCTTCGGCAAAGGCCTCGCTGCGGTAGGGGACGGCCAGGGTTTCCGGCCAGTCGGTGAAGGGGCTGTCGCTGCGGTAGTTCATGGCGTCTCCTTGTCGGTGTCGCCACTGTCGGCGGTGCCTGTTTCAGCCCGGCTTCAGGCCGCCGGGGCTTGTGTTGCGTTTGTTTCAGGCTTGCGCCGTCCCCGGCCGGCCTGCCTATCATTCGGCGCCATGCCAGACAACACCCCGCCCACCGTGCTGCTCGTCGACGACGAGCCCGAACTGCGCGCCCTGCTGGCCGAGTACTTCGGCCGCAACGGCTTCGAGGTTCTGCAGGCCCCCGACGCCGCCACCGCCCGCGAGCTGGTGGCGCAGCGCGTGCCCGACGTGGCCGTGCTGGACATCAACATGCCGGGCGAGAACGGCCTGTCGCTGGCGCGCGGGCTGCGCGAGGCCCATCCGCGCCTGGCCGTGCTGATGCTGACGACGGCCGGCGAGGCCATCGACCGCATCGTGGGCCTGGAGGTGGGCGCGGACGACTACGTCGCCAAGCCTTTCGAGCTGCGCGAGCTGCTGGCGCGCGTGCGCGCGGTGTTGCGCCGTCTGCAGGTGACGGCCGACGCACCGGCCAGCGAGGACGAGCCCGCGCACGTGCCCTTCGGCCCTTGCAAGCTGGATCTGGGCCAGCGCAAGCTGTTCGGCGCCGACGGTGGCGAGATCGACATCACGGCCGCCGAGTTCGACCTGCTGGCCTTGTTCGCCCGCCACCCCAACCGACCGCTGAACCGCGACCAGATCATGGAGCAGGCCCACAACCGCGGCTGGGACGTGTTCGACCGCAGCATCGACCTGCGCGTGATGCGGCTGCGCCGCAAGGTGGAGCGCAACCCCGACAAGCCGGAGGTCATCAAGACGGTCCGCAACGTCGGTTATGTGTATGTGCCCTGACGGCGCGGTCTGCAACGAATGAAACCGCGCCTGAAGCGGGATTGATACCTGCGCTTCCGAGACTGTGAAACGTCAGCCCCGAGACCCGGGGCGACCTCACTACCTCTTGGAGCGCCACATGCAGAAGTCCCTCACGCCCGTCCTCGGTTTCCTCGACGAAGACATCATCCCCTCGACCACCGAGACCCTCCTGTTCACCAGCGTCGTCGACGGCCAGCCCGTCATGACGATGCGCGCCATGCAGACCTTCGGCCTCAGCGACTACATCGACGAGGTCTACGGCACGGCCGAAGCCGACGCCATCTTTGCCGAGGCCGGCGACGACAAGGTCAACGGCAGCCTGGGTGACGACTACATCGACGGCGGTGCCGGCATGGACACGCTGTACGGCGGCGCCGGCAATGACCAGATCCTCGGTGGCGCCGGCAGCGACTGGCTGCAGGGCGACGCCGGCAACGACGTGCTGATCGGCGGCGCCGGCAACGACTTCATGGTGGGCGGCACCGGCGACGACTTCTTCGTCGTGGCCGACGCGGGCGACGTGGTCACCGAGTACAGTGGCCAGGGCAGCGACACCGTGTCCAGCCGCCTGACCACCTACACGCTGGCCGCGAACGTCGAGAACCTGATCACCGACCCGACGCTGGCCATCACGGCCGTCAACTTCACCGGCAACGCGCTGAACAACCAGATCAGCGGCGCGGCCGGCGACGACACCCTGCGCGGCGGCGCCGGCAACGACCAGCTGGACGGCAAGGCCGGCGTGGACATCATGTTCGGCGGCACGGGCAACGACCACTACCGCGTCGACAACGCCGCCGACCGCAGCATCGAATACGCGGGCGAAGGTGCCGACAGCGTCACCGCCACGCTGAACTGGGCGCTGGACCAGAACGTCGAGAACCTGTACTTCGAGAACACTGCGCCCTATGCCAAGGGCTTCGTCGGCTGGGGCAACGAGCTCGGCAACAAGATCGTCGGTGCCAATGGTGGCGACGTCCTCTACGGCGGCGGCGGCAGCGACACCCTCGACGGCGGCGACGGCTTCGACACGCTGTACGGCGGCACGGGCGACGACACCTACATCCTCGAAGGCGATTGGGACTTCATCAGCGAGCAAGCCGGCGAGGGCAACGACACCGTGCGCTCCAACCTCGCCGACCTCTACCTGCAGCAGAACGTCGAGAACCTGGACTTCTACGTCAGCGTCAACAGCAGCGGCCAGATCGTCGGCGCCAGCAGCTTCATCGGCCATGGCAACGCGGGCGACAACCGCATCACCGGCTGGGACCAGAACGACACGCTGTACGGCAACGATGGCAACGACAAGCTCTACGGCCTGGGCGGCGCCGACACGCTGGACGGCGGCAACGGCAACGACTGGCTGGACGGCGGCAGCGGCGCCAACAAGCTGATCGGCGGCGCCGGCGACGACACCTACATCCTGCACGACGACCAGATCGAGACCGTCGTCGAGGCGGCCGACGGCGGCCTGGACAGGGTCTGGAGCCATGATGCCGTGACGACGCTGGCGGCCGGCGTGGAAGACCTGCGCTACATCGGCAGCGAGAACTTCAAGGGCTACGGCAACGCCGGCGACAACGTCATCCTCGGCGGCGCCACCGTGGAGAACAAGCTGTTCGGCAACGCCGGCAACGACAAGCTCACGGGCGGTGCCGATGACGACTGCCTGGACGGCGGCCTCGGCTTCGACACGCTGACCGGCGGCGCCGGCAACGACAGCTATGTGATCGACAACTATTTCGACATCGTCACGGAGAAGGCCGGCGAGGGCTTCGACACCGTCACGTCGCTGGGCAACGACTACATGATGGCCCCCAATGTCGAGGTGCTGAGGTTCGAGACCAGCAGCGACTGCACGGGCATCGGCAACGACGGCAACAACTACATGGTGGGCAACGTCGGCAACGACTACCTGTACGGCCGCTCCGGCGACGACGTGATCTACGGCGAGGAAGGCAACGACCGGCTCGAAGGCGGCGGCGGCAACAACTCGCTGTATGGCGGCGCCGGCAAGGACGTGTTCATGTTCCGCACTGCCGTGCAGGGCATGTTGCAGACCGTCGGCGACTTCGTCAAAGGCCAGGACAAGATCGACTTCAGCGCCATCGACGGCAACGCTGCGCTGAGCGGCGATCAGCAGCTCGCGTTCTCCTTCAACGGCAGCTTCGTCGGCGGCGGCCAGGGCAGCTTCTACGTCGAGAAACGCGCCTACGACGGCAGCGGCAGCCACGAGACCTATGTGCACGTGGACTGCAACGGCGACGGTCAGATGGACCTGGACATCGTGCTGCTGGGGAGCAGCCATTACCAGCTGTCCATCTCCGACTTCGGCCTCTGACCCGAGGCTGAAACAAACGAAACCCGGCACGAAGCCGGGCTGAAACGGTGGCCCGCAAGACTGCGGGCCACTGTCATTCCAGACCTGCCGAAACCGCCATGAACACCAACGCCACCGACCTGCAGCGCCTGCTGACCCGGCACGCTGCCGCCTTCGGCCTCTTCAGCGCGGCCGTCACGGCCCTGCTGCTGGTGCCCACCGTCTACATGCTGCAGGTCTATGACCGCGTGCTGCCCAGCCGCAACGAGACCACGCTGCTGGTGCTGACCGGCCTGGCCTTGCTGCTCTACGGGCTGATGGTGGCGCTGGAGGGGCTGCGCTCGGCCTTCTGCGCGCGGCTGGCGGCGCGCGTGGACGCGCTGGTTGCACCGCGCGTGTTCGACGCCGCCGTGCAGCCCGCCCCGGGCCAGCCGCCGCAGCTGCTGGCCAACGACCTGGCCACGTTGCGCAGCGCCGTCGGCGGCCCGCTGCCGGCGCTGCTGTTCGACCTGCCGCTGGCGCTGGTGTTCGTCGCCGTCGCGGCCTTGGTGGACGTGTGGCTGGGCCTGTTCGTCGCCGCGTCCATCGCCGTGCTGGTGGGCCTGGCGCTGTGGCAGGAGCGCAAGCTGCGCGCACCGCTGCGCCAGGCCCAGCAGGACGCCGCCGGCGCCCAGCAGGCGCTGATGGAAGCCGCCCGCCAGGGCGAGACGGTGCGGGCTCTGGGCCTGGCGCCGCGCCTGGGCCAGCGCTGGCTGGGCCTGCACCGGCAGGCATCCGCGCAGCAGCTGGCGGCCAGCGCCGAGAGCGGCCGCATAGCCGCGCTGCAGCGTTTCGCCCGCCTGGCGACGCAGTCGCTGGCGCTGGGCCTGGGCGCTTTCCTCGTGCTGGAGCAGCGCATCACCCCCGGCATAATGATGGCCGCCAGCGTGCTGCTGGGCCGCGCGCTGACGCCCTGGGAAGGCCTCATCCAGCAGGGCCGCCAGCTGGCCGCGCTGCGCGAGAGCTGGCCGCGCCTGCAGGCCCTGCTGAACCGCCCGGTCGAAGCCGAACCGCTGGCATTGCCCGCCCCGCGCGGCGCGCTGCGTGTCGAGGGCCTGGGCCTGAGCGTGGACGGTGAAGCCGAGCTGCTGGCCGGGCTGGACTTCGAGGTCGCGCCCGGCGAGGTGGTCGCCATCGTGGGCCCCAGCGGCTCCGGCAAGTCCACGCTGGCGCGGCTGCTGTGCGGCGGCCTGCAACCCGGCCGCGGCTGCGTGCGGCTGGATGGCGCCGCGCTGCCGCAATGGCCGGCCGCCCAGCGCACCGCCGCCATCGGCGTGCTGCCGCAGGACGTGCAGTTCTTCGAAGGCACGGTGGCCGAGAACATCGCCCGCCTGGCCCAGCTGGACGACGAAGCCGCCCGCGCCGCCGTCGTGCGCGCCGCGCAGGTGGCCGGCGTGCACGAGATGGTGTTGCGCCTGCCCGAGGGCTACCAGACCCGCCTCGGCCCTCAGGGCCTGGTGCTGTCGGGCGGCCAGCGCCAGCGCCTGGGCCTGGCCCGCGCGCTGTACGGCGAGCCCGCCGTGCTGATCCTGGACGAACCCAACGCCCACCTCGACGACGCCGGCGAGCAGGCCCTGCGCCGTGCGCTGATGACGCACAAGCAGGCCGGTCGCTCGGCCGTGTTCATCACGCACCGCAGTGCGCTGCTGGCGACCGCGGACCGTGTGCTGTTGCTGCGCGATGGCCGCGTCACGCCCATCGAAGTCCGCCCCGCCGCGCTGCGCCACGCCTGAACTGGAGAACGACCATGCAAGACCTTCAACACGATGATCTGCGCCCGCTGGTGCGCCGCGGCCTGATGCTGCTGGTGCTGGGCTTGGGCGGCGCCCTGCTGGCCGCCGCGCTGGCGCCGGTGGATCAAGCCCTGCCCGGCCAGGGCAGCCTGGCCGCCGCCAGCCAGCGCAAGGCCGTGCAGCCGGCCTTCGGCGCGGCGGTGCGCGCGCTGCATGTGGCCGAAGGCCAGCAGGTCAAGGCCGGTCAGCTGCTGATCGAGCTGGACAGCGCCGCCGCCGAGGCCGAACAGGCCGCCGCCCGCCGCCAGGCCCTGCTGCTGGCGGCCTCCCGCGAGCGGCTGACGGCGCTGCTGCAAGGCCAGTCCGCGCTCAGCTTCTCCCAGGCGCTGCGCAACGAAGCCGCAGCCCTGCCTGAAGGCAGCACGCTGCTAAGCACCCAGGCCGCGCTGTTTCACAGCCTGGCGCAAGGCCAGCGCGACGGCGCTGCCCAGCTCGCGGCACGCCGCGCCCAACTGGCGCGCGAGACCGAGGGCCAGCAGGCCGGCCTGGCCGAGCAGCGCGCCCAGCGCGCACTGGTGCAGCAGCAGACGGCGCAGCTGGAAGACCTGGCCAAACAGGGCTTCTATCCCAGGCTGCGCGTGGCCGACGCGCAGCGCCAGTTGCATGCGGCGCAGCAGGACGAGGCGCGCGGCACGGCCGAGCTGGCCCGCCTGCAGGAAGCCAGCCGCGAGGCCGCGGCCACGCAGTCGCTGCGTGGCGCCGAACTGCGACGCGACTGGCAGGCCGAGCTGCTGGACGCCGAACGCCAGGGCGCGCAGTTGGCCGCACGGCTGGCGGCGCTCACGCAGCAGATCGCGCAGGGCCGCCTCGTCGCGCCGGTGGACGGCAGCGTCGTGGGCCTGGCGGTGCACACGGTGGGTGGGGTCGTGCAACCGGGGCAGACCTTGCTGGAAGTGGTGCCCAGCGGCGACGCGCTGGTGGTGGACAGCCGCTTCCCGCTGGTGGCCGGCGAGAAGCTGCACGCCGGCCAGGCCGCCGACCTCGTCTTCACCAGCCTGGACCGCACCCGCACGCCCACGCTGCGCGGCCAGGTACTGACCGTCAGCGCCGACCGGCTGGAAGACGACCGCAGCGGCGCGGGCTACCTGCGCGTGCGCGTCGCACTGCCCGAGGCCGAGCGCGCAAGACTGCAGGGCGTGGAGCTGCGCGCCGGCCTGCCGGTGGACGTGATGGTCAGCCTGGGCGAGCGCTCGTTGCTGGGCTGGTGGCTGAAGCCACTGGCCGACCGGCTGAGCCGGGCGTTCGGGGAATAGGCGCGGGCCTACTGCGGGTCGGGCAGCTTCAGCCAGCGCTGCAGCCGTGTGCGCAGCGCAACGAAGTCCAGCGGCTTGGTCAGGTGCTCGTCCATGCCGGCGTCCATGCTGGCGGCCACGTCGGCGTCCAGCGCATGGGCCGTCAGCGCCAGGATGGGGAAACCGGGCATGCGGCCGTCGCGTTGCTGTGCACGGATGCGGCGGGCGCATTCCAGGCCGTCCATGCCGGGCATCTGGATGTCCATCAGCACCAGGTCGGGGGCGGCTTCGGTGCAGGCGGCCAGCGCCTCGATGCCGTTCTTCGCCAGACGGGCCTGCACGCCCATCAGGCTGAGGAACTCCATCGCGACGACCTGGTTGATGTGGTTGTCCTCGACCAGCAATACCAGCGGCTGGCGCGCCGTGGCGACCGCTTCGTCGGCATCCGGCTGCGGCGCGCTCCCGTCGGCATCGCCGATCGCGGCGCTCAGCCAGATTGGATGCGTAGGCACTTCAAACAACAGCCTGGTCTTGTCCATCCCCATTCCTCAATGATTTGTTCTTATCCCCCCGGTAAGGGGTGAGGGCCATTGTTGCCTCAGGCGGTGCCCCAGCGCAACCGAAAGTCCCAGGTTCATGGCGATTTGCGGTCGGGCAAGGCCGGCTGGCCGCTTGACAGGGGCGCAGGTGCTGACAGTTTTAGGCACTTCACATCCCTACACTGCTCGCCTTCGTTGTTTTTCCCCTTGCCATGTCGTCCGATTCCGAAGGTCTGATCCGCATCCGTGGCGCCCGCCAGCACAACCTCAAGAATCTCGACCTGGACCTGCGCACAGCCGAGTTGACGGTGGTCACCGGCCCCAGCGGATCGGGCAAGTCCAGCCTGGTGTTCGACACGCTGTACGCCGAGGGTCAGCGCCGCTACGTGGAGACCTTCTCCGCCTATGCGCGCCAGTTCCTGGACCGCATGGACCGCCCGGCGGTGGACAAGGTGGACGGCGTGCCGCCGGCCATCGCCATCGACCAGACCAACCCGGTGCGCACCAGCCGCTCCACGGTCGGCACCATGACGGAGCTGAACGACCACCTGAAGCTGCTCTACGCCCGGGCGGCCGAGCTGTTCGACCGCAAGACGGCGCTGCCGGTGCGGCATGACACGGCGCAGAGCATCTATGCGGAGCTGATGGCCCGCACGGCCTCAGATGACCCGCGGCTGGTGCTGAGCTTCCCGGTCGAACTGCCGGGAGGCACCACGCAGGAGCAGGCCGAGCAATGGCTGTCGGCCAGCGGCTTCACGCGCATCCAGTCGCAGCGCGAGGTGGACGGCAAGACCGTTCTCGATGTCGTGGCCGACCGCTTCCGCATCCAGGGCGCCGACAAGCAGCGTGCGATGGAGGCCATCGAGCTGGGTTTGAAGCGCGGCGGCGGCCGGGTGAATGTTCACGTCGGTGACGACGGCGCAACACTCTGGCGGTTCTCGACCGGCCTTCACTGTCCCGAGAGCGACATCCGCTACGCCGATCCGCAGCCGGCGCTGTTCTCGTTCAACTCGGCCTTCGGCGCCTGCGAGGCCTGCCGCGGCTTTGGCCGGGTCATCGGCGTGGACCTGGGCCTGGTCATTCCCGACGAGCGCAAGACGCTGCGCAACGGCGCCATCAAGACCTTGGCCACGCCGGCCTGGAAGGACAGCCAGGACGACCTGCTGAAGTACGCCGGCGAGGCCGGCATCCCGCGCGACACGCCGTGGAAGGACTTGTCGCCGGCACACCGCGACTGGGTCATCAACGGCACGCCGAACTGGAATGGCAACTGGAACAAGCAGTGGTACGGGGTCAAGCGCTTCTTCGACTACCTGGAGAGCAAGGCCTACAAGATGCACATCCGCGTGCTCTTGTCCAAGTACCGCAGCTACACCGAATGCCCGGTGTGCCGGGGCGCGCGCCTGAAGACCGACAGCCTGCTGTGGCGCGTGGGCACCCAGGCGCAGGCCGACGCCGTGCTCGACCCCGCGCGGCGCTACCTGCCGGCGGGCGTGCAATGGTCGCGCGCGCAACTCGAGGCGCTGCCCGGCCTGTGCCTGCACGACCTGATGCTCATGCCGCTGACGGACCTGCGGCGCT
>CBFGPX010000027.1:0-27729 GCA_965650725.1 uncultured Comamonadaceae bacterium | reverse complement strand
TAGACGTCGGGCAGGAAGTGCATCTCCACCTTCAGCACGCCGTCGCCCTGGCAGGCCTCGCAGCGGCCGCCGGCCACGTTGAAGCTGAAGCGCCCCGGCCCGTAGCCGCGCTCACGCGCCGTGTTCATCTCGGCGAACAGCTCGCGGATGGGGGTGAACAGGCCGGTGTAGGTCGCCGGGTTGGAGCGCGGCGTGCGGCCGATGGGTGACTGGTCGACGTTGATGACCTTGTCGAACGCGTCCAGGCCCTCGATCTCGTCGTAGGCGGCCGGGTCGGCATGGCTCTGGTAGAGCTTCTTGGCCACGGCGGCGTACAGCGTGTCGTTGACCAGCGTGCTCTTGCCCGAGCCGGACACGCCGGTCACGCAGGTCAGCAGGCCGACGGGAATCTCGACCGACACGCCCTTCAGGTTGTTGCCGCGCGCGTTGACGATGCGCAGCTTCTGGTCGTCGATGGCCCTGTGGCGCTCGGCGGGTACCTCGATGCGCGCCGTGCCGCTGAGGTAGCGGCCGGTCAGCGAGTTCGGGTCCGCCGCCACCTGCTCGGGCGTGCCCTGGGACATGATCTGGCCGCCGTGCACGCCGGCGCCGGGGCCGAGGTCCAGCACCCAGTCGGCGGCGCGGATGGCGTCTTCGTCGTGCTCCACCACCAGCACCGAGTTGCCCAGGTCGCGCAGCCGCCGCAGCGTGGCGATCAGCCGGTCGTTGTCACGCTGATGCAGGCCGATGCTGGGCTCGTCCAGCACATACATGACGCCCGTGAGCCCTGAGCCGATCTGCGAGGCCAGCCGAATGCGCTGTGCCTCGCCGCCGGACAGCGTGTCGGCGCTGCGGTCCAGGCTCAGGTAGTTCAGGCCCACGTCGTTCAGGAAGCGCAGCCGCGAGGCGATCTCGCGGATGACCTTGTCGCCGATCTCGGCCTTGTTGCCCTTGAGCTTCAGCGTCTCGAAATAGTCCAGCGCCTCGCGCAGCGTCGAATGCTCGACCTCGTAGATGGGGCGGCCCTTGAAGCCCGCGGCCGCGTCGGCCGGTTGCAGCACCACATGCCGGGCCTCGCGGCGCAGGCGCGAGCCCTCGCAGGCGGGGCAGGGCTTGGCCGCCATGTAGCGGGCCAGGTCCTCGCGCACGGCGGCCGAGTCGGTCTCCTTGAAGCGGCGCTGCAGGTTGGGCAGGATGCCCTCGAACGGGTGCTGGCGTTTCACCGAGCGCTTCTTGCCGCTGGCGGTCTCGGCCTGGTAGACGAAGCTGATGTCCTGCTCGCCCGAGCCGTGCAGCAGCACCTGCTGCGCGTCGGCGGGCAGGTTCTCCCATGGCGCCTCGACGTCGAAGCCGTAGTGCGCCGCCACCGATTCCAGCAGCGAGAAGGTGTACGGATTGCGGCGGTCCCAGCCCTTCACGGCGCCGCTGGCCAGGCTCAGCGTCGGGAAGGCGACGACGCGGTCGGCGTCGAACACGGTGGTCTGACCCAGGCCCTCGCAGGTGGGGCAGGCGCCTACCGGCGAGTTGAACGAGAACAGCCGCGGCTCCAGCTCCGGCAGCGAGTAGGAGCAGACGGGGCAGGCGAACTTGCTGGAGAACAGCGTGGTGGCGTTGCTGTCCATGTCCAGCACCAGCGCACGGCCCTCGGCCAGCCGCAGCGCGGCCTCGAAGCTCTCGGCCAGGCGCTGGCGCAGCTGGTCGTGCGAGTCGGCGCGCAGCTTCACGCGGTCGATGACCACGTCGATGTCGTGCTTCTCGGTCTTCTTCAGCGCCGGGATCTCGGGCGCCTCCACCGTCGTGCCGTCCACGCGGAAGCGCACATAGCCCTGGGCCTGCAGCTCCTGGAACAACTCGACGAACTCGCCCTTGCGGTCGCGCACCACGGGGGCGAGCAGCATCAGCTTGCTCTCGTCGGGCATGGCCAGCACCGCATCCACCATCTGGCTGACGGACTGAGCCTCCAGCGGCAGGTGGTGGTCGGGGCAGAACGGCGTGCCGGCGCGGGCGTAGAGCAGGCGCAGGTAGTCGTGGATCTCGGTGACGGTGCCGACCGTGGAACGCGGGTTGTGCGAGGTCGCCTTCTGCTCGATGGAGATGGCCGGCGACAGGCCCTCGATGACGTCCACGTCCGGCTTGTCCATCAGCTGCAGGAACTGCCGTGCATAGCTGGACAGGCTCTCGACGTAACGCCGCTGTCCCTCGGCATACAGCGTGTCGAAGGCCAGCGAGGACTTGCCCGAGCCCGACAGCCCCGTGATGACCACCAGCGCATGGCGCGGCAGATCGACGTCGATGTTCTTCAGGTTGTGGGTGCGCGCACCACGGACGCGGATGAACTTGGACTCAGGCAGCGACATGGGAGTTTTCACGAGCGAACCGGACATGATAGGCGGCAACAATCCGCCGCTCCATACACCCCAGGGAGGTCCCATGAGGACAGGTCGGTGCACGGCACTGGCGACGTTGATCACGGCGCTGGCCTGCATGCTCGGTTCCACCGCCGCCGGCGCGGCCGAACCGCCGCCCATCACCGCCTTCTTCAAGCGCCCGCAGCTGCGGCAGCCCAGGCTGAGCCCGAGCGGGCGCTACCTGGCCATCCAGACCGCCGGCCGCAACGACCGCATGATGCTGGCCGTCCTCGACTTGCAGACGATGAGCGCCGCCAAGTCCGTCGCCGGTTTCAGCAACGCCGACATCGCCGGGCACCACTGGGTCAACGAAGACCGGCTGGTGTTCGAGATCTCCAACTCGCCCGACGGCACCACCCAGGTCACGTCCGAGGGCCTGTGGGCCGTCGACCGCGACGGCAGCAAGCTGCGCCAGCTCATCCACAGCGCCGACTCCTTCGGCGGGACCACCGGCACGAACGTCATCGACCGCCGGCTGGAAAGGAACTGGACGCTGATGGCCGTGCCGCCCGATGGCGGCCACGAGGTCATCGTCGCGCGGCGCCGCTGGACGACCGATCCCGAGTCCATGGGCACGCAGATCGCCCGGCTGGACACGCGAAACGGCGTCGCCAAGAACCTCAACCTCGGCATCCCCGACTACGTGGTGCGCTGGGTGCTCGATTGGCGCGGCGAGCCCTACGCCGTCGAAACGGTGCGCGCCGGCAAGAGCCAGTTCCATCGGCGCGACGAGCAGGGCCGCTGGCAGCTCTGGTTCGAGGACGATCCCTACAGCCGCCGCCACGCGACACCGACCTGGGTCGGTCCCGACGGCCAGTTGCTGGGGACGCAGAACTACCGTGGCAACACGGCGCTGTTCCGCCTCGATCCCAGGGCGGGAGAGCATGAGAAGGAACCGCTGGTCAGCACACCCGGCTACGACCACCACGGCGCGCTGATCGTCGACCCCGCCTCCGGCCGCCTGCTGGGCGTGCGCTTCGAGACCGATGCCGAAGGCACGGTATGGATCGACCCCACGATGAAGGCCGTGCAGGCCGATATCGACGCCCAGCTGCCGGCCACGGTCAACCGCATCGAGTGCCAGCGCTGCCTGAGCGCGATGAACCTGGTCATCACGGCCAAGTCCGACCAGCGGCCCGCCGAGTACTACCTCTACAAGCCGGCGGACAAGAGCCTGCAGAAGCTGGCCGCGGCGCCCGCCGAGCTGCGCCCCGCCGCCATGGGCCAGCGGGACTACCACCGCATCAAGGCCCGCGACGGGCTGGAGCTGCCCGTGCTCGTCACCCAGCCGGCGGGCGGCGTCAAGGGCAGGGCGCCCACCGTCGTGCTGGTGCACGGCGGCCCCAACGTGCGCGGCACCCATTGGGCCTGGGAGCGCCATGCGCAGTTTCTGGCCAGCCGTGGCTACCTGGTGCTGGAGCCCGAGTTCCGCGGCAGCACGGGCTATGGCTACAAGCTCTTCCGTGCCGGCTGGAAGCAATGGGGCCTGGCCATGCAGGACGACCTCGCCGACACGCTGGCCTGGGCCGTCAAGCAGGGCTGGGCGGACCCGAAGCGCGTCTGCATCATGGGCGCCAGCTACGGTGGCTACGCGGCGCTGATGGGTGCGGTCACGCAGGGCGATCTGTTCAAGTGCGCCGTCGGCTGGGTGGGCGTCACCGACATCGGGCTGATGGGCAGCGTCCGCTGGAGCGATGCCTCCGACGAGTGGAAGCAACACGGCATGAAGCGATTGGTGGCCGACCCCGCGACGGACGCCGAGCAGATGCGCCGCACCTCGCCGCTCCAGCGTGCCAAGGAGATCCGCATGCCGCTGCTGCTGGCCTATGGCGGCGAGGACAGGCGCGTGCCGCTCGTCCACGGCACCGACTTCAAGGCCGCGCTGCGCCCCGACCATGACGTGGAATGGGTGGTCTACCCCGAAGAGGGGCACGGCTGGTTCAACCTGAAGACGAACGAGGACTTCTGGGGCCGCGTGGAACGCTTCCTGGGCAGGCATCTGGCGGCGCAGAACTGACCGCTCATCCACGCCGCCTGCAGCTCGCGGCGCGGCTCTGACGCTTCATCGCTTCGCCATGGCGGCGTGCGGGCTTCATGCCGAAACTGCTTGCATCGACACAGCAATCCCGCTGTGCAGACACCGAAAGCAAGCACCATGAAAACCACCGTCCTGATCCAAGCCGCTGCCGTCGCCGCGTTCGCGTTCACCGCCTTTGCCGCCCACGCCGCACCGCAGGACGTGAAGACCCTGCCGCGTGTCGTCGTCACCGGCAAGGCCGGCCCTCAGGTCGCCCAGCTGCCGCGCGTGGTGGTGACCGGCTATGCCGTCCGCGAGTTGGCCCAGCTGCCGCGCGTCAGCGTCACCGCCGGCGGGGCCTGTGCCGCCGGGGTGTTTGTCCTTGTGGGGCACTTCCCGAGCGGAGTCGCGGGCGCTGGGGGCGGGTGGCCGCCGCTGCGCCGACGACTCGGCTTGTCCCCCATACCGGCTGTTACAACTCTGAAAGACAATCGGGCCTTCTTCATCGGAGCCCGCTTGTGAAAGAAGAGCTGCGCAAACGCCGGTCCTGGCTGGATGGCTTCATGGCCTACCCCGCCCCGGCCGGCCTGAGCGAATCCCAGCTGCGCGAGAACATCATCCTGCTGGACCAGGCCCTCTACGGCCTGTGGAACCTGGGCCACAACCTCATCTTCGCGTGGACGCCCGAGGCCAAGGGCCTGCGCGTGCTGGTGGCGCCGCATCCCATGCTGACCGAGTTCGCGCTGGGCGACGGCACGCTGCCGCAGCCCGAGCTGAAGCGCCGCGCGCGCCTGCTGGACAAGCTGCTGTCCAACCAGGACCACCTGGACGCGCACGCCTTCGACGCCGTCAGCGCCGCCTTGGGCGTGCAGCCGCAATTCATCGAGCTGCCGTTCTGCCCCGAGCGCAAGCTGGGCCTGCCGCTGATCGCCGCCATCGCCGCGCGCTACGGCGTGCGTCTGGTGGAAGACCGTGCCGTCATCCTGTTCGACGCGGTCGGCTTCTCGCTGCTGACGCCGCTGCAGCAGGTCGTGCAGCTCAACAGCCTGTCCTGCTCGGTCAACGCGGCCTACGCCAAGCTGCTGGACCGCGAGATCAACATCAACTTCGCGCGCACCACCACCGGCGACGGCTTCTACATCTGGAACCGCATGCGCGGCGTGGAGGCCAACGTCGAGCTGTATCAGCTGATGCAATTCATCCTGGCCGACAACGCGCTGGCCCAGGAGCGCGCCACGCGGCCCGAGTCCGTGCCCAGGCTGCGTGCCTGCTTCCACGTCGGCTCGCACTACGAGTTCTACCAGTCCGAGGGCCTGAACCCGACCTCGTTCAGCTACTTGGTGGGCCAGGTCACCATCGAGCTGGCGCGCATGATCGATCACGCCATGCCGGGCCAGATCCTGGTCGGCAAGTTCAACACGCTGATGCACGACGAGGCCACCGGCGCCGACGTGCGAATCGACAGCCTGGACTTCGTTGAGCGCACGCGCGCGCCGCTGCGCAGCCTCAACGGCCTGAAGCTGGCCGGCTCCGAGGTCGACGAGATCGCCTGCTACCTGACCGGCCGCCGCGACGACACCGGCCTGTGGGGCATCAGCGAGTACCAGATGGCCGACAAGCACGGCTTCATCCACCGCGTCTACAACGCCAAGATCAACATCCACCGCCGCAACGGCGAGCCCATCTACCTGGGCCTGCGCGAGGAAGACCTGCCGCTGGACGTGCCGCGCAGCGTGGCCGACACGGACTTCGCGCCCATGCAAGCTTGATGAAGGCCTGGGGCCCGACCGCTGCTTAGGGCCGCCCACCCAGAAGGCCTTTTCCGCGTATCGAGCCCCCGGCACAGGCGCTAGGATTCCCGTCGCTGTGACCGAGTCCCCCGCCCCCCTCACGGCCCCGCCGGCCGGCAGCCCTGCCGCCGTCGGCCAGCGCCGGCTGCTGACGCTGCTGTTCGTCGACCTGAGCGGCTCCACCGCCATGGCCGAATGGATGGAGGCGGAGCACTACGCCGCCATGCTGGCGGGCCTGCGCGAGCTGTACGAGCGCATCGTGCCCCACCACGGCGGCGTCATCGCGCGCATCCAGGGCGACGGCATGCTGGCCGTGTTCGGCCACCCCGAGGTGCGCGAAGACGATGGCCGCCGCGCCACCGAGGCCGCGCTGGAGCTGCATGCCGCCGTGCGCGGCATCGTCCCGCCCGGCCCCAAGCCGGCCGACTTCCCCGGCCTGACGCTGCACAGCGGCATCCATGCCGGCATCGTGCTCGTCAACGACGGCGACCAGATGCGCGGGCGCTTCGAACTGCTGGGCAACGCGCCCAACATCGCCGCGCGGCTGTCCGAGGCCGCCAAGCGCGACGAGATCATCGCCAGCGAGGAGAGCCTGGGCCTGCAGAGCCAGTTCTTCGAGACCGGCCCGCGCTTCGTGCTGCAGCTGCGCGGCCGCGCGACGCCGCTGGCCGCCTACCGCGTGCACGGCCGCGCCGCCGTGGGCCGGCGCTTCGAGGCCAGCGTGCGCCGTGGCCTGGCGCCCTTCGTCGGCCGCTGCGGCGAGCTGGCGGCGCTGGACGCGGCGCTCACGCGCACGCTGGCCGGCCACAGCCACTGGCTGGGCCTGCGCGCCGGTGCCGGCGTGGGCAAGACCCGGCTTACCGAGGAGTTTCTGCGCCGCGCGGCCGACCAGGCCTGCCAGATCCACCGGGGGTATTGCGAGAGCTACCTCAGTGCCGAGCCGCTGCAGCCCTTCCTGCAGATGCTGCGCGCGCTGGGCGCACTGGCCGACCGGCCGCAGGACGCGCCGCCCGAGCTGTTCGCCGCGCAGCAAAGCGCCCCGGCCCAGCGCGCCGATGCGCTGCTGGCACTGCTGCTGGCACTGGCGCGGCGCACGCCGCAGCTGGTCTGCATCGACGACCTGCAATGGGCCGACGACGCCTCGCTGCGCCTGCTGCACCGGCTGCGCGCCGCCGCCCACCGCGAACGCCTGCCGCTGCTGCTGCTGACCGCCAGCCGGCCCCAGCCCACGCTGGCCGGCACGGCGCCGCCCGATGCCAACGACGCGCACGCCGACCTGATCGAACTGCCCCCGCTGACCGAGACCGAGGCCGCCTGCGCGGTGCAGCAGCTGCTGCCGCAGATCGACCCCTTCATCGCCTCCGAGGTGCAGCGCCACGCCGGCGGCAACCCGTTGTTCATCGAGGAGCTGTGCCACGCCGCGGCCGACACGGGCGGCGGCCTGGTGCAGGGCCAGAGCAGCGCCGCCTGGCTGGCCGCGCTGGTCGAGTCGCGCGTGGGCCGGCTGCCGCCCGAGCAGGCCAGCCTGGTGCGGCTGGCGGCCGTCGTCGGCAACGTCATCCCGGTCTGGCTGCTGGAGGCGCTGACCGGCTTCGGCGAGCGCCACCCGGCCGTGCAGGCGCTGGCGGCGCAGGACTTCATCTTCCCGGACCAGCGCCCCGGCCACCTGCGCTTCAAGCACGGCATCACGCGCGACATCGTCTACGAGGCCACCGGCCTGCACGAGCGCCAGGCCCTGCACCGCCGCATCAGCGCCGAGCTGGACGCGCGCGGCGGCGCCGAGGGCCTGTTCCACGAACAGCTGGCCTATCACGATGCCGCCGCCAACGACTGGCCCGCCGCCGCCCGCCATGCCGAGGCCGCGGGCGACCAGGCGCTGGCCGCCTCGGCGCTGGACCGCGCCAAGAAGCAGTTCCGCGCCGCGCTGGCCGCGCTGGAGTTCCTGCCCGACGACGCGCAGCGCCGCCGCCGCTGGGTGGGCATCGCGCAGCGGCTGGGCATGGCCTGCGTATTCGACGCCTCGCAGGACGACCTGCGCGTGCTCAAGCACGCCGCCGAGCTGGCACGGGCCGATGGCGACCCGGCCCTCGTCGCCCGCACCGAATACTGGCTGGCCTACGTGGGCTATGCGCTGGGCGAGACCCGCGACAGCCTGCGCCACGCCCGCGCCGCCGTCGAGACCGCGCAGGCCTGCGGCGACAACGCGCTGCTGGCCCAGCTGCCCGGCACCGTCGGCCAGCTGCAGGCCGCCGCGGCCAACTACGCCGAGGCCCTGCCCATGCTGGACCTGGCCATCGCCCGCCAGCGCCAGCGCGCCAGCAAGAGCGCGGTGAACCAGATCGGCCTGTCGTTCTCGCTGTGCTGCCGCGCCTACGTGCTGGGCGACCAGGGCCGCTTCGCGCAGGCCCACGAGATCTTTGCCGAGGCGCTGGCGCCCTTCCACGGCAGCGGCCACGCCGTGGAGGCCAGCATGCAGGGCTGGCGCGCCGCCGTGCTGCTGTGGCAGGGCCGCTGGGCCGAAGCCCGCGAGGCCGCGGCCGTGGCCCACCGCGTCGGCGCGCAGGTGCGCAGCATGTTCACCTGCGCGATGGGGCATGCGGCCGGCGCCTACGGCGCCTGGATGCAGGACCACGACCCCGCCGCCCGCCAGCACCTGCTGGACGCCACCGCCTGGCTGGCGCCGCGCGGCGGCGGCCTGTACAGCAGCTTCAACCACGGCTGGCTGGCCGACATCCTGTCCGCCCAGGGCGATGCCGGCGCGGCGCGGCAGCACGTGGCGCTGGCGCTGCGGCGCGGTCGCCAGCACGACTGGATAGGCGGCGCCATGGCCTACCGCGCCGCCGCGCGGCTGGCGGCCCGCATGGGCGACGTGCCGCGCGCCAAGCGCTACCTGGCGCTGGCCCGCGGCGCGGGCGAGCAGCGCAACTCCGACCACGAGGCCGCCGTCACGGCGCTGCTGGAGGCCGAGCTGGAGCTGGACGACCGCTGGCGCAGCGCGCTGGAACGGGCGCGCGGCGAGTTCGAGCGCATGGGCATGACGGGCTTCCTGGAGCGGGCGCGGCGGCTGGGGTAGCGACGCCCCACCTACGGGCGTATCAAGAGCCCACGCGCCCCGCGGCTGGCGCCGCCACGCCTTTGACCATCAACCACGCGCCGATCACCAGCTCGCACAACGCGCCGGGATAGATCACCCACATCACCTGCTTGGGCAGCTCGGGCACCAGCATCTTGGCCATGGGGTAGGCGATGAGGCCGGCATAGGTGAACAGGCCCCAGGCCGACAGCCACCGCGGCATCAACCGGGCCTGGTAGAACAAATGGAAGGTGACGATGCCGGCGACGCCCATGAAGATCCAGCTGTACTCGAACGCCGGCATGCGCAGGCTGGAGGCATAGGTCAGGAAGACGCCGAGCTGCTCGGTGTTGAAGGCCGCGGACTGCTGCGCCTTCGTCGCCAGTGACAGCATGAACAGGCTGGCCACGACCGCCATGCTGCCCACGATCACCTCGCACAGCCGGAAGCACAGGGCCAGCAGCGAACGCCGCCGGTCCACGGTCTTCGTCACCTCGTACAGCGCAAAGGAGGCCAGCAGCGTGGCCGCGAACATCAGCGTCTCGGCGCCTATGCCCAGGCGGTACTGCAGTTCATTGACGAACAGGCCCTGGCCCTGGATGTCTTCAGGGCCGTGCAGCTTGGTGTTCAGGAAGAAGTTCCGGACCACGCCGCAAAGGGTGAAGGTCACATACGACAGGCCGGCGAGCCTGGCATAGGTATTGAGCGAGTCCCGGTGCATGGATACCCCACGAAAAACACGACGGGGCGCAGCATCGCAGCGGCAGCCACGCCCTCAATGCGCGAGCGACGGACTGCACGAACGGACGGACGAACTGCATGCGCCGCCGGACGCTGGGCTTCACCCGTGTTCGGCGGCGCTGTTCAGACGCCCATCGCCACCACCGTCTGCGCCCCCGTGAACCGCAGCACGCCCGCATCCAGCACCGCCGCGATGACGCCCAGCATCACGCCCATGCCCATGCCGTAGCCCGAGCAGGCGTGCGGCGGCGGGCCCTTGGGGTCGGCGCGGTCGCCGCCGAAGGCGACGTGGTGGCGCAGCGGGTCCTGCTGCGTGGCCGAGCCCAGGCCGACGACGACGACACGGCCGGGCTCCACGTCCACCTGGCCCAGCTTGTGCGCCACGCGCGCCTTGCGCCAGACCTGGAAGGGCGTGGGCCGCTGGTTCAGCGTCGCCACCAGCGCCGGGCGCAGGCAGGCCACGGCCTCGGCGTAGGGGGGCGGGGCATTCTGCGTCTCGGGCGGGACCGCGTTCCACTGAGGCTGCAGCTCCCACAGCTTGCGCGTCTGCGTCCACGCTGCCAGCACGGTGACGAGGTTGGCATGCGTGGTGGGCGGGAAGCCCAGCATGATGCCGGCCAGCGTGCGCGCCGGCAGGTCGGGCGTGGCGCCGGGCACGGCCTTGGCCGCGTCGATGATCTTCTGGGCCAGCGGCGGCAGCTGCGTGCCTGGTTCGGCCAGCCAGGCCTGCATCGCGGCCAGGAAGCGCTGGCCGGCGGCGCGGCCCTCGGCCTTGACGGCCTCGGTCGGGTAGGGGCCGAACACGTGGCGCGACACCTTGAACAGGTCGCGCGGGCAGCGCGGCGCCACGCCGCCACCGGCATAGGCCTCGGCATGGAACTCCGTGCCCCAGATGTGGCGTCCGTCGGGCTGACCGAACCACAGCTGGCACAGCTTGGCGAGCACGCCTTCGCTGAGGCGCTCGAAGTCCAGCGGCGTGTCGGTGGGCAGGTCCTTGGGCTTCTGGCTGGCGGGGAAGGCGTCCAGCAGCGCGCGGGCCTCGGCCTTCAACTGGGCCAGGCCCGCCTTGGCGACCTGGTAGGCGGTGCGGTAGCACTGCTCTTCGCCGTAGGCCTCGATGGCGGCGTTGACGGCCGGCGCCTGCTCGCGGTGGCCGGTGTCGTCGTCCAGGCCCAGGAAGCCCACGCCGATGGAGTCGTGCATGCGCTCGCCGTAGCCGCCGTTGGAGTAGCGGTCGGGCACGTTCCTCAGCACCTCGCAGACGCGCTCGGCGGCCCCCACCAGCACGCCGTAGGCGGTGTCCACGACGCCGCCCGGCTGGGCGCGCACCCAGGCCCAGGCCTGGTCGCGCGTGGTGGTGTCTTCCAGCCACAGCTGCCAGGCGGCCTTGTCCTGCAGGTCGGGCGCGCTCAGCGGCACCGGCGTGGGGGCCGGCAGCGGCAGTGGCAGCTCGACCAGGCCAGGCAGGCCCTTCAACGCGGCGATGGACGGCACAAAGAAGTAGGCGCCCCACTGCAGCGTGACGAAGGGCTCGTTGCCCAGGTCGACCTCGTAGGCCTTGCCGCCATGCTCGAACGGGAACAGCCGCGGGCCGGTGCCGCCGTCGACGACACCGAGGATGGGATCGGACTGGCCCGAGTAGCCACCGCTGGCGTTGCCGCCGGAGATCCAGCGCTGCACCACCTCGAACTGCTCGGCCAGATGGGCGTTGTAGGCCATGAAGACCAGGCCGCGGTCCTCGTCGTCGGGCGCGTCGGCATGCACCGGCGCGCCGTAGCTCATGCCGCGGCGCAGGATGCGCGGCATGCGGTTCTTCGCGAACGCGGAGTCGGCCAGGTCGCGCGGGTTGGCGCGGCGGATGTGCGAGTGGAAGGGGCAGGCCGAGCCCAGCTCGTCCTTGGCATAGTTGAAGTCGTTGCCGGTCACGCCCGGTGCGGCCAGCGCCCGGCCGTCCTGCCAGCGGCCCATCAGCTTGGCCAGCACCAGGTCGTGGTCCAGGCCGATCTCCTTGGCCTGCTTGTAGGTCTGGCGGGCGAAGCGGCCGGTGTACTGGCGCAGCTTGCGCACGACGAGGAAGCTGCCCCGGTCCAGCAGCGCGTCGGGCTGCTCGGGCACGGCGTAGCCCTTGTCGCGCTCGGTCGGGAAGCCCTGCAGCACCTCGCCGGTCTTGACGGTGTCGTCCCAGGCCTGGCCGACGGCGCCGGACAGCTGGGGCTGGCTGATGCCATCCTTGAAGCCGAAGTGCTCCTTGTCGGCGGCGTTGCTGCGCATCGGCTCGATGGCCATCAGCGCCAGGCCGGTGCCCACGGTCAGCGCTTCGGCCAGCTCGCGCAGGCGTCGATCGTCGGCGGCCGTGAAGGCGTCGCCGGGCTCGGCGGCCGGGAAACGCAGCTGCACCAGCACGTGGGCGTTGGCCGGGTCCAGTCGGTCCACCTGGTTGACGTGCGGCGCCAGCACCCAGTGCGTGGGGTGGTTGTGGCGCACGTCGCCCAGCAGGCCGGCGCGGGCGGCCATGCCTTCCTTGAAGGCCTGCGGGAAGCGGTCCAGCCGCGCGGCCGGCACGCCCAGCGCCTTCAGGCCCGACAGCGTCAGCGCGATCTGGCGCCAGGCCTGCAGCTGCGCGCCGTCCTCGTTGTCGCGCTGCACGGGCGCGGTGCTGAGCCAGGCCACCGCCTGCGACGGCTGGGCCACGCGCAGCATCACCAGGCCGCCGCGGTTGCCGGGCGGCTTGGTCAGGATGCAGCACTGCAGGTCGCCGGGCTTCAGCGACAGCTCGCGCGCCTTGCCCTGTGGCTCGGGCAGCGGCTGCTCGAACCAGGCCAGCATCTCGTGGTGGCGCTGGCGCAGCTGGCCGCCGGGCGTCTTGCCGCCGTCTTTGGGGAACTGCCGGGTGGTGTCCAGCTCGCGCAGCTCGAACAGGATGTCGTGCGTGGCGCGCAGCAGGCAGGCACGGTCGGGCGCCTGGGCGCCGAAGAAGCGCTGCAGCGTGAACAGCCCGGCCAGCGGCACCAGGCCGCGCGCGGCCATCGCGAAACGCTCCTTGTCATCGCTGGGCAGGGGCTGGGTCTCGCCGGAGGCCGGCGCGCGCAGGCGGTTGAACTCCAGCTCGCTGGCGCGGCCGCGCTGGGCGGCTTCCAGCTTGGCGAGGTACTCGGCATCGCTGACGGTGCGGCCGGACTCGATGAACAGGAAGTCGGCCGACACCTCGTGCTCGCGCACCCAGCGCGCGTAGGTCTCGAAGCTGCAGTTGCGCGACAGCTGGTAGCCCTCGGTGTGGCACAGCATCAGGTCCAGCGTGGTGCCCAGCTGGTCCCAGATGACCCGCATGTAGGGCTCCCAGCCGCCGTCGAAGTTGACGCTGAGCAGCAGCCGGTCGGGCGCGCCGTCACGGCCGTCCACGATGCTCCAGCGGAAGGAATGGACGATGCGCCAGCGGGCCACGATGTCGGTGTAGGGCGAGGCCGGCGTGCTGGACTCGCGCGAACCCAGGCGCAGGCCGTTCAGCGTCTTCAGCACCTTGCGCAGGCGGTCCACGTAGGTGACGACCTCCAGCGCGTCGACGAAGCCGCGCTTGATGTCGGCCAGCAGGTTGAGATCGGTGATGCCGCCCAGTTGGACGTCGTTGCCACGTGCCATTTGCTTCTCCCTGTGAAATGCGCGCCGGAGTATGGGCGCGCATCATGGCGCGCGACAGGGGCTTCGTCCGCAAGATTCACCACGACGTTCGTCCGCGCCAACCGCAGCTCGTCGCCGGAAACCGGCAACCTATCGCAAACCCCAGGACGGGCAAACCCGCGGCGGGCACATTCACGCTCACCGAACCGGGAGAGCCACATGAACCGCATCAGCACCACCACCCACCGCACGGCACGCCTTCAGGCCGTCAGCGCCTTCGTCCTCGTCGCCATGACCGCGCTGACCGGCGCGGCCTGGATGAGCATCGCGACGCCGGCCGACGGCCCCGCCGTGGTGAAGCTGGAGCGCGTGGTCATCGAGGGCACGCGCACGGCCGAGGTGCAGCAACTGCCGCGCGTGGTGGTCGAGGGCCGCCGCGACGCGGGCGCCGATGGTGTGCAGGTGGCCAGCGCCCGCTGAACCGGGAACCGTTCCCGCCCCGGTTGGGTGGCGCTAGACGATGCCTGGCATCCACATGCCCATCGTCGCGCCAAAGATGCCGGCAGCCGTGGCCAGGCTCAACAGCACCAGCGTGACGGCCAGCACCATGCCGCGGCCGCGCACCCGCAGATAGCACTCCAGCACCGCCAGCGGCAGCAGGAACTGCGCGAAGTTCAGGAAGGTCACGAGCGGACCGGTGAAGGTCTTGGGGTCGAAGCCCACGGGGGCCTGCCAGATGATCATCCACAGCATGAAGCCGACGCGGAAGAACCAGACGCCGTTGGCCGCGATGAACAGGCGCAGCGCCCAGCGCCGGTGCTCGACGAAGCGACGCGCCCTTGCCTCCCGCCAGGCCAGCCCGGCGAACGCGACGATGAAGACACCGTTCAGACTGGTCGCCAGCTGCATGGTCACGCCGCCCACGGTGCCCCGCACCCAGATCAGGTAGAAGCCGCTGAGCGTTCCCAGGATCGCGCCGACCATGAAGATCCGGCCCAGCGTGCGATGCACGGCCGGCGCGCGCTGGCGCAGCGGGGGGATGAGCTGCAGCACGCCGATGCCCGTCATCAGCAGCGCCAAGACCAGATGCAGGCTCAGCATGGAGTTGCCCAGCAAGTCGCCCGCCACCCAGCGCGACTGGCCGGGCGGACCGCCAAGCGCCGCGCGGCCATAGCTGGCGCCGATGTAGACGGCGAAGATGGCCAGGCCGGTGGCGGCGACCAGATACCAGAGGCCCGCGGCGGCCGCGACCGGCCGACTCGGACGCGCCGCGTGTGTGGTGGTGTTCAAGCTGAAGCTCCGTGGACGGATGACGACGCACGGCATTCTTCTGAGCGCGCCCGGCCGGGTCGCGCCGCGCACGACCAATTGCAGCGCCGCCCGGACGAACTGCATCGGCGCCGGACGGACCGGCGCCGCGCGGACCTAGCGCCCCAGCACGCGCAGGATCTCGCGGCCGTAGGCCTCGAGCTTCTTCGCGCCCACGCCGCTGATCTCTCCCAACTCCACCAGGTCCCCCGGCATCACGCGCGCCATCTCGGCCAGCGTGGTGTTCTGAAAGATCACATAGGCCGGCAGGCCATGCTCCTTGGCCACCTCGGAGCGCCAGGCCTTCAGCGCCTCGAAGCGCTCCTGGGCTTCGGCATCCAGCCCCAGTGAGGGATCGGCCTTCGGCTTCGCGCTGCGGCCGGCCTTGACCTTGCCGCGGGGCTTCTTCTCCTCGGCCTCGCGCAGCCGCACCTCCACCTCGCCCTTCAGCACCGCCCGCGCGCTGTCCTGCAGCGCCAGCGTGTTGAACTCGCCCTCGGCCGCCACATGGCCCAGCGCGATCAGCTGGCGCAGCACGGCGCGCCACTGCTGTTCGGACAGGTCGGCACCACAGCCCCAGGTCGACAGCTGGTCGTGGCCATGCTGTCGGGTCTTGTCCGTCACCTTGCCGCGCAGCACGTCGATCAGGTGGCCGGCGCCAAAGCTCTGGCCGCGCTGGTGGAAGCGGTAGATGCAGGAGAGCAGCTTGCGGGCGGCTTCCGTCGCGTCCCAGGTGGCTGGCGGATTCAGGCAGTTGTCGCAGTTGCCACACGGTTGGCTCTGTTCACCGAAATACGCCAGCAGCCGCACGCGCCGGCAGTCGGTCGCCTCGCACAGCGCCAGCAGCGCGTCCAGCTTGCCGCGCTGGCCCTGCTTGAAGACCTCGTCCGCCGGGCTCTCGTCGATCATGCGGCGCTGGTTCACTACATCGGCCAGGCCGTAGGTCATCCAGGCCTGGGCTGGCGCGCCGTCGCGGCCGGCGCGGCCGGTCTCCTGGTAGTAGGCCTCGATGTTCTTGGGTAGGTCCAGGTGGGCGACGAAGCGCACGTCCGGCTTGTCGATGCCCATGCCGAAGGCGATGGTGGCGACGATGACCAGCCCCTCCTCGCGAAGAAACCGGTCCTGGTGGCGGCGACGCACGTCGGCGTCCAGGCCCGCGTGGTAGGGCAGCGCGTTGATGCCTTCGCTCTTCAGCCACTCCGCCGTTTCCTCGACCTTCTTGCGGCTCTGGCAGTAGATGACGCCGGCCTCGCCCTCGTGCTCGTCGCTGATGAAGCGCAGCAGTTGCTCGCGCGGCGAGCCGTTCTTCTCGACGATGAGGTAGCGGATGTTGGGCCGGTCGAAGCTGCTGATGAAGACGCGCGCGTCCTGCAGCTGCAGCCGCTCGATGATGTCGGCCCGCGTCAGGTCGTCGGCCGTGGCGGTCAGCGCGATGCGCGGCACCTCGGGGAAGCGCTCGTGCAGCAGCGACAGCTGCAGGTACTCCGAACGGAAGTCGTGCCCCCACTGGCTGACGCAGTGCGCCTCGTCGATGGCGAACATCGACAGCAGGCCACGCTCGCGCAGGCTTTCCAGCTGCGCCAGGAAGCGCGGCGTCGTCAGCCGCTCGGGTGCGGCGTAGAGCAGTGTCAGGCGCCCGCTCATCATCTCGCGCTCGATGCGGCTGGCCTCCTCGCCGGTCAGGCTGGAGTTCAGGAAGGCGGCATGCACGCCCGCTTCCTCCAGCGCGCCGACCTGGTCGTGCATCAGCGCGATCAAGGGGCTCACGACGATGGCCACGCCCTGGCCGCGCGTGTGGCGCAGGATGGCGGGCACCTGGTAGCACAGACTCTTGCCGCCGCCGGTGGGCATCAGCACCAGCGCGTCGCCGCCGCCGGCCACCTGCTCGACGATCTCCGCCTGCTGGCCGCGGAAGGCCGTGTAGCCGAAGACTGCTGACAGGACCTGGTGCGCAGCGGATTGCAGGTCGGCGGAGGGTTCTGGAAGATGCACGGGCGGATTCATTCAGCCGCCATTGTCCCAGGAGCCTTCCCATGCCCACACCCGCTGAGTTGCGCGAGCAACTGATCCGCAACTTCAACGACGCCCCGCGCGAGCGTTTCGTGCGCGCCCCGCACTACGACTCCGAGACCGCCTCGCTGTCCAAGGGCACGGCAGCCCGGCAGCTGGGCGCCAGCGTCGACATCGTGGCGCCCGGCAAGATGAGCTGCCCCTACCACCTCCACCATGCCGAGGAGGAGATGTTCATCGTGCTGCAGGGCGAGGGCACGCTGCGCGTGGCCGGCGAGCGGGTGCCCATCCGGGCCGGCGACGTCATCAACATCCCGGCCGGGCCGGAGTACCCGCACCACATCGTCAACACGTCGGATGCACCGCTGCACTACCTGTCGATCAGCACGCAGGCCCGGCCCGAGGTCTGCGAGTACCCGGACTCCGGCAAGGTCGGCACCTTCGGCACCGGGCTGCGCCTGCTGCAGCGGCGCGAGGCGGGGCTGGACTACTGGGACGGCGAGGCCTGATTCAATAGTGGGGCGGCAGTTCGTCCCTCAGGCTGCGCACGCCGCCGGGCTCGGCCGCGGCGCTGCGGTCGCGCAGCTCCACCAGTTCGCGCACCAGCCGGTCGATCTGCGCCTGCTGGCGCACGACGACCTGGTTCAGCTGATCGATGGTGTCGTCGGCAAAGCTGGCCTTGATCTCCAGCTCGGTGATGCGCTGCTCCAGCGCCTGCAGGTCGGTGTCCATGCCCGTATTGGGCCTCAACTGCGTGCGGTTCAGCGCTTGTCGCCCTTGGCGGAGATCGAGCCCATGCCGGACACCGAGCGCTGCACGGACGGCTGGCCGTAGTAGTCCACCGAGCCGACGCCGGAGATGTGGGCGGCCAGGTCGTCCGTCACCCACAGCAGCACATTGCCCAGGCCGCTGACGTTGACGCGTGCTTTCTGCGCCTGCAGCCGGTCGGCGACGACCTTGCCCTTGCCCGAGATCTGCAGAGCCAGCTCGTCGACACGGCCGCCCAGCTGGCCGTCGCCGGCGCCGCTGATGCCGAAGGTGAGCTGGCGCGCGTCCAGCTGGTCCAGCCGCACATGGGCGGCGCCGCTGATCGTGAGCCGGAGCTGGTCCGTGCGCAGCGGGCCGGGCGCATGAACGTCGCTGGCGCCGGAGACCGACAACTGGCGCAGCTGGCGCAGCTCGACCTGAACGAACAGCTTGTCGGTGTGCCAGAACTTCCAGCCGCCCGCGGGCCGGATCACGAGCTGGCGCCCGTGCAGCTCGACCGCGACGCCCTTCTGCACGTCGGCGTCGCCTGCGATGAAGGCCTGGTCGCGCTCGCCCTGCACGATGAGAACTCGCGCCGCGCCGCCCAGCTCCACGCGGTCGAAGGCGCCGGGCACATAGACCTTGCCGGGCCCGGCCGGCAACGCCGGCACGGCCGGGAGCGGTGGCAGCGCGGGCTGGGCGGGCTGGGCCGGCAGCGCCGGCACGGCCTGGGGCGCCGCGTGCGGAGCCGGTGCAGGCGTGGGATGCGGGGCGGGCGCCGGTGGCGGCGTCTGGGCCTGAGCCAGCCCCACGGCAAACAGCAGGATCAGCGCGGGGGCTCTCACAGCGACTGCTCCCGCAGCATCTTGGACACCTCGCGGTTGGCCGTGATGCGCGTGCCGTCGCGCAGCTGCACCACCAGCTGCGAGTTCTCGTCCGGCGTCAGGTTGTCGACGAAGTCCAGGTTGACGATGCAGCCGCGCTGCACGCGCAGGAAGCGCGCCGGGTCCAGCCGGGTCTCGAAGTCGGCGATGGGCAGGCGCACCAGGAAGCTGCGGCCCTTGGCCGTGATGGCGGTGTACTTGTTGTCCGAGCGCAGGCACTCGATGTCGGCCACCTGCAGCGGGAAGATCTTGCCCTGGTCGCGCACCAGCAGCCGCGTCAGCGGTGCGTCGTGCGGCGCGCCCAGCGCCTGGGCCACGTCGGCGGCGCTGGGGGCCGCATCGCGCAGCGCATGAGCCACCGCCTCGTCGAAACGCTCGCGCGAGAAGGGCTTCAGCAGATAGTCCACCGCGTGCAGCTCGAAGGCCGTCAGCGCATGCTGGTCGTAGGCGGTCGTGAAGATGATGCGCGGCTGGTGGGCGTCGCGCTGCAGCGCCTGTACCACCTGCAGGCCGGTCAGGCCGGGCATCTGGATGTCGGTCAGCACCAGCGCCGGTTTCAGCGCACGGATCTGGTCCAGCGCCTCCTCGCCGTCCTCGCAGACGGCCACCAGCTGCAGGCCCGGCGTGGCCTTCACCCAGTCGGCCAGCGCCTCGGCGGCCAGGGGTTCGTCTTCGGCGATCAGGACGGTGGTGCTCATGTCTGTGGGATGAACAAATCGACGCGGAACCCGGCGCCGGGGGCGGTGTGGATGCGCAGGCGGGCCCGGCCGTCGTAGTCCAGCGCGAAGCGCTTCTTCAGCGCGGCCAGGCCCACGCCGCGGCGCTGGCCGGGCTGGGGCTCCAGCGCCTCGGGCTCGCAGCCCGGGCCGTCGTCGGCCACGGCCAGGTCCAGGCCGTGGTTCAGCGCATTGCGGCGCGCGCTGATGGTCACGCGGCCACCACCCTTGCGTGGCGCCACGGCGTGCAGGATGGAGTTCTCGACCAGCGGCTGCAGGGTCAGCGGCGGCAGTTCGTCGGCCATCACGCGCTCCTCCAGGTCCCAGTCCACGCGCAGCCGCTGGCCCAGGCGCAGCGCCTCCAGCGCCAGGTAGTCGCGCAGGAAATCGATCTCGTCGGCCAGCATGACGCGGTCCTCGGCGCCGCGCTTGGTGTCCAGCACATAGCGCAGCATGGCCGCGAACTTCAGCAGCGCTGCCTCGGCGCCGGCCGGGTCCTTGCGGGTCAGCGCGATCAGCGAGTTCAGCGTGTTGAACAGGAAATGCGGGTTCAGCTTGCCGCTGATGGCCGACAGTTCGGCCTTGGCCAGTGCGCTCTCGGCCTGCGCCGCGGCAATGGCGGCCGAGCGCGCCGAGCGCGACTGCAGCACCGCCGTGAAGGCGGTGGCGATGGCGGCATAGACCACCAGCCCCCAGACCGAGCGCCACAGCAGCCCGGCCACCAGCACGGCACCGGCGTGGTCGCTGCCGAACAGCGCCACGTTGACGCCGAACTCGCCGGCCTGCCACAGCGCCGAGAAGCTGACGGCTGCCAGGATGTGGGCCATGGCCGTGGCGGCGGGGCCGGCGTCGCTGCCCTGCAAGCGGCGCACCACCGGCCAGACCGCGACGCCCAGCAGCATCGGCGCCCACAGCATGGTGGTGGCCTGGTAGACGGCCAGCCAGAACGGGTCCAGCCCGCGGTCGAACTCGCTGCCGGCCAGCACGAACAGGCACCAGGCCAGTGCGCAGCAGCCGGCATAGGCCAGCCACAGCCGCGCATTCGGGCGTCGGTTGGGGTTGCGGCCGAGGGGATTCATGGCTTCATCTTAGGGACGAGGCCGGGCCGGTCGGCGGGTGGGGAGACGAAGTGCGGTCTGCGGGGTGCGGGATGCGGTCTGCGGGGTGTTGCTGACAGGCCCGGCGGGGCCGGCCGGCATAATTCGCGCCCTTCCCATCGAATTCAGGCGAGCGTCATGGCCAGCGTCAACAAAGTCATCCTCATCGGCAACGTCGGCAAGGACCCCGAGGTCCGCTACAACCCCAGCGGCGGCGCCTGGGTCACGCTCAGCCTGGCCACCACCCGCAACTGGAAGAACCGCGAGACCGGCGAGCGCCAGGAAGAGACCGAATGGCACCGCGTGGTCTTCAACGACCGCCTGGCCGAGATCGTCGGCGAGTACGTCCGCAAGGGCCGGCCGCTGTACGTCGAGGGCCGCCTGAAGACCCGCAAGTGGCAGGACAAGGAAGGCCGCGACACCTACACGACCGAGATCATTGCCCAGGAGATGCAGCTGCTGGGCGGCCGTGAAGGCATGGGTGGCGGCGACGAAGGCGGCGGCGGCAGCTACGGCCGTGGTGCTGGCGGCGGCGGTGGTGGCGGTTACAGCCGCGGCGGCGACGACATGGACGGCGGCGCCCGCCCGGCGGCACGCCCGGCCGCGGCCCGCCCGCCCGCACCGCGGGCCCCGGCTCCGGCGCCCAAGGCGTCGACGGGCTTCGACGACATGGACGACGACATTCCGTTCTAAATAGCGTCCCGCTCCGATGCATCGCGTCAGGCCCGCTGCCCTTGGCTGCGGGCCTTTTTTGTGGGCAGCGGGGTGTGTGGCAGGCCTGTTTGCGCCCGGTTGTGCAGCCCCCGCGGGGCGGAGCCTGGCGCCGTGAACACCTCCAGCCACGCCGGCCTGAACACCCAGGAGGCCGAGGCCCGGCTGGGCCGCGACGGCCCCAACGAACTGCCGGCGGCCGGCCGCGCCGGGGCGGTGCAGCTGCTGTGGGAGGTCGTGCGCGAGCCGATGTTCCTGCTGCTGGTGGCCTGCGGCGCCGTCTACCTGGCGCTGGGCGACCGCCACGAAGCCCTGATGCTGCTGGGCTTCGTCGGCGTGGTCATCGCGATCACCTTCGTGCAGAAGCGCCGCAGCCAGGCCGCGCTGGACGCGCTGCGCGACCTGTCCAGTCCGCGCGCGTTGGTGCTGCGCGACGGCCTGCCCGTGCGGGTGCCGGGCAAGGCGCTGGTGGTGGGCGACCTCGTGTTGCTGGCCGAGGGCGACCGCGTGCCGGCGGACATCGAGCTGCTGCAGGCCAGCTATCTGACTGTCGATGAGTCACTGCTGACGGGCGAGTCCCTGCCGGTGCTCAAGCTGGCCCGCGAGGCGGCGGACGCGGCGCCAGCGACGGAACAACAGCTCTGCTTCTCCGGCTCGCTGGTGACCCAGGGCACGGCCGAGGGGCGCGTGGTGGCCACCGGCCCGCGCAGCGCGCTGGGGCGCATCGGCGCGTCGCTGGGCGGCATCGCCATGGACGACACGCCCATCCAGCGCGAGACCGCGCTGATCGTGCGCCGCGTGGCGCTGGCCGGCGCCTCGACCGCCCTGCTGCTCGCCGTCGGCTGGGCCGTCAGCCGCGGCGACTGGCTGACCGGCCTGCTGGCCGGCCTGACGCTGGCCATGGCCATCCTGCCGGAAGAGCTGCCGGTGGTGCTGACCATCTTCCTGGGCCTGGGCGCCTGGCGGCTGTCGCGCGAGCAGGTGCTGACCCGCCGCATCCCGGCCGTGGAGCTGCTGGGCGCCACGACGCTGCTGTGCGTGGACAAGACCGGCACGCTGACCCGCAACCAGATGGAGGTGCGCCGGCTGTGGGCGGATGGCGCCAGCTTCGAGCTGGCGGACCAGCCCATCGCGGCCATGGCGCATGCCTTCCATCCGGTGCTGGAGTACGCCGTGCTGTCCAGCCACCGCCGCGCCTTCGATCCGATGGAGGCCGCCATCGGCACCGCCGGCCGGCACTGGCTGCAGGGTTCGGAACACCTGCATGCCGACTGGACGCTGGTGTCGGACTACCCGCTGTCGCGCGAGCTGCTGGCGATGTCGCGGGTCTGGCGCTCGCCCGACCAGCGCGAGCTGCTGGTGGCCGCCAAGGGCGCGCCGGAGGCCATCATCGACCTGTGTCACCTGGCGCCGCTGCAGCGCGAGCGCATCGCCGCCCGGGTGGCGGCGCTGGCCGCCGACGGCTTGCGCGTGCTGGGCGTGGCCCGCGCCGTGTTCGCGGCCGGCGAGCTGCCTGCCATACAGCATGACTTCGACTTCGAGTTCGTCGGCCTGGTGGCACTGGAAGACCCGGTGCGGCCCGACGTGCCGGCGGCCATCGCCGAATGCCGCGCCGCCGGCATCCGCGTGGCCATGATCACCGGCGACCACCCGGCCACGGCGCTGGCCATCGCGCGGCAGGCCGGGCTGGACGTGGCCGGCGGCCCCCTCAGCGGCGCCGAGCTGGACGCGCTGGACGATGCGGCGCTGGCCGCGCGGCTGCGCGACACCCAGGTGTTCTGCCGCGTGCGCCCCGAGCAGAAGCTGCGCCTGGTGCAGGCCTTCCGGGCGCAGGGCGAGGTGGTGGCGATGACGGGCGACGGCGTCAACGACGCATCGGCATTGAAGGCCGCCCACATCGGCGTGGCCATGGGCGGGCGCGGCACCGACGTGGCCCGCGAGGCCGCGGACCTGGTGCTGCTGGACGACGCCTTCGGCTCGCTGGTCACGACCATCCGCTACGGCCGCCGCGTGTTCGCCAACCTGCGCAAGGCCATCGCCTTCGTGCTGGCCGCCCACCTGCCCATCATCGGCCTGGCGCTGGCACCGCTGCTGCTGGGCTGGCCGCTGATCCTGATGCCGGCGCACATCCTGTTCCTGCAGCTGGTCATCGACCCGGCCTGCTCCATCGTCTTCGAGGCCGAGGCGCTGGAGCCCGGCGCCATGGCTCAGCCGCCGCGCCGGCCCGAGGCCCGGCTGTTCGACGCTGCGCTGGTGCGGCTGAGCCTGCTGCAGGGCGCGGGCCTGCTGGCCGCGGTGCTGGCCGGCTACCTGCTCGCCGCGCAGGGCGGCGCCGCCACCGACGCGGGGCGCACCGTGGCCTTCGCCGTGCTGGTGCTGGGCAACCTGGGGCTGATCCAGGCCAACCGCACCTGGGCCGGCGCCGGGCCGCGACCGGTCAACCCAGCCTTCCGCGGCATCACGCTGGCCACGCTGATCCTGCTCGCCGTGGCCCTGGGCGTGCCGCAGGTGGCGGCGCTGTTCAAGTTCGCCGCGCCGTCACCGGCGCTGCTGGCGCTGACGGCCGCGCTGGCTTTGCTGGCCTGGGCCTGGTGCCGCGCGGTGGTGGCCTGGCAGCGGCACGGGTAGCGCGCCTGTTCAGTCATCGTCGTCATGGTGACGGCGTTGGTGCTCACCCTGCGTGGCCATGGCGCCCGCGTCGCCCTGCGAGACCTGCCAGCCCACGAAGCCAAGCCAGGCCGCCAGCACCAGCAGCGCCAGCCAGCCGCGGTTGGCCTTGACGAGGTCGGGGCCAGGCCCCGGCGCTCGGCCGGTCAGCATCGGGCCGGCCACGTTGCGGCGGCGCAGCGCGGACAGCAGCGCGATCAGGCCCAGGTGCGCGACGACCAGCGCCAAGGCGGCGTTGGCGAAGAACTCATGGACCTCCCCCAGCGCGTCCTCCAGGCCCAGCCAGTCGCTGTAGCCCGCATAGCCGGACAGCACCAGCGGCGCCGCGATGGCCAGCAGCAGCAATATGGCCAGGCCCATGCCCAGCGTGGCCGCCCGCGGCAGGTCGAGGCGTCCGGCCATGGCCTGGCGCGCCCAGTCGCCCAGGCCCGCCACACGTTGCCACAGCGGGGCCAGCCTCACCTGGCGCGGCCCGGCCAGGGCGTAGGCCAGCCGGAACAGCAGCAGGCCGCCGAAGGCATAGCCCAGCGTCACATGCACGCCGCGCCAGCGCTCGGACTCGGCCGTCAGCCAGGCGCCGGCAAAGCTCAGCGCGAACAGCCAGTGGAAGGCGCGCATCGGCGCATCGATCATCAGCCGACTCGGGCGTGCCACCGGGGTGTCGGACAGGGACGTCGTCGTGTTCATGAGGGGCTCCATCGGTGGGGTTCAGTCATCCCAGGCCGCGCGCTGGCGGGCGCTGAGGCCCTCGGGCATGCGCAGCGCGTGTTCGCTGTAGCGGCCCTGGTCGGCGCCGGTGTGGCAGGCCATGCAGTTGGCGGCCGAGCGCACGCTGGGCAGCCGCCAGGTCGCCGCCTCGATGTGGCGGTGCTTGCGCTCGAACCAGGGTGTGCGGGTGATGCGGTCCTGCGGCGGTGCCTCGGTGGCGCGGCGGCGGTCGGCGTTGTCCTGCAGCCACTGGCCCAGGCGCTGCACGTCCAGCGGGTCCAGCGAGGCGTCGGTGCCGAAGTGCCGGTCCAGCCCGCCCATCAGCCGGGCCCAGGAGGCCGCCGGCAGCATGCCGGGCGGGTAGGCCACGTGGCAGGCCGCGCATTCCTACACATAGGCCTTGGGCCAGGCGACGCGGGCGGCGGCGCCGTGGTCGCCGGCCTGAGCGGCCAGTGCCGGCGCCAGTGCCAGCAGCAACAACATGCAGCGGGCAGAAGTTCTCGTGAATCGCATGGCGGTCTCCCCGGGTCAGCGCAGCGACTGCAGCCAGGCCAGCACGTCGGCCTTCTCGGCCGGCGTGCACTCGCGCTGCACCACGTCCTTGCAGTTGCGCCGGAACCATTTCTCCACGCGGCGCTCGTCCGTGAAGGCTCGGGGATTGAAGGCCGGCGCCAGCGCGTCGATGGACTTGCCCGTCACCGCGTGGCGACCGGCGGCGGTCGGCAGCTGGCCGTGGCAGGACGCGCAGGACCACTCGGCGCCATGCCGGCTGATGAAGAAGCCGCGCCCACGCTGCGCCTGCGCCGGCGCGCCCGCGGCGCTTTCGTAGGTCTGTTGCAGCCGGGCCGGCGTGGTGGCCTGCGCCTGCACGGCGGGTGGCACGGCGGCAAGCAGCCACAGCAGGACGGGAAGGGATCGATGTGTCATGGGCAGTCCTCGGGATAGACACGGTCATCATCGAAAGCCGCCCTTGAACCGAGGCTGAACCGGCCGTTCATCGGCGGTTCAGCTTCAACCGCCGACACTGCACTCATGACCGCATGCCGATGGCCCCGCTGGAAGCCCTGCGCTGCTGCCCTGTGCCTGGCCGCGGGCGGCCTCGTCGGCGCGCACGCGGACGACCGGCGCGACCACGACCGGGCCCGCGCCGCGCTGCGGGCCGGCGAGGTGATGTCGCTGCAGGCGGTGCTGGAGAAGGTGCAGCGCAGCCACCCCGGCGAGGTGCTGGAGGTGGAGCTGGAGCGGGAGGATGGCCGCTGGGTGTACGAGCTGAAGCTGCTGCAAAGCGGCGGTCGGCTGCTGCGGCTGGAGGTGGACGCCCGGACCGCCGTCGTGCTGAAGAGCCGCCAGCGCCCGGCACCGGCGGCCTCGGCCGCGGAGCGTCGGCCGTGAGGGTGCTGCTGGTCGAGGATGAGGCCGTGCTGCGCGGCCAGCTGCGGCAGATGCTGGCGCAGGCCGGCTATGCCGTGGACGAGGCGGCGGACGGGCAGGCGGCGTTGCACCTGGGCGCCACGGAGCCTTACGACGCCGTCGTGCTGGATCTCGGCCTGCCGCTGCTGGACGGCCTGACGGTGCTGCAGCGCTGGCGCAGCCAGGGGCGGACCCTGCCGGTGCTGATCCTGACCGCGCGCGACAGCTGGCACGAGAAGGTCGCCGGCATCGACGCCGGCGCCGACGACTACCTGGCCAAGCCCTTCCACACCGAGGAACTGCTCGCCCGCCTGCGCGCGCTGGTGCGCCGCTCCCACGGCATCGCATCGCCGCTGCTGCGGCATGGCGACATCACGCTGGACACCCGCACCGGCACGGTGACGCAGCGTGGCGTCACGGTGGGCCTCACGGCGCACGAGTACCGGCTGCTGGCCTACCTGATGCACCGCGCGGGGCAGGTGGTGTCGCGCACCGAGCTGGTGGAGCACCTGTACGCGCAGGACTTCGAGCGCGACTCCAACACGGTGGAGGTCTTCGTCGGCCGGCTGCGGCGCAAGCTGGGCGCCGAGCTCATCGAGACCGTCCGCGGCCTGGGCTACCGGCTCGCGGCGCCGGCCTGAGTCGATGAACCTGCGCTCGCTGCGCCAACGGCTGCTGCTGGTGACATTGCTCACGGCGGGCCTGACGCTGGTGGTGGCCGGCCTGGCGTTGTCGGTGCTGTTCCGCGACCACGTGCGGCAGCAGTTCGTCGAGCGGCTGACGGCGGACCTGGACCAAGTCATCGCCCGCCTGGAGGTGGACGCCCAGGGGCAGCCCGGCCTGGATGCGAGCCGACTGTCCGACCCGCGCTGGACCCGGCCCCACTCCGGGCTTTACTGGCAGGTCGATGGCGCCGGGCCCCACGGCCGGCCGGGCCTGCTGCGCTCGCGCTCGCTGTGGGACGAGGACCTGGCCGCGCCGCGTGACCGGCCGGGCCAGGGCGAGCTGCATGTGCACGAGCTGAACCACCGGCGCGGCGAGCCGCTGCTGCTGATCGAGCGCGGCCTGCACGCCGACGGGGCCGCCGCGCCGTGGCGGGTCATGGTGGCTGCGACCACCGTGCCGCTGCGCCAGGCCGTCGAGCGCTTCGACCGGGTGCTGGTGGGCGTGCTGCTGCTGCTGCTGCTGCTGCTCGGCGCGGTCGCGCTGCTGCAGGTGACCCTGGGGCTGGCACCGCTGGCCCGGCTGCGCGAGGCGCTGGCGGCACTGCGGGACGGGCGCACGCAGCGCCTGGCCGGGCGCTATCCCGATGAGGTGCAGCCGCTGGTGGACGACCTCAACGGCGTGCTGGAGCGCCAGGCCGAGACGCTGGAGCGCGCACGCGCCCAGGCCGGCAACCTCGCGCATGCGCTGAAGACGCCGCTGACCATCCTGGGCCAGGGCGCGTCGAACGCACGGGCCGACGCGGCGGCGCGGGACGAGCTGCCGGGCCTGGTGCTGGACCAGGTGCAGGTCGCGCGGCGCCACGTCGACTGGCATCTGGCCCGCGCACGTGCTGCGGCAGCCCAGGGCGCCGCCGGCCTCAGGACGCCGCTGCGGCCGGTGGCCGACGGGCTGGTGCGCGTCATGCAGAAGGTGCACGCAGCCCGCGCCCTCACCATCGCCGCCGACCTCGACGAGCGCCTGGCCTTCGCGGGCGAGGCCCAGGACCTGCAGGAGATGCTGGGCAACCTGCTGGACAACGCCTGCAAGGCGGCGCGCACCCAGGTGCGCCTCGGCGCCACGCCGGCCGGCCGGCAGTTGCGGCTGATCGTGGACGACGACGGCCCGGGCATTGCGCCGGCCCAG
>CBFGPX010000026.1:0-27957 GCA_965650725.1 uncultured Comamonadaceae bacterium | reverse complement strand
AAGCGGGAACCCAATCGCCGTCGATGTAGTGATGAAGAACGTCGTGCATGGCGTGCTTCTGACGCGCTCAGGCGGCCTTGGTGGAAATGCCGGTGGCCATGCGCATGAAGCCGTCGAAGGCGCGGTCCGAGAGCAGGCGCCGCATGAAGATCATCGGCTTGGCGCCGAAGCCGACCGCGTAGCGCGTCTTGGGGCGGCGCGCCGTGACGGCCTTGCCGATGGTGTCGGCGATCAGTTCGGGCGGCGACTGGCGCTTGCGGCTGGCTTCACCCACCATGGACTCGGCCATCGGTTGCGCCTGGCTCGCATAGACGCCCTTGCCCGACACTTCCCGCAGCTTGTCGGCGGCGATGCCGGCCCATTCGGTCTTGATGCCGCCCGGCTCGATCACGACGACGTCGATGCCGAAGGGCTGCAGTTCCATGCGCAGGCAATCGCTGATCGCTTCGAGCGCGAACTTGGTGCCGTGGTACCAGGCACCCAGCGGCGTGTGGATCTTGCCGCCCATCGAGGTGATGTTGACGATGGTGCCGGAGCGGTTGCGGCGCATGTGGGGCAGCGCGAGCTGGATCAGACGCACCGCGCCGAAGACGTTGACGTCGAACTGCGCGCGCGCCTCGTCCAGCGAAACATCCTCCACCGAACCGTAGGAGCCGTAACCCGCGTTGTTGACCAGCACGTCGATGCGCCCGGACAGGGCAATGATCTCGTTGATGCCGGCCTGCATGGAGGCGTCGTCCGTCACGTCCAGCGCCAGCACGTGCAGGCCCGCGTCGGCAAGGTGGCGCATCCGGTCGACCCGCCGTGCTGCAGCGTAGACGGTGTAGCCGAGGGCTTTCAGCTTGAGAGCGGTGGCTGCGCCGATGCCGGAAGACGCGCCTGTCACGAGAGCTACTTTGGTGTTCATGTCGATCGGTCCTGGTCTGAGGTGGAGGGCCTGGCGACCCGGTGTGGGTTCGCCTTCTGTGCCATGAACTTTAGAAATCGAGCGGCGCCACGCCACTAGCGATCCGCGCCACGATCCAAGCAAAACGCGCCATGGCAGGGGCGATGCGCGCCGCCCTCGGGTGGCCGACGACGGGTCGGCATGTCGCCCCCGCCTCAAGTCACGGGGGCCCGCAATGCCAAAGCCCGGCTGACGCTTAGGCTTCGCCGATCAGGGCGGCACGCCGAAAGCGCGCAACTCCCCCTGCCGCTGCAAGCCCTGCCGAGCCTCGTCGAGTCGATGCATCAGCACGTCCGGTGTGTCGCGATGGCAGGCGAGGTGGTACTCGGCCGGCGCGAGCTGCCGCACCACGCGCAGCTTCGACGGCGCGTCCGGCAAGGCCGAGAAGGTGATCTCGCTCGCCACCAGCAGGTCCAGCCGGCGCGCATCCAGCATGCGGGCCCCGACGTCCGGCAGTGCGACCTCGGTGAGGTCCAGCCCCTGCGCGCGGGCCCAGTGCGCGCCGGCCGTGTCGCGGACTGCCCCCAGACGCAGGTGCTGCACCGTGCCGGGCGAATCAAAGTCGCGGGCATCGTCGGCACGCGCGATCAGGCTGATCGAGGTGCGCGCCAGCAGGCCAACCCATCGAAACTGTGATTCCAGTTCGGGCGTCCTCAGGACCCCGGAAATGCAGCTGTCCGGCAGCCGCACCAAGTCGCGCAAGGCGCGTGGCAGCGATGCCGTCCGCAGCACCGCGCGCCGACCGGCCGCAGCGGCGATGTTCTCGAGCACGGCCTTGGCCCGCCCGCCTACCACCGCGCCGCTGGCGTCGACGTCGATCAGGCCGCGGACCGGCGTCACGTAGATCACCAGCTCCGGCAGCTTTGTGGCGGCAGGCGGCTCGGTCGCCAGGGCAAGCGCCGGCACGAGTGCGACGACCGTGACCCAGCCGGTCCACATGACGAGCGCAAGTCGATGGCACATGCGCAAATTCTGGTCGCTCACGGCCTGGCGGGGCAAGCCAGCCATACCGCGCCGCAGCGCGGGTTTCGGCATCAGGGGGATGTCCGCGGCGTGTCGACATCGCGGCGGCGTTCGGCAAACCGCGCCAGCATCGCCTTGAACTGCGGCGATTCACGCAGCAGACGACCGCCCAGTGCCCGCAGGCGATCTACCGCTTCGGCGGGCAGCGCAAAGCTCGTCGGCAGCTCCATGAAGTAACGACGCTCCTGCGGGTCGTCGATGGCCTCGAAACTCACGTCGATGGCCTCGAAGCTCAGGCTGGGCACGGCGGCCCGGGCCTGCTCCACGCTGGAGCCGGCGAGCCGTTGCTGTGCGATGGCGAACTGGCGCTTGTCGTCCCAGCGCCGGGCGATGTCCTTCAGCAACTCCACGGATTCGTAGCTGTAGCGGTCGATCGGGACACTGGAGGCCTGGAACACCTGGTCGAAGAGGCCCGGCGGTGTCGGGGAGCGATCCCAGGTCGTCGCCGGTGCCGAGCGCGAATTGACGACGATGACCAGCACATGCCGGATCCGCTCAAGCTGAACCTCGCTGCGAAAGCGCTCGCTGGCTTCCAGCGCCTCAAAGCCTTCAAGAATGCCGCGCAATCCCAGGTTGTCGGACACCCCGCCGTCCACGACATGGATGTAGGGACGCGCTTCGCCGTCCTGCAGGCTCAGCATGTCGCGCGCCCGCAGCAACGCTCGACCGGCAGGCCTGGCACGCCGATCGACACGTTCGATATCGCTGAGCCAGGGCGGGCGCGATTCACCGCAGCGTCCGCCGTAGTTGTGGAAGGTGACCGGTGTCAGGACGACCGGCACGGCCGACGAGGCTGCCACGGCGCGCGCCAACCGAACGCTGCCGAGATCGGAGCACATGTGATCGAAGGTGTCCTGTGAGAACTCGAAGCGCGCACCCGTGGACACATCGGTGCCGGAGACGACTGCGACGGGGGCAGCCCGCTTCTCGAGGTCTGCGAACGTGGCGCCGCCAAACAGGATCTCGTCGTAGTAGTCGGACGCCAGCTCCGACCGCCCATACAGCCGACTGCCCAATGCGCCCCAGTTGCGCGGGCTCAGGGCCCGGGAAATCAGCTCAGCTTGCACATCGCGCTTGAGGAAGCGCGCCTCGAATTCGTCGAAGAAGCGCTCGCCATAGAGCGCGTAGCCCAGTGCCGTGAAGCTGCCTCCGGAAACACCCGAAATCAGGTCCACTTCGTCGAGCATGGTGCGGCTGCCGCGCCATGGCGGCAGGCTGTGACGCCGAAGCTCCTCCAGGACGCCGAAGGAGAAGGCGGCAGCACGCGTGCCGCCGCCAGAGAAGGCCAACAGGACCAGGGCGTCGGAACGGCCGACTTGCCGCGAGGCGATGATCCGACCGGCGCGGTAGCCGGTGTTCGGAAGGAGCTCATCGATTGGCGGATTGACGGGGGCGACGGTCGTGCAGCCTGAGGCCAGTGCGGCACACGCTAGGAGGCCGGCAACCGAAGGACGCACGCGTCCCTCGATCCGAGAACGCAGCCTCGTCCAAGCGCCCGCCAGCCCGGACTCCATCGCTGCGCCCCGTTCGGTTTGATCCACGCGTAGCCCTCCCGATCCGGGTCGCCACCAGCGGCACTCGGAACGCGCGGCGCAGCGGCGACAGCCGGTCCGGCCCAGCATAGCCCAGGCCTCTCTGCGACACGCGCTCCATGAGCGAGCCGACCAGGGTGCCGTGTAAAGCCTGAACTGCCGGGCGCAAGCGGCTAACGGCCTGCCTGCAGGTACGCTCTCAGGGCCTTGAGCGTGCCGAAGGGCGTGTCCACCACGGTCCGATTGGCCAACCAATCAGGGATGGACCCACCGGGAGCCGCATGCATCTGGTAGCTCACGCTGACGCCCTCGGCGGTGGGCGCCAGGCGCCACTGCCCGTCAGCCTTCGGAATGCGGACCTTGCCTTCGCGCACCGGCAGGTAGTTGGGCAGCGCTTCGACGCGCACGATCACGCTGCCGTCGCCAGGACGGGCATAGCTGAAGTGGTAGACCCCGTCACGGTTGGAAACCGGCCAAGGTGCCTTGTTGTCGAGGTAGTGGTACTGCTCGGTGTCGTTCGCCTTCAGCAGCTCGGACGCGGCGACGTCGGGCATCCATTGGCGAAACGCGTTGGCATCTCGCAGGACTTGAACGACCTGCTCCAGCTTCGCCTTGACGTGCACCTCGCCACGAAACTCGCGCAACGGAGAGTCCGGGACCGTGCGCACAAAGACCTGGATGCCATCGGCGTCCTTGGCGAGGGACCAGGTGTCCTGCGCCAGCACGGCCTGGCTTGATGCGAGTCCTGCGCCCAGGACGGCCATCACGGTGAAATGCTTGATGTTCATGCTTGCTCGAAGCGAAGTGGGGAGGACAGGAAGTTAGGTGCGAGGCTGCCGCGCGGGACTCGCAGGGCGCGCCAGTCCGGCAGCGAAAGACGTCACACGACTTCTGTCGGCGGGCGGGCTCAAAGGCCCATCAAGAGCTCAGCGCACCGGATCTGCCGGGGCGGTTCTGGCGCGACGGTCGAGCGCGGCATGGATGGCCGGCAGGGCGGCGATCGCCGACTCGTAGCCAAGCCGTCGTGCGCGCTCCCGGCTTTCAGCATCCCCCAGCCTCGCAGCCGACACGGCGGGTGCGATCAACACATCGGCCAGGGATTCCTCAGGGCGCGAGAGCAGGCAGCTCTGCATCTGTGACACCCGAAGCCACAGAGACATCGCGGATGTAGACGGGTACTTCGGCCCGTTGCAGTAGATGTCGACCGCGATGACCACCTCGGCACCCAGCGCGCGGGCCGCGGCCACCGGCACCAGGGCCGCCACACCGCCGTCGACCAAGCGGGTGCCACTCGACTGCACAGGGACAAACACGCCGGGTATCGCGGCAGACGCCCGCAACGCTTGTCCGGCGTCGCCACGAGTGATGACGAACGGCAACCCGGTTTCGATGTCCGTAGCAACGGCGGCGAACCGTCGTGGAAAGCGCTCGATGGCCTGCCCGCCGACGAGCCGACCAGCCCAGCGCCCCAGCGCTTCGCCCCTCATAAAGCCCGGCCCGCGCAGCGCAACGTCGGCCAAGGCTCCCATCTGCAGCGTGCTTGCCTGACGCCAGAGTTGGTCCGGCGCCGAACCGGCCGCGTAGGCAGCGCCGATGATGGCCCCTATCGACGTGCCGACCACCAGATCAGCGCGCACGCCCGCCTCTTCAAGCGCTTGAAGCACACCGATGTGTGCATAGCCGCGCAGGCCACCGCCACCGAGGACAAGCGCAACGCGCGCCGGTGCGCCAGCGCGCGCCGCGGCCTCGGCCTGCGGCGCGGTCCGCAGGCTGCCGTCCACCAGCCATTCGCCGTCAAAGGCTGATCCCGGCTCGGCGGTGCTCGCGCAAGCCGCCAGCAGGCCAGCCGCCATCAACGGCAGCAGGCATCGATGCAGAGCCACGGCTAGGGCTGCGGAGCGCCGAGCCGCACCAGTTCATCTGAGGGCAAAACAACCCGCCCTTGCGCGCGTGGCACGGTTCGCAACAACGCCAGCGCGACGGCCTGCGCGTGGACCGGACGATAGGTCCCCGGCAACAGGGGCGCGAGCATTCGGGCGATGGGAATCGCCAGCCGTTCCCCGAGCCGGGAAGGCTGATTCAGTCCTTCTCGCAGGTCGAGCAGCAGTGAGGGCTGCGCCAGCACCAGGGCCTCCAGATTCAAGGCCTCCAGCGCGTCCTCCAACTCGCCTTTGACGCGGTTGTAGAACATGGACGACCTGGCATTGGCGCCGGCGGCGCTGACCAGTCCCAGGCGGCGGGCGCCGGCCGAAACAGCGGCCTTCGCCACGGCCAGATTGGCGTCCAGGTCCACGGCGCGGAACGCGGCCTGGCTGCCCGCCACCTTGATCGTCGTTCCCACCGCCAGATAGACCTCATCCACCTTGGGCAGTTCAGGCAGATGAGCGAAGTCGACGAGATGCACGCAGAGCTTGGCGTGATTGACACGCAGCGCACGGCGGCTCAGGGCATGCACGGTCGAAACGCTGGGGTCCGCCAGCAGCGCTTGCAGCATCAGGCCGCCCACCAGGCCTGTGGCGCCTGCAAGCAGCACGGTGCGTTGTTTGGTCATGGTGTCGTTCTCAGTTCATGCGCAGGGCTTGTCGCGCGCCATCGGGCGTCTGTCCGGTCCAGTCCTGGAAGGCCCGATAGAAGGAGTTGGGGTCCTCGAAGCCAAGCAGGAAGGCGATCTCTCCGCCGGACATCGTCGTGTTGCCCAGGTAATGGCGGGCCAGGCTCTCGCGGGTGCCGTTGACCAGCGCACGGAAGTTCGCGCCCTCGTCCTCGAGGCGCCTCTGCAAGGTGCGCTTGCTCATGCCCAGCCGTTCGGCGGCCTTCTCGATGGTGGCCGCATTGCTGGGCAGCAGCTCCAAAAGCACGGCGTGCACGCGCTCGGCCGTGGTGGCCGTGGCATCGAGTTCGCTCAGCCGGCGGCGAAGATCCGGCTCGAACACCCGCCACATGCCCTCGTTGACGGTGAGAAACGGTCGCCAGACATCTGCTGCGGCAAATGTGATGCTGGGGTGGGCGCCGTGCTGCACGCTGGCGCCGAAGAAGCTCTCGTAGCGTCGCGCATAGGCACTGGGCGGCAGCTTGGTCAGGCTCACCCGCAAGGCCTTGACCGGCTCGCGGGTCGCCAAACGGGCCAGGCGAAGCAGGAACGCCACCTCGGCCACTTCGAGCGACTGGGGCACCTCGGTCTGCAGCGCCAGCCAGCGGGGTGAGACCGTGAGGTCGCCCGATGAACCCGCCTCGACCTCCAGGCTCATCGGAGCGACGAGCTGCTTGTACTTGCTCAGGCGCTGCACCGCCTGCATCAGGTGGGCGCTGCAAAGTGCGGCAAACAGCGGGGGGCTGAAGATGTCTGCGGAAACCAATTCGACCAGGCGAATCGGAAACATCGGGTCGGCGGCTTCTTCCTCCAGGCTTCTCCAGAACCGGAAGTAGTCTTGCGTGGACAGCTCTTGAACGTCACGGGACAACAGATCCAGAGGCAGACCCGCACGCCGCAAGACGTGCTCGGGCCGCAAGCCAAAGTCCTTCAGCAGCGCGTGCCAACTGACGTCGAGAGAGAAGAAGCGATTGCCTGACATGGGGGCTCCGGATTCACAGGGACCGCTCGATCAAGAGCTGCAGCCCGTGCCCGGAGTCTAGGCAGTCGCCGGCCAGAACCGACTTGCAAGAAGCGCCAGCTCGGCTGCCATCTGCGCCATCCGCGAGGTGCGGCTCGCAGTGGGCCCCATCTGACTCCAGCAGCGCCAGCGCCCCCCGCAAGCAGCACACGAAGCGCAGGTCCACGATTCAGCCGCCGTTCGGCCGCACGAGGGTGAATGTCTCTGTTCAGCCTAAACCTGACGTCTTCAACGGCCGCTGCCTGGCCTGCGCAGGACCCTCAGCGTCACCACCGCAGCGGCCCAGCAGGACACGCCCGTCACCGTGCCGCCCCAGACCAGGTCCACCGCCGTCACCAGCCACGGCCAGCCTTGCATGGTGGCCTGGTTGGTGAAGTCGTAGGTGCCGTAGCACAGCAGGCCCAGCAGCACGCCGCGCACCAGCGCCTGCTTGGCGCGGCCACTGGCCAGCGCCGGGGCGACGGCGAAGTACACCAGGCCGGCGAGGTAGAAGACGTAGAACAGCGCCGCCGCGATCCAGTCCACCGTGGGCGCCAGCAGGTGGCCGATGGCCGGGCGGTACAGCGCGGCGGTGGCCGTGCTCAGCCAGACGGCGTCCATCGCGAGGAAGACCAGCAGCGTTGCGGCATAGGCCAGCGGCCATTGCCAGCGCGGGGCGGGCAGGGGGGTCATGGCGTCTCCATCGGATGGGGTCACTTCAGTCGATAGGTCAGCAGGCGGTCGCCCTTGACGCGGGCGTCCAGCCCCAGCCAGCCGGCGTCGTCGCGGTCCAGCCACATCACCAGCTCCTGCTTGGGGCCGCCCGGCGGCGTGGCGATGAGGCGCCAGCGCGCGGCTTGAGTCTCGCGGCCACGCACGCTCAGCGGTGCGTCGGGCAGGCGCTCGAAGCGGGCCTGCTCGACTTGGCCGGTCTGTGGGTTCAGCAGCCGGGTCTGTGTGGGCAATGCAGGGTTCCAGTAGGCGAAACCCATCAGGCAGTCGTCGGCCTCGGCGCGGGTCTGCGCCACCTTGAGCGGCTTGCCGTCGTCGTCGGTGCTGGATTGCAGCTCCGCCAGGCAATCGCCACGCCAGCGCTCGCGGGCCTCGTGGCGGTAGCGGAACAGGGTCAGACCCAGCAGTTTCACGTCCATGCGCGCGACGCTGTGTACCTCGCGCGCCGCGGGCGTGCCGTTGACGGTGAAGCGGTGCGAGCCCACGGGCTTGCCGTCCAGGCGCACGTCGAAATCCCAGCTCTGGGCCTGGGCCAGCCCGCAGGCCAGCAGGGCCAGTGCGGCGGCGGGCTTCATGCGGCGCCGCTCCGGGGCGGCCAGGGGATGAAGGCGCTGGTGCGGGCGATGTAGTCGCGGTAGGCGGGGCGGCGCTCGGTGATGTCCTGCTCCAGCAGGCTCACGCCGGACACGCGCAGCAGCAGCACGGTCATCATCAGCGGCGAGACCAGGCACCAGGCGGCGTCCCAGCCGCCGGCGGCCAGACCCATCAGGCCCAGGCCCCACCACAGGCAGGCCTCGCCGAAGTAGTTGGGGTGGCGGGAGTAGCGCCACAGGCCGCTGTCCATCACGCGGCCACGGTTGGCCGGGTCGCGGCGGAAGCGCGCGAGCTGGGCGTCGGCCACGGCTTCGGTCAGCACGCCGGCCGCAGCCAGGGCGGCGCCCAGCGTGTCCCAGGCGCTCCAGGCGGCGGGTTGGGCCGCGGCGGCCAGCGCGGGCCAGCCGACCACCCAGGCCAGCGCTGCCTGCAGCCCGAACACCAGCCACAGGCTTTTCAGCGCGAAGCCGGGCTGGTTGCGCTCGCGCATGGCCTGGTAGCGGCGGTCTTCGCCATGGCCCCAGTTGCGGTGGCTGATGTAGGCGGTCAGCCGCAGCGCCCAGGCGAGCAGGATAGTGAGCATGACGCTGAGGCGTGCGTCGCTGCCCAGCAGCGATGCGTACAGCAGGGCCGGCGCGGCGATGAAGGTGGCCCAGAAGCGGTCGGCCAGGCTGGCGTCGCGCCGTGCGACGCTGGCCGCCCAGGTGGGCAGCGCCAGTGCGCCGGCCAGCGCGAGGCCCCAGGCGGCGGCTTGCAGCTTGTCCATGCCGGCCTCAGCGCCGCGGCGCGAACAGGTAGTGGCTGACCCACCACTGCTGGCCGCGGTCGTAGGCGAACAGCTCTTCCACCGACAGCAGGAACAGCCGCCAGCGCTGCCACCACATCGAGGCCTGCGACTTGCCGTAGACCGACTCGAACATCGGCATCAGCTCGGCGCGGCGGGCGTCCAGCCGCTGCAGCCAGGCGGCGGCGGTGCGCGCGTAGTGGCGGCCGTCCCAGCGCCAGCGCTGCTGCAGCGCCAGCGAGTCCTGGCACAGCAGCGCGAGGTCGTCGCTGGGCATCATGCCGCCGGAGAAGAAGTAGCGGCTCATCCAGTCGCTGGCGTCGCGCACCTCGAAGGCGTAGGGAGCCTCGCGGTGGGCGAACACGTGCATGAAGAACAGACCCTCGGGCCGCAGCCAGCCGGCCACGCGGGCGAAGGCCTGCGGCCAGTTGCGCAGGTGCTCGAACATCTCCACCGACACGATGCGGTCGAAGCGGAACTCGGTGTCGAAGGCGTTGAAGTCGCAGGTCTGCACCCGCAGGTTGGCCAGGCACCGGGTGGCGGCCTGGGCCTCGATGTATTCGCGCTGCGAGGCTGAGTTGGACACGGCCAGGATCTGCGCGTTCGGGAAGTGCGACGCCATCCACAGGCTCAGCGAGCCCCAGCCGCAGCCCAGCTCCAGGATGTGCTGGCCGTCCGCCAGCCGGGCCCGCGCGGCGGTCTCGGCCAGCGCGGCTTCCTCGGCCTGCTCCAGCGTGTTGACGCCCTCGGGCCACCAGCAGCTGCTGTACTTGCGCTGCGGGCCCAGCATGGCGCCGAACAGCTCGGGCGGCAGTTCGTAGTGCTGCTCGTTGGCCTTCTCGGGCAGCAGGGCCAGCGGCGCGGCGCACAGCGAGGCGAGGAAGCGCTGCGTCAGCTCGGCGGCGGTCTCGCCGTCGCCGTGGCGCAACTCGTTGAGCCGCTGGCGCAACAGATGGCGTATGCCCAGCCGCAGGGCGGCATCGGGCAGCAGGCCGCGTTCGGCCAGTCGCAGGGCGGTGGAGCTGTCGTCGCGGGTCATGGCGGTCGTGCAGAGCGGGGTTGCCGGCTTGTACGCGCACCTTGCCGGCTTGGATCAGCGCCGGCGGCCGGGCTATAGCGGCAGGCTGGCCTTGCCGAAGCGGGTGCGGCAGACCTGGTTGCCGTTGACGGTCTCGAAGTCGCTGGCCAGCATCAGCAGTTGCTTGCCATCGGCGCTGGGCAGCAGCGGCGAGGAGTAGTTCTGGCACCAGTTGGTGCCGTTCGGCGGGTTCAGTGCCTTGACGGGGGCCTCCATCGTCGTCCACACGCCGCTGCCGTCGGCCGTGCTGCTGAGGAAGAGGGTGGCGCCGTTGCCGGCCGTGTCCACCGCCCCGGCGGCGTTGTTCAGGATCTGGCCGACCAGCGCGATGCGCTGCTGCGCGGGCAGCCAGACATGGGTGGGTGCGTGGCGGAACCAGCGGCCGTCGGCCGTCTTGGGCTCGAAGCCCTTGTCGGCCGTGTCGCCCCAGTTCAGCCCGTCGGCGGAGCGCTTCAGGTAGACGCGGCAGTCCAGCCCGGCCGTGCTGCAGAACTCGTAGCTGAGCAGGTAGCTGCCGTCGCCGAGCTTGCTGGTGACGGCCATGCCGGGGCGGTCGGTGGGCTTGACCGCCGCGACCAGCAGGCGCGGCGCGGTCCAGGTGATGCCGTCGGCGGTGTTCATGATCTTCAGCACCTGCGAGGCGCCGTCGTCGGTCTCGTCGGAGTACATGCAGGCGAGCTGGCCGTCCTTGGCGACGAAGAACTCCGGTTCCCAGATGCCCGTGCCGTCGCCGCCGCGAGGCTTGCGGCCCACACCGCAATGGGCGCCGAGCGCGGTCCAGGTCTTGCCGGCATCGGTGCTGCGGTAGATGGGGTGCTGCATGGGCGTGCCGGGCGTGTCCTGCCCGACCGAGGCGGACCACAGCAGCGTGCCCTTGGCCAGCACGCCGACCGTGGAGGGCAGCTCGTAGATGGAGCCGCAGCACAGGCCCTTGGGCCATGCGGCGTCGGTCACCGAGCCCTGCAGCGCGAAGCTGGTGCCGTCATCGCGGCTGATGAAGATGCGGCCCTGGCCCTGGCCGCCGGGGAAGGCGATGGTGCTGGCGATGACCGCGCCGTTCAACGAAGCATCGGCCTGGTGTGCCAGGCGGATGAGACGGGGGTAGAACGCCTCGGCGTCGCCGTTGAGCAGCGTGCCGGTGCGGACAGGCGGTGGCGGCGGCGGTTCGGTCGGCGTGGTCGGGGATGAACCGCCGCCACCGCCGCAGCTGGCGCAGGCGCCGATCAGCAGCAGGGTCGGCAGCATGGTCGTGACGACGGCGAGTTTTTGCCAGAGCTTCATGAGTGGCGTCATTGTTGCGCTCCTGAAATCGTAGGGATGAGTTCGCCCAGCCGCGACGCAGCGGGCGCTGCGGCGGACGTGTGGAGGAGGGGGTTGGCTAGGCGGTCAGGTCTCGCCGGACGGCTTGTGCTGCGGCACGCCACTGGCGATGGCCGGGCCGAAGTCGGGGCGGCCGTCCGGCGTCCAGCCGAAGCGCTGCACGCGCATCGTGCGGCCGCTGGCGTCGCCGGCGTCCTGGTCCTTGGCGTGGTAGACCAGCCAGTCTTCCTTGCCGTCCGGCGAGCGCGTGAAGCTGTTGTGGCCGGGCGCGAAAACCTTGTCCGTCGGCCCGAACAGCGGTGTCGGCGTCTTGGTCCAGCTCTTCGGGTCCAGCGGGTCTTTGCCGGTCAGCTCCAGCAGGCCCAGGTAGTAGACGGCGGCGGTGTGGCCGGCGGAATAGACGACGAAGTCGCGGCCATTGCGCTGGAGGGCCTGCGGCGCTTCGATCCAGAACGCGTGGGTCTGTTTCTGCCAGCGGCCGTCGCGCTTGTGCCAGCCGCGCTCCCAGTCGTGCTCGCCGGTGACGATGCGCACGCCGGGGCCGCTGGCCCGTGTCGGGCTGCTCATGGGCGCGATCCACAGACCGTCGTCGGCGTACATCCAGTACAGCCGCCCGTCCTTCAGGCGCAGCACCGAGCCGTCGATGGAATAGCGCTCGTGTTCCATGTGCACGCGGCCACGGTCCACGAACGGCCCCATCGGGTGTTCGGCCTCCAGCACGTAGTGGCGGTGGTTGGCGTCCACGCCGTCGGCGGCGGTGAAGTAGAGGTACCAGCGGCCGTCGAGATGATGCAGCTCGGGCGCCCAGATCATCTTGCTGCGCGGACCGCCCGGCTCGGGCGTCCAGACCTTGCGGCGCTCGGCGTTGCGCCAGTCGCTCAAGCGGTCGGAGCTGTAGACCCACAGGCCGCCGTCGGGGTCGAAGGTGGCGGTCAGGTAGTAGCGGCCGGCATGCCAGACGACCCAGGGGTCGCCGGCCTCGACGCCGGGCAGCACGGGGTTGGTAAAAAAAGTGTCGCTCGCAGGCGCAGTCATCGCGGCTCCTGGCAGGCCCAGGCCGGCCGCTGCGGCCAGGCCCAGCAGGCCGCGGCGGCGCAGCGCCGAGCCGGGCGTGTCGTCGTTGTTCATCGGTGTTGTCTCCTCGCCCGCGGGCCGGTGGGCCCCCGAGGCGTCGCGATGCTATTCGCCTTTCTTGTTTATAACAAGTAAATTGGTTAATAATGGGGCAAACACGGATTTGGAGACCAAGACATGCGCGTGCTCGTGACCGGCGGGGCCGGCTACATCGGCAGCATCACCACGCTGCAACTGCTGCAGGCCGGGCACGAGGTGCTGGTGCTGGACAACTTCAGCAATGCGAAGCCGGCGGTGCTGGCGCGCATCGCGCAGCTGGCCGGGCGGGAGCCGGTGTTCCGCGAGGGCGATGTTCGCGATGGCGCGCTGCTGCGCCGGTTGCTGAAGGAGCAGCGCATCGAGGCGGTCATGCACTTCGCGGGGCTGAAGGCCGTGGGCGAATCGGTGCACAAGCCGCTGGAGTACTTCGACAACAACGTGCAGGGCTCGCTGAGCCTGCTGGCCGCGATGCGCGACGCCGGCGTGCGCACGCTGGTGTTCAGCAGTTCGGCCACGGTCTACGGCCTGGCGGAAACCATGCCGCTGCGCGAGGACGCGCCCACCGGTACGACCAACCCCTATGGCCGCAGCAAGCTGATGGTCGAGCAGGTCTTGCAGGACCTGGCCGCGGCCGACCCGGCCTGGTCGCTGTGCGCGCTGCGCTATTTCAACCCGGTGGGCGCCCATGTCAGTGGCCTGCTGGGCGAAGCCCCGCAGGGCATTCCCAACAACCTGATGCCCTTCATCGCCCAGGTGGCCGTGGGCCGGCGCGCGGCGCTGCAGGTGTTCGGGCGCGACTACGCGACACCCGACGGCACCGGCGTGCGTGACTACATCCATGTCGAGGATCTGGCCGCCGGGCATCTCGCCGCGCTGGCGCATGTGCATGGCCGGCCGGGCTGGCATGTGTTCAACCTCGGCACCGGCCGTGGCAACTCGGTGCTGGAGGTGCTGCGTGCCTACGAGGCCACTTGCGGCAAGCCCCTCGCGCACGAGTTCGTGCCGCGCCGCGGTGGCGACGTCGCGCAGAGCTGGGCGGATCCGGCGCGCGCCGAGACTACGCTGGGCTGGCGGGCCGAGCTGAGCCTGGCGCGCATGTGCGAGGACAGCTGGCGCTGGCAGTCGCGGAACCCGAACGGCTACGACTGAAGCCGTGTCAGGCGGTTCCGGGGCCCACGCCGCGCGGGAAGTCGAACGCCACCCGCATGACGATGTCCTGCGGGTAGTTGCCGAACTTGCGGCCGAACAGATTCATGCCGCCGCGGTTGCGGGCGTCGGGCTTGATGCCCAGACGCACCTTGATGTGGTTGGTCTGCGGCAGCGTCAGCTGCTCGATGCCCACGCTGCTCAGCTCCACGCCGTCGATCATGGAGCCCTTGGCGCCCACGCTCCACTGCTTCAGCAGGCCGTGCGTCGTGCGGTCCGTCTGCCACCACGACGGCATCAGCAGCGAGGCCTTGCCGCCGTAGTCGCCGGGGCTGGTCCAGGTGCCGATCTCGATGTCGTTGATCCACAGCGTGATGTCCGACGGCCAGTCCTCGTTGAACTGCGGCGCCTCGGAGCAGATCTCCATCGACAGCTCCAGGTGCGACGGCACCGCGCCGTAGGGCAGGTTGTTGGGGAAGGCGTACTCCACGTAGCCGTCCCCACCGAACCACAGCAGCTGCGCGTAGACGTGCTCGGGCTCGAAGAAGGAGCGCGGGTCGTCCAGCATGCCGATGATCTTGCTCTCGCTGACCAGGCCGCAGCTGGGCTTGGCCTCCACGTGCCGGTAACTGCCGATGGGCATGTTGATGGAGATGACATTGGGCTTGCTCTCCACCGCGGCGCCAGGCAGGCGCAGGCGTACCTCGTCGTAGCGCTTGGAGCACAGCTTCTGCTGGCCGCGCGTGCCGGGCTCCACCTCCACCGACACCAGGCCCACGGCCTGCAGCTGGTTGATGTTGAAGCTCACCGTCGAATGCGGCAGGCCCATCGCCGTGGCCAGCTCGGACACGTTCAGCACCTGGTGGGTCAGCATGCCCAGCATGGCCTGTCGGGTGTCCGAGGCCAGCGCCTTGGCGACGGCCAGCGCGGCGTCGCCCTCGACCATCAGGATTCGGCTGCCTGCGACCTCCACCATGTTCTATGCCCTCGTGCTTTGGACCCAAAGAAGTTGCGAGTTTATGCGGGCACCTTTCCCGGGCGCAGCGGCGCTTTCCCTGGGCAGTTAGGCGGCTCCTAGGGTAAAGACTGATCGTTACTAACAAATAAAATGGCGATAATGCATCGCATGAGTTCTTTGACCCCTATCGAGCATGTGCACCGCCGGCTGAACCCGCTGACGGGGCGCCACGTGCTCGTGTCGCCGCACCGCACGCAGCGGCCCTGGCAGGGGGCGCAGGAGGCGGTTGACGACGCCCGGCTGCCGGTGCACGACGCCACCTGCTACCTCTGCGCCGGCAACCTGCGCGCCAACGGCCAGCGCAACCCGGACTACCGCGACACCTTTGTCTTCACCAACGATTTCGCGGCCTTGCAGCCCGAGGCGGTCGACCTGCCCGCCGCCGCGCCCGGCAGCCTGATGCAGCCGGAGCCCGTGGCGGGTGAATGCCGGGTGCTGTGCTTCTCGGCCGACCATTCGCTGACGCTGCCCGAGATGGAGCTGCCCGCGCTGCAGGCGGTCGTGCAGGCGTGGCAGCAGCAGTCCGCCGACATGGGCCGGCGCTGGCGCTGGGTGCAGGTGTTCGAGAACAAGGGCGCGGCCATGGGTTGCTCCAACCCGCATCCGCACGGCCAGATCTGGGGGCTGGATGTGCTGCCCGACGAGGCGCGGCTCGCCGACGGTCACCAGCGCGACTACCTGGCCACGCATGGCGAGCCGCTGCTGGTTCGCTACGTCCGCGATGAGCGGGCCGCCGGCGAGCGCGTGGTCGTCGAGACCGAGCACTGGCTGGCCGTCGTGCCCTACTGGGCCGCGTGGCCGTTCGAGACGCTGCTGCTGCCGAAGGCGCACACGCTGCGGCTGGAGGCGCTGTCGGCGGCGCAGGCCGACGATCTGGCGCTCGCGGTGAAGCGGCTGACGACGCGTTACGACAACCTGTTCCAGTGCTCGTTCCCGTACTCCATGGGCTGGCACGGCGCACCGCACCAGGCGGGTCGCGCGGACGACAGCGCGCAGCAGCACTGGCAGCTGCACGCCCACTTCTACCCGCCGCTGCTGCGCTCGGCCACGGTGCGCAAGTTCATGGTGGGCTTCGAGATGCTGGGCGAGGCCCAGCGCGACCTGACGCCGGAGGTGGCCGCGCAGCGGCTGCGCGACGTCAGCGACAGCCTTCACTACCGACAGGCGAGGACCGCATGAGCGACGACCTCCAGCCAACGCCGCGCGAGCGCGCGGTGCGGGGATTCCTGCGCGCCTTCGGGGCTGAAGCCCAGCGCGTGGCGCGGGCGCCGGCCCGCGTCAACCTCATCGGCGAGCACACCGACTACAACGAGGGCTTCGCGATGCCCTGCGCCATCGACCGCGACACGGTCGTGGCCGCCGCGCCGCGCGACGACGACGTGGTGGAGGTGCTGGCCTGCGACCAGGGCGAGGCGTTGGGGCGCTTCCGCGTCGGCGAGGCCGCCGACGTGAGCGGCAGCCCGCAGTGGCTGCGCTATGTGCAGGGCATGGTGGCCGTGCTGACGCAGCAGGGCCTGCCCGTGGGCGGCGCGCAGCTGGCCATTGCCGGCAACGTGCCGCAGGGCGCGGGGCTGAGCTCGTCGGCGTCGCTGGAGCTGGCCGTGGGCCAGGCCTTGTCGGCGCTGAATGGCTGGCAGCTCTCGCCGCAGGCCATGGCGCTGGCCGGCCAGCGCGCGGAGAACGTCTACGCCGGTTGCCAGTGCGGCGTGCTGGACCAGATGTCCTCGGCGTTCGGCGTCGCCGGCCATGCGCTGCTGCTGGACTGCCGCAGCCTGGACGTGACGCCCATGCCCTTGCCGGCGGGCACGGCGGTGCTGGTCATCGATTCCAAGATCCAGCGCGGCCTGGTGGACAGCGAATACAACCTGCGCCGCCGGCAGTGCGAAGCGGCCGCGGCCGGCCTGGGCGTGAAGGCGCTGCGCGACGTGGACGACTCGCTGTGGTCGCACCGCGGTGGCTCGCTGGATCTCGTGGTGCGGCGCCGCGCGCGCCACATCATCAGCGACAGCCGCCGCTGCGAGCTGCTGGGCCAGGCGATGGGGCAGGGTGACCTGGCCTGGATGGGCCAGCTGATGCGCGAGTCGCACTGGTCCATGCGCGACGACTTCGAAATCACCGTGCCGGCCATCGATGCGCTGGCGGCGCTGGTGCAGGACGTCATCGGCAACGCCGGCGGCGCGCGCATGACCGGCGGCGGCTTCGGTGGTTGCGTCATCGCGCTGGCGCCGGCGGGCCTGGTGGACGACATTCGCGCCGCCGTGGCCAAGGGCTACCGCTCGCCCGACGGTCGTGCGGCCGAGGTGCATGTCTGCGCAGCATCGGGTGGTGCAGGGGGGCTGGCATGAGTGCGCAGACCTTCCGGCTTCGCTCCGGGGACGGGTTGGAGATCCAGCTCACCGACATCGGCGCCGCATGGATGTCCTGTCGCGTGCCGGTGCATGGGGGAGGCCGCGAGGTGTTGCTGGGGCATGCGTCCCCCGAGGATCATCTGACCCAAGCTGGCTACCTGGGCGCCATCGTGGGCCGCTACGCCAATCGCATCGCCAACGCGTCGTTCACTCTGGACGGCCGGCTTCACGCGCTGGCCGCCAACGAGGGTGAGCATCAACTGCATGGCGGGCCGGACGGCTTCCACCGCCAGCGCTGGCAGGTCGCGAGCCATACCGACGATGCGCTTGAACTCACGCTGACCTCGCCTGACGGCGACCAGGGCTATCCAGGCGCGCTGCAGCTCAAGGCCACCTATCGCGTCGCGCCGCCGCTGACCGTGCACCTGGATCTGGAGGCCACGACCAGCGCGCCCACGTTGGTCAACCTGACCAGCCACGCCTACTTCAACCTCGATGGCGGCGATGGCCGCACCAGCATCCGGGGCCACCGGCTGCTGATCCGTGGCGACCGCTATCTGCCCGTGCGGCCCGACCTGATCCCGACCGGCGAGCAGCGTCTGGTCAAGGACTCGCCGTTCGACTTCCGCGAGCCCCGCTACATCGGCGAGGCGCTGGACCTGCTGCGCCATGCCGGCGCGCTGCCGCAGTGCCACGACCACTGCTGGCTCATCGCGCCCGCACAGATGCGAGCCCGGCTCATGGCCCGACTGTGGTCCGGCGACGGCGCGTTGGGCATGGACCTGTGCAGCGACCAGCCCGGCCTGCAGTTCTACGCCGGCGAGTTCCTGCCGCGCAGCGCCGACCGCGCGGGTCGGCCCTACGCGCCGCATGCCGGCCTCGCGCTGGAGCCGCAGGCGCTGCCCGACAGCCCCCATCACCCCGCATGGCCGCAGGCCGTGCTGAATCCCGGCGAGGTCTACCGGCACCGCCTCAGCTACCGCTTCTTCCTGGCCTGACCGTCAACCCTATCCACATGACTGCGATGACAACCACTCCCTCACGCTGGACGCCCGAGAAGGCGCATGCCTGGTTCAAGGCCCAGCCTTGGTCCCTGGGCGCCAACTTTCTGCCCGCCTCCGCCATCAACCAACTGGCCATGTGGCAGGCCGAGAGCTTCGACCCCGATCGCATCGCGCTCGAACTCGGCTGGGCCAAGGATCTGGGCATGAACACCATGCGAGTGTTCCTGCACGACCTGCTGTGGGCGCAGGACGCCGCCGGCTTCAAGCAGCGCATCCATCAGTACCTTGACATCGCCGACCAGCATGGCATCCGCACGATGTTCGTGCTGTTCGATTCCTGCTGGGACCCCGAGCCCAGGCTGGGCCCGCAGCGTGAGCCCATCCCCGGCGTGCACAACTCCGGCTGGGTGCAGAGCCCGTCGGCCGCGCAGCTGGCCGACCGCTCGACCTGGCCGCAGCTGCGCGCCTATGTCGAGGACATCGTCAAGACCTTCGGCCAGGACCCGCGCGTCAGCTACTGGGACATCTGGAACGAGCCCGACAACCAGGGCGGTGGCATGGGCTACTACCTGCCGCGCGAGGCCAAGGACAAGATCGCGCTGGTGGCCGAGATGATCCCGCAGGCCTTCGACTGGGCGCGTGCACAGAACCCCAGCCAGCCGCTGACCAGCGGCCTGTGGCTGGGCGACAACTGGGCACCCGACTCGCCCGAGCTGAACGCGGTGCAGAAGGCGCAGCTGGCCTGCTCCGACGTGGTCAGCTTCCACGACTACAACTGGCCCGAGAAGTTCGAGATGCGCATCAAGCAGCTGCAGCAGTACGGCCGCCCGCTGATCTGCACCGAGTACATGGCGCGCAGCCTCGGCTCCACCTTCGACATCGCGCTGCCCATCGCCGCGCGCGAGGACGTGGGCATGATCAACTGGGGCTTTGTGGACGGCAAGAGCCAGACCAAGATGCCCTGGGACTCCTGGAAGAAGCCCTACACCATCGACCCGCCGCTGGTGTGGTTCCATGACGTGTTGCATACCGACGGCAAGCCGTACCGGCAGCGCGAGGCGGAACTGCTCCGTCAATATGGCACCCGCAAACGCTGAACACTGACACCTAGAGGCGCCGCCATGACAGCGCCCATCCGGAGACAACACCCTTGACCGCAAGCATCGAATTCGCCGGCGTGGCCAAGCGCTACGGGTCCGTCGAGATCATTCCCGACTTCTCGCTGAACATTGCCGCCGGCGAGTTCATCGTGCTGCTGGGCCCGTCGGGCTGCGGCAAGTCCACGCTGCTGCGCATGCTGGCGGGGCTGGAGAGCGTGTCCGAGGGCCGCATCGTGCTGGGCGGCACCGACGTGACGGCGCTGCCTCCGGGCAGGCGCGGCCTGGCGATGGTGTTCCAGCAGTACGCGCTCTATCCGCACATGAGCGTGTTCGACAACATGGCCTTCGGCCTGCGCAACATCGGCGTGGCCGATGCCGAGGTGCAGCAGCGCGTGACCGCCGCCGCGCAGATGCTGGAGCTGGACGCGCTGCTGCGGCGCCTGCCCGGCCAGCTGTCGGGTGGCCAGCGCCAGCGCGTGGCGATCGGTCGCGCAGTGGTCAAGGAGCCCAAGGCCTTCCTGTTCGACGAGCCGCTGTCCAACCTCGATGCCAAGCTGCGCAGCCGCACCCGCATCGAGATCGCGCGGCTGCACAAGCGGCTGGGCTCGACGATGGTGTTCGTCACGCACGATCAGGTCGAGGCGATGACGCTGGCCGACCGCATCGTCGTCATGAACGGCGGCCGCATCGAGCAGCTGGGCGCGCCGATGGAGATCTACCAGAAGCCGCGCACGAAGTTCGTCGCCGGCTTCGTCGGCAGCCCGGCGATGAACTTCCTGCCGGTGGAGCGGGTGCCGGACGACCAGGGGCGCGCCGTCGTGCGGCTGTACGGCGGTGAGCTGCTGCGCACCCAGGTGGCGGCGTCCGAAACCATGGGCCGCGACCTGTGCATCGGCGTGCGGCCCGAGGGTTTGAAGCTGGCCGAGGCGGGGCCGGTGTCGGGCTGCGTCGAACTGATCGAGCGCCTGGGCGAACGCAGCCTCGCGCACGTCGGTCTCGGCAACGGCACGGTCGTCGTGGCTGAGGTGCCCGTGCAGCGGCCAATGGCACTTGGCGATGTCGTGCACCTGCAGCCCGACCTGGATCAGCTGCATGTGTTCGGCTCCAACGGCGTGGCCCATCACGCCGAGGTGCGCGCGGCATGACGACCACAGCCCTGACCCGCTCGGGCATGACGGCGCCGGCCTGGGTGGGCTGGGCCTTCATCGCGCCCTTTCTGCTGTGCTATCTGGCCCTGGTGATTGCGCCGGTGCTGGAAGGCGGTTGGCTGTCCCTTCACGCGGTGGACCTGCTGACCGGACGTGGCCAGTTCGTGGGCCTGGCCAACTTCGTCGATCTCGTGAAGGACGAGGTCTTCCTGCGCAGCGCCGCCAACACGGTGCTGTTCGCGTTGATCTGCACGCCGGCCTTCGTCGGGCTGGGCCTGGCGTTGGCGCTGGTGCTGAACCGACCCGGCAAGCTGGGCGCGTGGCTGCGCGGCACCTTCTTCGCGTCCAACGTGTTGTCGGTGACGGTGGTCACGCTGATCTGGCGTCTGGTGCTGCTGCCCGACCGCGGCCTGCTGAGCCAGGGCTTGAGCTCGATGGGCCTGCCGGACCTGGCGCCGCTGACCGACGAGCGGCTGGCGTTGCCATTCATCGCGCTGGTCACGCTGTGGTGGGGCATCGGCCTGCCGATGACGCTGATCCTGGCGGCGCTGCAGCAGGTGCCGCGCGACCTGTACGAAGCCGCGGCGCTGGACAACACCAGCCGCTGGCGTTCGTTCCGCTACATCACGCTGCCGGCTCTGCGGCGCACGTTGATCCTCGTCGCCATCGTGCAGCTGCTGGGCCAGCTGCAGGTGTTCGGCCAGGCGCAGCTGCTGACCAACGGCGGACCCAACAACAGCACCCGGACCCTGGTGATGTTCATCTATGAGGCGCTGTTCGACCAGTGGGCGCTGGGCTACTCGGCCGCCGCCGCGCAACTGCTGTTCGTGCTGCTGGTGCTGGGGGTGTCGGTGCAGCGCTGGGCGGAAAAGCGGGAGGACGGGCAATGAAGGCACCCCTCTTCGACCGCGTGCTGCTCGCGTTGGCTGTTCTGCTGGCCGTGCTGTGGATGCTGCCGCTGGCGTGGGTCTTCGTGCTGTCGCTGAAGTCCAACGCAGTGCTGATGGAGCGCACCGACGCCATCCTGTCGACGCCGTTCACGCTGCGCAACTACGCCGACATTCTGGCCAATGCGGCCGTGTTCCGCTGGGTGCTGAACAGCTGCATCGTCGCGCTGGTGCAGACCGGCCTGGTGCTGTTGCTGTCGTCGCTGGCGGGTTATGGCTTCGCGCGCTGCTCCTTTCCTGGCAAGCGCGTCGTGTTCGCGCTGGTGCTGGCCGGGCTGGCGGTGCCGGAGCCGGCGGTGGTCATCCCGCTGCACCGCTTCTTCGCCGAACTGGGGCTGCACAACAGCTATGCGGGGCTGATCCTGCCGCGGCTGGCCGCGCCGTTCGGCGTGTTCCTGATGACGCAGTTCTTCAAGGCGCTGCCGCGCGAGCTGGAGGAGGCCGCGCTGATGGACAACGCGTCGCGCTGGACCATCTTCTGGCGCGTCATCCTGCCGCTGACGCTGCCGGCACAGGCGACGCTCGGCATCTTCAGCTTCCTGGCCGCGTGGAACGACTACCTGTGGCCGCTGATCTCCGCGACCCGACCCGAGATGTACACGCTGACCCTGGGCCTCGCGTCCACGCAGACCAACTTCGCGCAGTCCGAGGGGCTGGGCTTCCTGATGGCGCAAGCCGTGTTCGCCGCGCTGCCGGTGCTGGTGCTGTACGCGTTCTTCCAGCGCCACATCGTGGCGGCGGTGGCTGGGGGCAAGCCGGCATGAAGCGCACGCTCATCGCCTTCACTGCGGCGCTGCTCATGGGTGCGGCGAACGCCGCGCCGGTCGAGATCACGCTGGCCCGCTTCTTCGGCAGCTGCGATGCCGAGTTCGGCCAGGTGACGGACCCCGCCCAGGTCAGCAGCGAGTGCGGGATCATCACCGTGCTCACCAACAAGTTCAACGCGCGGGAGGCCGGCCGCATCCGCGTCAACACGCAGATCGTGGAGCACGCCGCCTACTACCCGCAGCTGGGCGCGCGCATCGTCGGCGGCGACCTGCCCACCATCTCCATCATGCATGCCTCGGTGCTTGGCGACTTCGCCAAGCGCGACCTGCTGCAGCCGTTGGATGGCGCACTCGATGCGGCCGACTTCACGCCGCACGCCCGCAACGGCGTGACGCTGGGCGGTCATGTGCTGGCCTTGCCCTACGACAGCCACGCGATGCTGTGGCACATCAACCTCGGGTTGATGAAGCAGGCTGGGCTGGTCGACAAGCAGGGGCGCGCGAAGCTGCCCACGTCGGCGGATGAACTGCTGGCGCAGGCCCGCGCGTTCAAGCGTGCCACCGGCAAGCCCTACTTCGTGTGGCTGACGCTGAACGACCCCAGCTTCTTCGCGCGCAGCGTGCTGGGCTTTGTGAGCCAGCAGGGCGGCAGCCTGTTCCCGAAGACCGACCAGGCCATCGATCTCGGCACGCCCGAGGTGAAGGCCGCCGTTGCGTTCATGCGCACGGTCTACGCCGAAGGCCTGTCCACGCGCCACATGGACTACAGCGCCGCGCTGCAGGCCTTCATGGCCGGCGCCGGCGGCGTGATGCCCAACGGCACCTGGCTGCTGGGCCAGTTGAACGACCGCGCGGCCCAGCCCGGCAACCCGCTCAGCCGCGCGTACGAGGCCCAGCCCGAGCCGGCGCTGTACGGCAAGCCGGCCACCTGGGCCGACAGCCATGTGTGGGTGATGCTGCGCAATCCGAAGCAGACCGCGGCCGAGCGCGACGCCGCGCTGCGCTTCCTGCGCTTCCTGAACGACGAGAGCCTGGCCTGGGCCCGCACCGGCCAGCTGCCGGCGCGCCAGTCGGCCGTGGACAGCGCGGCCTTCAAGGCCTTGGCGCAGCGCGCGTCGCTGGGCCCGGTGGCGCAGTTCGGCACCGGCCTGCCCACCACCGTCGCGCGGCAGACCCGCGTGATGGGGTTGCTGGGCGACACCGTGTCCGCCGTCGTCGTGTCCGGCGAGCCGCTGGAGGCCACGCTGGCCAAGGGGCAGCAGCGCATCAATCGCCTGCTGGAGCGCGAATCGCGTTTCCTCGGCAGCGACAAGCGCTGATGCGCTCGCGCCACTCATGGTTTGCGATAAGTTTATAACAAAAATATTGGTGAATAATCATCAAAACGATCAGAAAGGTCCGTGGGCACTGCCAACGGACGGGCTGCGGCAGACGCGGCGCTGACTCACATTGAACAGGTTCTGAAGACCGGCTGCCATCGAGACGCTCGATGCGGCCGGGGCGCCGCGAAGCTCCATCCAGGAGCCTTGTTGCGCCGAATGTTGCAAGAAAAGTTGTTTGTAATGAGGTCGAGAGCGCAGCGCCACGCTGCGCATCGAGACATCGGGGACCCGGCGACCAGCGCGCCACGGATTTCGTTCTAAAACCTGCCGACGGTGGCGCCAACGAAGCACCGCCCAGGCTCCAGGAGACAAAACAATGAAGCGATTCACCCTCTCGCCAATCGCGGCAGCCACCATGCTGACGCTGGCGTTCGCCGGCCAGCAGGCCACCGCTCAGCAGGCCGCGCCCAAGCCGGCCGCCGAGGCCGACAACAAGCTCGAACAGGTCGTCATCATCGGCCAGCGCGCCAGCCGCAATGCGGCCGTGCAGAGCAAGCGCGATGCCGACCAGGTCGTCGAATCCATCGTCGCCGACGACATCGGCAAGTTCCCCGACAACACGGTGGCCGAGGCGCTGCAGCGCGTGCCCGGCGTGCAGACCGTCGTGGGCTTCAACAACGAGATCGTCAACCCGCTGATCCGCGGCATCGGCGACATCATCACGACCGTGGACGGCCGCGAGATGTTCACCGGCGTGGGCCGCGGCTTCGCGTTCCAGGACCTGCCGGCCGAAGCCATCTCGCGCGCCGACGTCTACAAGTCGGCCGGCGCCAACGTGCTGGAAGGCGGCGTGGCCGGCGCCATCGACCTGAAGCTGCGCAAGCCCATGGAGTTCCGCAAGGGCCTGACGCTGGTCGTCAACGGTCGCGCCAGTGCCGGCGAGTTCGCCACCAAGCCGAGCACCAAGCTGGGTGTGCTGGGCTCCTACCGCACGCAGACCGACGCCGGCGAGATCGGCTTCCTGGCCGACGTCTCCTACGCCGACCACAAGTTCAACCGCCCCATCTCGTTCAACTGCGATCCGCGCTCCGGCACCAACGGCCCGGCGGGCGCGGCCGGCATCGTGCTGCCCACCTGCGTGGGCGGCCTGACCGACACCGGCGGCTACCAGCGCCCGCAGGCCAACGCGTCCATCCAGTGGCGCCCGAACGCGCAGAACGAGTTCTATGCCGACGCGCTGTACGCCGGCTACCGCGGCAAGTTCGGCACCTACTTCATCTTCTCGGACATCTTCGCTGCGGCCAACATCACCAACGCCAAGGCCAGCACCGACTGCTTCAAGGCCCACATCAACGGCGCCGGCTTCCTGGGCAGCGCCACCGATGGCGTGCAGAACCTGTGCAACGGCGTGTCGGCCACGTTCAACAACGTGCCGGGCCTGACCAGCACGCAGGCCAAGGTGGGCGCGACCGACCAGCGCGTGCTGGCCGCCGGCTGGAAGTACAACGCCGGCCCGCTGTCGCTGCACCTCGATGCCTCGCACATGGCGTCGGACAACCGCAACCGCAACATCATTGTCGACATCGGCAAGCAGATCGCGTCGGTGGACATCGTCGTCAACGCGGGCGACTACGGCACCACCAACATGCCCGGCAACCCGCTGGGCAGCAAGACCGACTTCCGCTTCGCCAACGGCCTGTTCCAGGACATCAACTGGGCCAAGAGCGAGCAGAACGCCGTGGCGCTGAAGGGCAGCTACGAGCTGGACGGCTTCATCACCAGCGTCGACTTCGGCGTCCGCGCCGCCGACCGCGACTCCGCCTGGCGTGCCAACGAGGCCGGCGGCCCCGGCGCCCCGGGCGGCAACCGCGTGACGCTGGTCAGCTCGGCCACGCAGCTGCCTGCCGACTTCCTGATCCAGGCGCCCAACTGCATCCCGCAGATCAACGGCTGCCAGCCGTGGATGACGCCCAACCCCGACTACCTGCGCAACAACACCGACGTGCTGCGCGTGCTGTACGGCAGCCAGCCGGGCGACCCCGCCTATGCCCCGGTCAACAACTACGACGCGACCGAGCGGAACTACGCCCTCTACGTGCAGCCGCACTACGAGACCACCGTCGGCGGCATGCGGCTGGACGGCGTGTTCGGTGGCCGCTTCGTGCGCTCCGAGCGCACCATCTCCGGTGCGGGCCGCATCAACAACGTCGTCACGCCGCAGACGGCCTCGTCGACGACCAACCACTTCCTGCCCAACGCCAGCGCCAAGCTGGAGGTCGTGCCCAACCTCATCGTGCGTGCCACCGGCGGCGTCACGATGTCCCGCCCGGGCCTGGGCGACCTGAACCCGACGGTCAACTACTCGGTGCCGCTGAACGCCAACATCATCCCCGGCGGCAGCGGCGGCAATCCCGAGCTGAAGGACCAGATGAGCACGGCCTATGACCTGTCCATCGAGAAGTACTTCGGCAAGGGCAGCTATCTGCAGGCGGCCGTCTACCACCGCGTGCTGAAGGACCGCGTCGTGCGCTCCGTGGCCCGCGAGGTCATCGGCGGCGTCACCTACGACATGAGCCGCCCGCGCAACCTCGGCAAGGCCACGCTGAAGGGCCTGGAACTGAGCGCGCAGTACTTCCTGGACATGCTGCCCGGTGCGCTGAGCGGCGTGGGCGTGTTCGGCAACTACACGATGGCCGACAGCGTGGTGAACACGCCCGGCGACAAGCTGTTCGGCAAGCCGCTGCTGGGCGTGTCCAAACACAGCTACAACGCCGGCGTGCTGTACGAGAAGTTCGGCATCACCAGCCGCCTGACCTACACCTGGCGCGACAAGTTCAACGAGGGCCAGATCGACTGCCTGGTCGCGTCGCCCGCCGAGAACGGCCTGGCCACCGGCATCTGCGGCAACAACAACGCGCCGTACTACAACCGCGTGAAGGCTTATGGCCGGCTGGACTTCGCCATCGGCTACCAGGTCACGCCGCAGCTCAGCGTCAGCTTCAACGCCAACAACCTGACCGGCGCCAAGTACTACAGCTACTTCCAGAACGAGAGCTTCCCGCACGACATCCGGTCGGACGACAAGTTCTATGGCCTGAGCTTCAACTTCAAGTTGTGATGGTTGACCCCTCGCCCAGCCCGGCCGCTGAACGCGTGCCGGTCTGGTCGGTCCCCCGAGGGGACGGCGATGCACGCCGGATTGACCGGCGTGCAAATCGCCAGACGGGCCGGCTTGGGGCGGCCCGGCGCTCGGCCCGAACACCGTAGCGTCCCCTTCCGATCATTCTCCGGGCGGTCGTGGTTCGGCCCGCCTTTCAAGCCAGCCCTCGCGCACGCACTCGTTTTGAGTGCGTGTCGGGGCGGCCTTTTTCCTTCGTTTTCCGTATGCAACGACGCCACGCCCTTGCCGCCCTCGCGGCCGTCGGTCTGCCCGCCTGGGCGGCCGGCAAGCCCATCGTTCTCGGCTTTTCGCAGATCGGCGCGGAGTCGGCCTGGCGCACGGCCAACTCGGCCTCGATCAAGCAGGCCGCCAAGGACGCCGGCGTCACGCTGAAGTTCGCCGACGCGCAGCAGAAGCAGGAGAACCAGATCAAGGCGCTGCGCGCCTTCATTGCTCAGAAGGTCGACGTCATCGCGCTGTCGCCCGTCGTCGAGACTGGCTTCGGCACCGTGCTGCGCGAGGCCAAGGCCGCGGGCATCCCGGTCATCCTGACGGACCGCCTGGTGAAGGAGGCCGACGAGAGCCTGTGGGTGTCGTTCATGGGCTCCGACTTCGTCGAGGAAGGCCGCCGCGCAGGCCGCTGGCTCATCGACAAGACCAAGGGTGGCACGGGTGAGGTCCGCATCGTCGAGCTGCAAGGCACCGTGGGCGCCGCGCCCGCGCTGGATCGCAAGAAGGGCTTCGAGGAAGCCATCAAGGACCAGCCGCGCCTGAAGATAGCTCGCTCGCAGACGGCGGACTTCAGTCGTGCCAAGGGCAAGGAAGTCATGGAAGCCTTCCTGAAGGCGGAAGCCGGCCGGAAGGTGGACGTGCTCTACGCCCACAACGACGACATGGCTCTGGGCGCCATCCAGGCCATCGAGGAAGCCGGGCTGAAGCCGGGCAAGGACATCCTCGTCGTCTCCATCGACGGCGTGCGCGCCGCCTTCGAGGCCATGGTGGCTGGCAAGCTCAACGTGACCGTGGAGTGCAGCCCGCTGCTGGGCCCACCGCTGATGCAGGCCGTGAAGGACCTGAAGGCCGGCAAGACGCTGCCACGCCGCATCGTGACGGAGGAGGGCGTGTTCCCGGCCGAAGTCGCGGCGCGTGAGCTGCCCAAGCGCAAGTACTGAACATGCTGAACACCCTGGCCATTGTTGGATGGACGCCGGGCCGCGCCTGCCCGCAATTGCTCCGTGTCCTCCGCCCGCTTCGCGGGCTCCCCCTTTACCTGCGCAATTGCGGG
>CBFGPX010000025.1:0-28318 GCA_965650725.1 uncultured Comamonadaceae bacterium | reverse complement strand
GACCGCCGCCTTGTGCCTGCGCTGCTGCTGGATGTGCCGGCCGACGCGCAGGTGATGCAGGAGGAAATCTTCGGCCCGCTGCTGCCCATCGTCGCCTACGACCAGGTGGACGAGGCGCTGGCCCACATCAACCGCGGCGACCGGCCGCTGGCGCTGTACTGGTTCGGCGCGGACGGCGCCGTGCGCGACCGCGTGATGCGCGAGACCCATGCCGGCGGCGTCACCATCAACGACTGCCTGTGGCACCTGGGCCAGGAGGAGCAGCCCTTCGGCGGCGTGGGCGCCAGCGGCATGGGCGCGTACCACGGCGAGTGGGGCTTCCGTACCTTCAGCAAGGAGAAGCCGCTGTTCATCCAGTCGCGCTTCGCCGGCACGAAGCTGTTCCAGCCGCCCTATGGCGCCACGTTCGAGCGCCTGTTGGGCCTGTTGAAGAAGATCGCCTGATGCAACGTCGTCGATTGTTGAAGCTGGGCCTGGGCGCGGCCGTCGTCATCGGCGTGGCCGGTGCCGGCGTGGCGCTGATCAAGCCGGGCCTGGTGAACGGCCGGCTCAGCCCCGGCGCGCGCGAGCTGATGGGCGCCGTCGCGCGCGCCGTGCTGGGCGACATGCTGCCGGCCGACGGCGTGGCCGCGCAGCTGGAGCGGCTGGACGCCACCATCGCCGGCTTCCCGGCCGCCACGCGCAAGGAGTTGTCCGACGCGCTGGGCCTGCTGGGCACGGCGGCCGGCCGCTTCGCGCTCGTGGGGCTGACCCGTACCTGGGCCGAGGCCAGCCCGGGCGACATCCAGCAGGCGCTGGACAAGATGCGCCTGTCCACTTCCCAGACCCGCCAGCAGGTCTACCACGCGCTGCGCGACCTGAACTCCATTGCCTTCTTCACCGCGCCGGCCGGTTGGGCCGCCGCCGGCTATCCCGGCCCGCGAGACATGCCATGAGTGCCATTCCCGATTCCATCCTCGAAGGTCTGGCCCGCGGTTGGAAGGTGCACGGCGGCCCGCACGCGCCGCTGCCCGCCGCGCTGGACTGCGACGTCGCCATCATCGGCAGCGGCGCCGGCGCCGGCATCACGGCCGAGATGCTGGCCCGCGCCGGGCTGAAGATCGTCATCGTCGAGGAAGGCCCGCTGCGCTCCAGCCGCCAGTTCAAGCAGCGCGAGCTGGAGGCCTACGGCGAGCTCTACCAGGAGGCGGGCGGCCGCAAGACGGTGGACCAGGCGATGAACATCCTGCAGGGCCGCTGCGTGGGCGGCTCCACGACGGTGAACTGGACCGGCAGCTTCCGCACGCCGCCCGACGCGCTGGCTTTCTGGGCAGACAGGTTTGGCCTGACCGACTTCAACGAGGCCGCGATGGCGCCCTGGTTCGAGCAGGTCGAGCGGCGCCTGAACATCGCCGACTGGCTGGCCGAGCCCAACGAGAACAACGACGTGCTGCGCCGCGGCGCCGAGAAGCTGGGCCTGCCCACCAAGGTCGTGCGCCGCAACGTGAAGGGCTGCTGGAATCTGGGCTCCTGCGGCCTGGGCTGCCCCACCAATGCCAAGCAGTCCATGCTGGTCAGCACGCTGCCCGCGGCGCTGGACCTGGGCGCGACGCTGCTGGTGCAGACCCGCGCAACCAAGTTGGAGCTGCAGGGCGGGCAGGCCGTGGCGCTGCTGGCCGAGCCGGTGGCGCTGGACGGCGGCGTCAGCGGTGCGCCGCTGCGCATCAAGGCCCGGCATTACGTCGTGGCCGGCGGCGCCATCAACTCGCCGGCCCTGCTGCTGCGCTCCGGCGCGCCCGACCCCCACGACCTGCTGGGCAAGCGCACCTTCCTGCATCCCACGGCCGGCGGCGTCGCGCTGTTCGACCACGACGTGGCCGGCTGGGCCGGCGCGCCGCTGTCGGTGTTCTGCGACCACTTCCTGCACCAGGGGCCGGTCGATGGCCCGGTGGGCTACAAGCTGGAGGTTGCACCGGTGCACCCGGCCTTTGCGCTGACCAACGGTGGCGGCATAGGCGCCGAGCTGGCCCAGCGCGCCCGCGACCTGCCGCGCACCCAGCTGATGATCGCGCTGCTGCGCGACGGCTTCCATGCCGAGTCGGCGGGCGGTGCCGTCAAGCTGCGCAGCGACGGCTCGCCGGTGCTGGACTACACCCTGACCGATTACCTGCTGGACGGCGTGCGCCGCGCCTACGTCACCATGGCCGAGATCCAGTTCGCCGCCGGCGCCAGGACCGTGCGGCCGGTGCACGAGCAGGCCAGCGGCTATGCCAGCCTGGCCGAGGCCAGGCAGGGCATCGCGGGCCTGACGATGAAGCCCTTCCTGGCCACCGTGGGCAGCGCCCATGTGATGGGCGGCTGCACGATGGCGGCCGACGCGCGCCGCGGCGTCGTGCGGCCGGACGGGCAGCACTGGCAGCTGGCCAATGTGTCGGTGCACGACGGCTCGCTGTGCCCGACCAGCCTGGGCGCCAACCCGCAGCTGACGGTCTACGGCCTGGCCGCCCGGCTCACGCATGGCCTGGTCGCGCGCCTGGGGGGCAGGGCCGCGCCGCTGGCCTGACGGTGACAATGGTCGGCATGCCGACCGCCCTGCTGATCCGCCCCGCCACGCCGGACGATGCCGCGCCGCTCGCGCGCTTCGGCGCCCAGGCCTTTACCGACACCTACCGCGGCCTGGACGACGAGCAGGAGATTGCCGACTACGTGGCCGAGCATTTCCCGGCCCAGGTCATGGCCGGCGTCATTGCCGACCCCGCCTGCACCACGCAGCTGGCCTGGGTTGCCGATGAGCTGGCGGGTTATGCCGTGCTGCGCGCCAAGCCCGCGCCGGCCTGCGTGAGCGGCGCTGCGCCGTTGCAGCTGTGGCGGCTCTATCTGGGCCAGGCCTTCACCGGTCGCGGCCTGGGCGCGCAGCTGATGGAGGAGGTGCGAGCCGAGGCCCGGCGGCGTGGTGCGAGAACGCTGTGGCTGGGCGTCTACGATCGCAACGTGCGGGCCGTCGAGTTCTACAAACGCTTCGGCTTCGCGCAGGTCGGCACCAGCGAGTTCCTGTTCGGCGGCCGCATCTACAGCGATCCCATCTACGCAGCTTCCCTGGAGGCGGTCCCATGATCCAAGGTTCCTGCCTGTGCGGCGCCGTGCACTGGCGCTTCGACGGCCAGCCCGACGGCGCCACGGCCTGCAACTGCACAGCCTGCCGCCGCTACGGCACGCTGTGGGCCTACGACTACCTGGACGAAGGCATCCACGTCAGCGGCCCCACACAGGCCTATGTGCGGGGCAAGGCGCTGGAGTTCCACTTCTGCCCGACCTGCGGCTGCGTCACGCACTGGCGTGGGCTGCGGCTGGACGAGCAGGGCCGGCGGCGCGTGGCGGTGAACCTGCGGCTTGCCGAGCCCGAGGCCGTGGCCGACATCCCCATCGACCATTTCGACGGCTTCGACACCTTCGACGACCTGCCGCGCGACGGCCGCTGCGTCAGGGACTACTGGTTCTGACTGACCGGGCCGGTCGGGGCCGGCACTGATAATCCGGCCCCATGACGCTCGCCGCCTTCACCGGCCAGTTGCTCGCCTTCATCGCCCGGCTCATCACGGGCGCGCAGGGCCACTGGAAGGGCTGCCCGCCACAAGCCGAGCAGCGCATCTACATCGCCAACCACCAGAGCCACTTCGATCTCGTGCTGATCTGGGCGGCATTCCCGCACGAGCTGCGTGCGCAGACGCGCGCCATCGCGGCCAAGGACTACTGGACCAAGAGCGCCTTGCGGCGCTGGCTGACGACCGAGGTCTTCAACGCCATCTACGTCAGCCGCACGCGCGCCACGCCGGACGAAGACCCGCTGGAGCCGCTGGTCGAGGCGCTGGCCGCCGGGGATTCGCTGGTCATCTTTCCCGAGGGCACGCGCTCCAACAAGGGCAACCCGCAGCCCTTCAAGAGCGGCATCTATCACCTGGCCGAGCAGTTTCCGCATGTGCAGCTGATCCCGACCTGGATAGACAACGTGCAGCGCGTCATGCCCAAGGGCGAGGTCGTGCCGGTGCCCATTCTGTGCACGGTGACCTTCGGGGCGCCCATCCAGCTGCAGCCAGGCGAGAGCAAGGCCGACTTCCTGTGTCGCGCGCGCGAGGCGGTCATGGAGCAGCGACCCGATCCCGACTGGGTCGGTCGCGAAGAAGACGGGGACGACTGATGCGCTGGCTGAAATCCCTGTCCGCCAGCGAGCAGGTGGCGCTGCTCTTCGTCGTGCTGTTCGGCTTCCTGATGCTGCTGACGCTGGGCCTGTTCCTGAACTCGCTGCGCGAGCGTGACGACGAGGACGCCCGCCGCCAGTCGGAGCTGACCTGGGCCCGCGTGCGCCGCGACCTGCGCGCGGCGTGGATCGGCGGCAGCATGTTCTGGGTCGCGTGGATCTCGGGGCCACTGGGCGCCACGCTGCTGTTCGCGCTGTTCTCCTTCCTGGCGCTGCGCGAGTTCATCACGCTGGTGCACACCCAGCGCAGCGACCACCGCACGCTGATCGTCGCCTTCTTCGTGCTGCTGCCGGTGCAGTACATGATCTGCGGCACGCGCTTCTTCGACCTGTTCACGGTCTTCCTGCCGGTCTACGGCTTCCTGGTACTGCCCATCGTCAGCGCCTTGGCCGACGACCCGCGCCGCTACCTGGAGCGCAACGCCAAGATCCAGTGGGGCGTGATGGTCTGCGTTTACGGCCTGTCGCACGCGCCGGCGCTGCTGCTGCTGGACTTCCCCGGCTACACCGGCCGTGGCGCCTTCCTGCTGTTCTTCCTGGTCATGGTGGTGGCGGCCTCGCAGATCGCGCAGGAGATCGCCACCCGCACGCTGCGCCGCCGGCCGGTGGCGCGGCGCATCAGCCGCAGCTTCTCGATGCGAGCCTGGTGGATAGGCACGCTGACCGGCACGCTGGCCGGCGGCCTGCTGTACTGGATCACGCCGTTCAAGGCCGGCCAGGCGCTGGCCATGGCTTTCGTCACCGCGGCGGCGGCGGGCTTTGGTGGCCTGGTCATGAAGGCGCTGAAGAAGGACGCTGGCGTGCTGTACTGGGGCAACCGCAGCTCCATCACCGGCGCCGTGGGCCTGCTGGACCGCATCGCCGTGCTTTGCTTTGCGGCACCGGTGCTGTTCCATTCGGTGCGCTGGTACTTCCAGCTGCCGCTGGGGTCTCGATGAGGATTCTCGGCATCGATCCCGGCTTGCAGACCACCGGCTTCGGCGTCATCGACGCCGAGGGGCCGCGGCTGGCTTACGTCGCCAGCGGCACGATCAAGACCAACGGCGTCGCCGTGGGCGACCTGCCGGGCCGGCTGAAGATCCTGTTCGACGGCATCCGCGAGGTCGTCGCGCGCTACCAGCCGCAGTGCGCGGCGGTGGAGATCGTGTTCGTCAACGTGAACCCGCAGTCCACGCTGCTGCTGGGGCAGGCGCGCGGCGCGGCGCTGACGGCGCTGGTGTCCGCGGACCTGGCCGTCAGCGAATACACGGCGCTGCAGATGAAGAAGGCCGTGGCCGGCCATGGCCAGGCCAAGAAGGAGCAGGTGCAGGCCATGGTGCAGCGCCTGCTGAACCTGCCGGGCGTGCCCGGCAAGGACGCGGCCGACGCGCTGGGCCTGGCCATCATGCATGCCCATGCGCGGGTCAGCTTCGAGGCCATGAGCCGCAGCACGACGCTGTCGCGGCGTCAGCACGCGCAGTTCAAGGGCGGGCGGACGTACTGAAATGAAAACAGCCCGCCGAAGCGGGCTGTTGCAGCGGAGCGTGAACGCTCAGACCACCTTGCGGCGGCGTGCCATCCAGCCCACCAGGCCCAGGCCGCCGAGCATCAGCGCGTAGCTCTCGGGCTCGGGCACGGCCGAGATCTGGAAGCTGCCCTCGCTGACGAGGTTGTTGGCGCCGATGTGGGTGAGGGTGCCCTCCAAGGCCGAGGGGAAGCCGGTGTACAGCTCCAGCGAAGCGCCTCCTGCGGTCGTGAGGTACTGGAAGGCCGAGAACTGGCCGCCCTCGAAGGACACCGAGGCGTCGGCCGAGCCCAGGCTGTAGGTCTGGCCGCCGAAGCTCAGGCTGAACGCCGTCAGCGGCACATAGCCAGTGAAGTCGAGGCCCGGCAGATCCAGCGAGAAGCTGCCGGCGAAGGTCGTGCCTTCCAGGGCGGGAACCTGCGAGGCCGTGATGCTGCCGCTGAAGCTGAAGTCTGCTGCCGAGGCCGCCAAGGTGGACAGGCTCAGGACGGCCGCGGCCAGGACGGTGCGCATGGGAGAGATGTGGTTCATGGCGATATGTATGCGAGAGGGATGGGAGCGGCTCAGAACTGGAAGCTGCTGGCGTTCAGCGACGTGCAGGCGACGTTCTTCAGCAGCAGCAGCGGGCGGCGCGGGGCGGGGCCGGCGGCGTCGGGGTCCATGGCGATCAGCGCATCGCTGATGCCGCTGCGTGTGCAGCTGACATGGCCACTGCTCAGCGGCGCCGCCGCGGTGACGCCTGCCGCGCGCAGCACGGCGCTGAGGTTGATCACGTCGATACCCGGCGTGAAGTCGGCGATGGTGGCGCCACCCGTGAAGCTGGCCGTGAACGCGAACTGGTCGCGGCCCGCACCGCCCGTCAGCGCAGGCTTGAGCGCACCCACCGTGATCAGGTCATCCCCCGCCGTGCCCGTCACCGTCGTGCTGGCCGCCGTGATGTAGCTGTTGTAGAGGTTCAGGCCCATGACCACCGGGTCGTGGTCGGACGAGCGGTAGACCGTCGCCTGGTAGGGGTCCGGCGCGCAGGTGGCGCAGGCGGGTTGCTTGAACTCCTGGTTGTAGTCGTGCGCCACGGACTCGTCGGCGTTGATGTGCCACTCCGTCGCACCGCTGACCTTGGGCGACAGCGACGAGCTCGTGATCGCGTGGTCCAGACGGCCGGCGGCGCCGTCGAACACGTAGGAATAGCCCAGCGTGTTGAAGCGGCCGATCTGGTCGACGAAGCCGTTGTCGGTCAGGCGGGTGATGGGGTCTTCCATGCCGTAGGCGTTGAAGTCACCCACCAGCACCACGTCGTTGCTGCCGCTGCTGGTCTGCAGCGACGCGACGAAGCTGCGCAGGCGATCGGCCTGCTTCACGCGCGTGGCGTTGTAGCAGCTCTGGCCGTCGCCCTGGTCCAGGTCCAGGCCGGAGGCACTGCCGCAGCCCTTGGACTTCAGGTGGTTGACCAGCAGCGTGAACTTCTGGCCGTTGGCCAGCGCGAAGCTCTGGGCCACGGTCGGGCGGTTGTTGACCGCGTCCGTGTCGATCACCGAGCCGCCAGCCGGCGTGAGCTTGGCGGGCTTGTAGATGATCATGTTCTTGATGGCGTCCGATCCCACCACGCCGGCCGCCGAGCCGGAGACGACGGCGTAGGTGCCGGCGCCGACCTTGGCGTTCAGCGCGGCCACCAGGTTCTGCGGTGCGATGGCGTTGTTCTGGATCTCCATCAGGCCCACGGCGTCGGCGTCGATCGCGCTGAGGGCGGCGACGATCTTGGCCTGCTGGCGGTTGAACTCCGCGAGGTTGTTGGCGCCGCGGCATTCGCCGGCGCAGGGCTGGGCGCCGGCACCCGCACCGTCAGCCGTCTGGCCGTTGGTGAAGGTGGTGAAGTAGTTCAGCACGTTGAAGCTGGCCAGCTTCACATTGCCACCCACGGCCGGCGGCGTGGTGGTGCGCGGGTTGGTCAGCGTGTACTGCAGCGCATCGTTGGCCAGCGGCACGATGCGGTAGGCGCCGGGCGCGCCGGTGCTGGTGGTCGTCGGGCCGAAGTCGATCACGCCGGTGATGCTGCCGATGGTGTCGCCGCCACGCAGCGCGCCGGTCGGGCCGGTGAAGGGCGTCGGGTTCACGTTCTGCAGCGTGCTGCCGTCTTCCAGCACGATCAGGCGGGCCGCGTTGTCGGCGGCCATGGCCTTGGCGGCGTCGCTGCCGGCACGGTACTTGTTGGTGGGCGTTTCCAGCCGGCCGCCGGCCGACAGCGTCAACTGGCCGTAGCGGGCCTGGAAGGCGTTCTGGCCCACGGTCAGCGGGCCGGCCAGCGTGACCAGCATGCCCTCGTAACGCTCCAGGCCGCCGGACACCGGCAGCGTGATCGGCGTGGGCGCCACGCTCTGGCCGGCGTTCACCAGCGAGACGCCGGTGACGGTGCCGATCTGCGTGACGGTGCCGCCACCGGTCGAGAACTCGGTGACGGTGCCGGCCACGCGCACCAACTGGCTGACGGACACGGTGGGTGCCGTGCTCGTGAAGACGAAGATGCCGTCGGACGTGGCCGGGTTGCCGTCGCCCACGGCGGCCTGCATGTAGAAGCCGGTGTTGGTCAGGCGGGTCACGACGCCCTCGGTCGTGACGCTCTGGCCCGCCAGTGGGCTGGTGGCACCGCTACCCTGGATCTCGTAGGTCTGCTTGAAGGCGCCAGGCGTCGGCGCGGGCCCAGGAGCCGGGCCCGGGGCCGCGGCGGAGCAGACGGCGTAGGCGGTGCTGCTGTTGCGCGGCGTCGGCGTGCCATTGGTGAAGTCCGTGCTGTTGTTGCCGTTGTCGGTGCAACCCGCGTCGGCGCGCAGCAAGGCAAAGCCGTTGTTGGTCGGCGCCGGTGCGGGCGAGATCTCGGAACAATTGGCCGTCGTGCCGTAGCCAACGAGGTCCTTGATGCTGACGTCAGACGGGCAGGTGGTAGCGGCCAACGCCGTCGTGCTGTTGACCAGCGCCAGCTTGCCCGCGCTGCCGCTCATGTCGAAGCCGGCAGTGACCTCGGCCGCGGGCAGATCGGCGCCGACGGCGGAGGCGGCCGAAACGCCGTTACCGAGTTGCACCAGCAGGTACTGGCCCGGTTGCAACGTGCCTTTCAGGTTGACCTTCTGGTTGCCCCAGCTGCTGCCCGCTGCGGACGAGTACTGCAGAGACCAGGTGCTCATGTCGATGACGGATGCGCCGGCATTGCGGATCTCGACGAAGTCGTTCTTGTAGACGGCACCGGCACGGCCGCCGCCGCCGTAGACCTGGCTGATGACCGGGCCGTCGGCCGCAAACACGGAAGGCGCCGCAAAGGCCGCAGCAAGGAGAGCTACCAGGGGTCGGATTTGCATGACTAGTTGGTAAAAATTGCCAAAACGCGGCGCATCGTATTGATGCTTCGTGACGAATTGATCCACCCCGTTCGTGGGGGTGATCTGAGTCATCATCCCGACCCATGTCACCTGCACTGCTTTTGATCGGGGTTCTCACTTATTTCGCCCTGCTGTTGGTACTGGCGAGGTGCGTCTCGCACGGTTCTGGCGCCGAGGGTTTCTACGTGGGGGGCAGGGAAAGTCCCTGGCCGGTCGTCGCGTTCGGAATGATTGGCACGTCGCTTTCTGGCGTCACCTTCATCAGCGTGCCGGGCTCGGTGACGGTCAACGGCTTCACCTATTTGCAGATCGTCATCGGCCAGGTGTTCGGCTACGCCGTCATCGCCTTCGTGCTGCTGCCGGCCTACCACCGGTTGAAGCTGGCCTCCATCTACGGCCTGCTGGGCGAGCGCCTCGGGCCGGCGGCGCAGCGGCTGGGCTCGGCCTACTTCATCCTCAGCCGCACGCTGGGTGCCACGGGGCGGTTGTTCCTCGTCGTGGCCGTGCTGCACACGCTGATCCTGCAGCCGCTGGGCCTGCCGTTCGCGCTGGGTGCAGCGGTCGTGCTGGTGATGATCCTGCTCTACACGGTGGAGGGCGGCGTGAAGGCGCTGGTCTGGACCGACACGCTGCAGACCGCCGGCATGCTGACCGGCCTCGTCGTCTGCACCGCGCTGCTGTGGCAGCCCGATGCCTTCGCGCAACTGGACGCCGCGGGCCTGAGCCGCGTGTGGGTCAGCGACCCGCTGAGCCGCGACTTCTCGGTGAAGGCGCTGCTGGCCGGCATGTTCATCGCGATCGCGATGACGGGGCTGGACCAGGAAATGATGCAGAAGAGCCTGTCGGTCGCGAAGCTGCGCGACGCGCAGAAGAACCTGCTGGTGCTGGCCGTGCTGATGCTGGTGGTGGTGGCCGTCTTCCTGCTGCTGGGCGGACTGCTGGCGCTGTATGCGCAGGAGCATGGCCTGGCGGCCAAGGGCGACGCGCTGTTCCCGACCGTGGTCATGCAGCACCTGCCGGCCTGGGTGCAGATCGTGTTCGTGCTGGCACTGGTGTCGGCGCTGCTGCCCAGCGCCGACGGTGCGCTGACCGCGCTGACGGCCAGCACCTGCCTGGACCTGCTGCGGGTGAGCAAGGAAGACACCCGCACGCGGCGGCGCGTGCACTACGGCTTCGCGCTGCTGTTCCTCGCGCTGGTGCTGGGCTTCAAGGCACTGGACAGCACCAGCATGATCTACCTGATCCTGAAGCTCGCCGGCTACACCTACGGTCCGCTGCTGGGGCTGTTCGCGTTCGCGATGTTCACGCCGCGGCCGGTGTCGGCGGGGCGGCTGGTGGCGGTCTGCCTGGCGGCGCCGGCGCTGTGCGCGGTGCTGGACTTCGGCCAGCCCTGGGGTGGGTATCAGATCGGGTTGGAGCTGTTGCTGCTCAACGGGTTGCTGACCTGGGCGGGGTTGTGGGCGGCGGCGCGCGGTAGCGCGAGACTGTCCCCCAGAAGCCCTTCAATCCAATGACGACCCAACCTACGAATCCGGGCAATGTCAGTGTGTCTGAGCGTCTGCTGGCCGAGGCCGTGGCACTTGGCCGGCAGGCCGAACTGAGCCCATCACGGCTTGCTGAATTGGAAGCGCGCATTGAGCGGACGATGGCCGAAGAGCGGCGGCAGCTTGATGAACGCATTGCATCGTCGAGAGCGCGTTACGCGCAAGCGGACCAAACGGCGCAGGCACCGCGGGTGCCGCGGATCGTGCAGGCGGCAGCGCTGCTGGGTTTGATCTGGCTGCTCGTCGGCTTGCTGTTCGAACTCAGCCTGGGTGGAGGATTCGTCTTCGCGTTCAGCACAACCTACTGGGCTGCTGCGCCCTGGCTCTTCTTCGGCGTGTGCCTGCTCTCGTCCCTTGTGTTCCTTCGAGCCGACATGCGCGAACGCGCTCGTCGAATGCATCAGTCATGGGTCAAAAGCTGGTTGGTGCTCCCGTTGTCGTTCGGCGCGATGGCTGCCTTGTCAGTGGCGGCGACGCCGGGCTGGGCCGCGTTTCTCGGCTGGGTCGCCGGCGGTCCTGCCTTGCAGGTTGAGGTTCAGGTCGTCTCGGTGGGTTCGTTGTCCAGGAACTCCAGAGGCTGTGATCAATCGGCCGACTTCCTGGTCAATGGACAGCTTGCAAGCCTGTGCCTTGAGAGGCGGATGGCGGCGCCTGCACTGCGGGTGGGCGAGCGCTTGGTCTTGGTCGGGCGCAGGTGGTGGTCCGGCATGTACGTGGACGAGATTCGCCGGCCGTGACGCGCGGCGCGCCCGCGCGTTTGGCGCTACGGTCTTGTCGATTCACGCCGCCAGCGTTCGTCGTCCGGCATCGGGCGCGTGTTCGTGCCCTTGCTTAGGAGTGAACCCATGTCGAATGCAGAAAAGCTGCGCGGCCCCGCGTCCTACTTTCCGTCCATCGAGAAGACCTACGGCCAGCCGGTCGAGCACTGGCTGGCCATCCTGCGCGGTGCGTCGGGCCTCAAGCACATGGAGCTGGTGGCGCTGCTCAAGACCGAGCACGGGTTGGGTCATGGCCATGCCAATGCGCTGGTGGCCCACCATCTGAAGCATCCCGGGTAAGGCCCTGCGTGGCACGGGCATCACGCCCGGCGACACTGCGCGTCCCATGTCGTCTGCCGCCGCTCCGCCCCAGTCCCTCCCCCGCATGCTTGCCGCCTTCGTGCGCGAGCACTGGCGCGCCTATGCCTCGGCCGCGGCCATGCTCAGCTGCATTGCCGGCTTGACGGTCTGGATCCCGCGCCAGGTGGGCCATGTGGTCGATGACCTCGTCGCTGGCGGGCTGCAGGGCGACGCGCTGCTGCAGCAGCTGGGCCTGCTGGTGGGGGCCGGCCTGGTCATCTACCTGCTGCGCGTGGGCTGGCGGCTGACCTTGTTCAAGGCCGCCTACCGGCTCGGCGCGCGGCTGCGCACGCGGCTGTTCGCGCGGCTGGCGCTGCAGGGGCCGGCCTACTTCCAGGGCCAGCGCACCGGCGACCTGATGGCGCTGGCGACCAACGACATCGACACCGTCGAGATGGCCGCCGGCGAGGCCATGCTGGCCGGCTTCGACGGCACGCAGACCCTGCTGCTGGTGCTGGCCATGATGACCCTCGCCATCGACTGGCGGCTGGGCCTGGCCGCGCTGCTGCCCTTTCCGTTGATGGGGCTGGCGTTCTGGTGGATCTCGCAGCACCTGCACACCGCCGCGCAGGATTCGCTGAGCCGCTTCGGCGACCTGAACCAACAGGTGCAGGAAAGCCTCGCCGGCGTGCGCACGCTGCGCGCGCTGGGGCTGGTGAACCGCAGCGAGCAGCGTTTCGGCGACCTGGCCGGCAGCGCGGCCGAGGCGGCGTTCCGCTCGCAGCGCTGGGAGGCCGCCTACGAGCCTGCGGTCGGCATGACGCTGGGCGCCGCGACCGCCATCGCGCTGGCGGTGGGTGGCTGGCTGGTGGCGCAGCGCGAGATCAGCATCGGCCAGCTGACCGCGTTCACGATGTACCTGGGCCAGCTGATCTGGCCCATGTTCGCCGCCGGCTGGGTGCTGGCGCTGCTGGAGCGCGGCCGGGCCGCCTGGGCGCGGCTGGCGCCGGTGCTGGATGCGCCGTTGACGCTGGCCGACGAGGGCAGGGCGGTGCTGCCGGCCGACGCCACGTTGCGCTCCGAGGGGCTGAGCTTCAGCTTCCCCGGTGCGAGGCGGCCGGCGCTGGAAGGTGTCGATGTGGCGTTGAAGCCCGGCAAGACGCTGGGCATCGTCGGCGCGACCGGCGCGGGCAAGTCCACCTTCGTGCGCCTGCTGCTGCGCCAGTCGGAACCCGACGCGGGCCGCCTGACGCTGGGTGGGGCGCCGCTGCCTGACCTGCCGCTGGCCACGCTGCGTGCCCACATCGCCTGGGTGCCACAGGAGCCCTTTTTGTTCTCGGCCTCGGTGGCCGACAACATCGCTCTGGCAAGACCTGGCGCCACGCCGGCCGACATCGAGGCCGCGGCGCGCCTGGCGGCCGTGCACGACGACATCCAGCGCCTGCCCAAGGGTTATGCGACCGAGGTGGGCGAGCGCGGCGTGACCTTGTCCGGTGGCCAGCGCCAGCGCGTCGCCATCGCGCGGGCGCTGCTCTCGGATGCGCCGCTGCTGGTGCTGGACGATGCGTTGTCGGCGGTGGACACCGGCACCGAGACCGACATCCTGGACCATCTGCGCGAGCTGCGTGCCGCACGGCCCGACCGCAGCGTCATCGTCATCGCGCACCGGCTGTCGGCGGTCATGGATGCCGACGAGGTCATCGTGCTGAAGCAGGGCCACGTCATCGAGCGCGGCACGCATCAGCGGTTGCTGGAACTGGGCGGCTGGTACGCCTCGCAATGGCGCTACCAACAGATCGAGGCCAGCCTTGAAGAAGACTGAGAAGCCCTGGCAAAGCGTCGGGCTGCTGATGGACTCGGCGCGGCCCGAGCGCGCTCAGCTGATCCGCGGCGGCCTTTGGCTGCTGCTCGCCGCCGGGCTGGAGGCGCTGGCCCCCATCCTCGGCAAGCGCTACATCGACGCCTACCTGCTGCCCGGCCGCTACGACCTCGGCGCGATGGGCATGCTGCTCGCGCTGGTGCTGCTGACCGGCTGGGCGGCCAGCTGGATCCGTTACGCGCAGCTGTCGCGCATGGCCGGTGTCGCGCGGCGTTCGGTGCTGCGGCTGCGCGAGCGCGTCTACGCGCACGTGCTGGCGCTGCCCATGGCCTTCTTCGACAAGGCCATCACCGGCCAGCTCGTCAGCCGCGTGACCAACGACACCGAGGCGGTCAACCAGCTCTACCGCCAGGTGCTGTACGTGATGCTGGACTCGTCCATCGTCGTCGCCGGCTCGCTGGTCGCGATGGCCGTCCTGGACTGGCGGCTGATGCTCATCGTCGCGACGCTGGTGCCGGCCATGGTGGTCATCATCCTGGGCTACCAGCGCCTGTCAGCGCCTGCGGTGGCGCGCACGCGGCAGCTGCGCAGCGACATCAACGCGCAGATGGCCGAGAGCATGGCCGGCATGGCCGTGCTGCAGGCGGCCGGCGCGGCGGAGCGCTTCGGCCAGCGTTTCGAGGCGGTGAACGCCGAGCACCGGCTGTCGCGCATCGCCGAGCTGCGCGCCAACGCGTGGCTGCTGCGCCCGGCACTGGACCTGCTGAACGTGCTGCTGTTGGTGACCGTCATCTACGGCTTCGGCCGGCGCGAGCTGTCCGGGCTGGAGGTGGGCCTGCTGTACGCCTTTCTGGCCTACATCGCGCGCGTCGTCGAGCCGCTGATCCAGATCACGATGCAGTTCGGCCAGCTGCAGCAGTCCATGGTCGCTGCGTCGCGCGTGCGCGCGCTGCTGGAGGAGGACGAGCACCGCGGCCCGCCGCAGGACGGGTCGCCGGTCACGCAGGGCGCCATCCGCATCGAGGATCTGAGCTTCGGCTACGACCCGGCGCGGCCCGTGCTGCAGCATGTCGACGTGGACATCCCGGCCGGCAGCTTCACCGGCATCGTGGGCCATACCGGCAGCGGCAAGAGCACGCTGCTGTCGCTGCTGCTGCGCTTCTACACGGCGCAGGCCGGCCGCATCATCGTGGACGGCCAGACCCTGGCCAGCGTGCCTGACGCGGCCTTCCGCGACGCGGTGGGCCTGGTGCCGCAGGAGCCCTTCCTGCTGTCGGCCAGCGTGCGCGACAACATCGCGATGGGCCGGCCCGGCATCACCGACGAAGCCGTCGAGGCCGCCGCCCGCGATGCCCGCGCGCACGACTTCATCACCGCGCTGCCGCAGGGCTACGACACGAAGCTGGGCGAGGGCGGCGCGCGCGTGTCCAGCGGCCAGAAGCAGCTCATCGCGATGGCCCGCGCGCTGGCCGGGGCGCCGCGCATCCTGTTCCTTGACGAAGCCACCAGCAATGTCGACAGCGAGACCGAGGCCCGCATCGGCGCGGCGCTGGCGGCGCTGCATGGCCGCGTGACGGTCATCGCCATCGCGCACCGGCTGTCCACCATCCGCGCGGCCGACCAGATCCTGGTGCTCAACCACGGCCGGCTGCAGGAGCGCGGCCGGCATGACGAGCTGATGGCCGTTGAGGGCGGGCTGTACCGCCGCCTCGTCGAGCTGCAGACGCTGGAGGAGGCCGGGCCGGACGCCGATTCCGACGCCCCGTGACCTGCATCAAGGCGTGGTGGTGCGGCCCTGCCTAGGCTGCGCGCATGACTGCCGCCGACCTGCCCGCGCTGACTTCCACCCCCGACATCCTCATCGGCGGCGCCGGCCCGGCCGGCCTGGCGCTGGCCTGCGCGCTGCACGACCGCGGCTGGGGCGTGGCCGTGCTGGAGCAGGCCGAGGCCGACGTGCTGGCCGCGCCGACCGACGACGGCCGCGAGATCGCGCTGACGCACCGCTCGCGCCGCCTGCTCGAAGGCCTTGGCCTGTGGCAGCGCTTCACCGAGGTGTCGCCGCTGCAGCGCGCCAGCGTGCGCAGCAGCGGCACGCGCGTGCCGCTGCCGTTCGAGAGCCGGGGCCAGGACCTGGGCTGGCTGGTGCCCAACCACGAGATCCGCGCGGCGGCCTGGGCGGGGGCGATGGCGCGCGGCATCCCGGTGCTCACGGGTCGCAGCGTCGTGGCGCTGGAGCAGCGCGGCGCCACGGCCTGCGTGCGCACCCGTGGCGGCGGTCGCTTCGAGGCGCGCCTGGTGGTGGCCGCCGACAGCCGCTTCTCCACGCTGCGTCGGCTGGCCGGCATCGCCGCGCGCCACCAGGACTTCGGCCGCAGTGCGCTGCTGGTGCCGCTGGCCCACGAGCGCGACCACGAAGGGCTGGCACAGGAGTGCTTCCTGGAGGGCCACACGCTGGCCCTGCTGCCCAAGCGCGGCGCCTGCAGCTCGGCCGTGTGGACCGTGCGCAATGCCGAGCTGCCGCGCATCCAGGCCCTGGACGATGCCGAGCTGGCCGCCACCATCGCCGCCGCCGCCGAGCACCGGCTGGGCGCCATGCAGGTGGCCGGCGCGCGCCATGTCTACCCGCTGGTGGCGGTGTGGGCCGAGCGCTTCGTGGCGCCGCGCTTCGCGCTGATCGGCGACGCGGCCGTGGGCATGCACCCGGTCACGGCGCATGGCTACAACCTCGGGCTGTACGGCATCCAGGCACTGGCCGACCAGCTGCGGCCCGGCGCCGACCCCGGCGAGCTCGCGCCGCTGCGTGCCTTCGAGGCCCGCCACCGCCGCGAGGCCGGGCCGCTGTATGCCGGCACCAATGCGCTGGTGCGCTTCTTCACCGACGACCGCGCGCCGGTGCTGGCGCTGCGCCGTGCCGTCATCGACCTCGCGCGCCATGTGCCGCCGCTGCGGGCGGCGATCACGCGCAGGCTGGTGGACGCCGCCTAGGAACGTGCCGGTCTTGATGCGCATGCTCGGTCATCGTGACGGTGATGCCGGTTGCCAAGAGAGTTCTCCTCAGAGGGTGATGGAGTTGCCGATGCCTAGAAGCCTTTCGTCACGGCCGCCCAGGCCTGCGTCTCGCGCGGCAGTTCGATGGCGGGCGCCGCGCCGGTCGGCCGTGCGATGACGAGCTGTGCGCTCCACGCCCGGGGGCCGCTCCAGTCCAGCCCCAGGCCGATGCTGCGCAGTGCCACGCGGTTGGGCGATGCGGCCGAGACCGGCGTGTGCATCAGTTGCACATGGCCGGCGTCCAGCAGCACGCGGGCCTGCCAGCTGCCCCAGGGGCCGCCGCCCAAGGCCTGGCGCAGCTCCAGGCTGGCCAGCCAGCCGGCGCTGCCCGAGGCGTCGCCGGCGCGGTAGCCGCGCACACCCGTGGGGCCGCCCAGATTGAAGTGCTCCGCGCTGTCCAGGTTGCGGCTGGCCGCCTGGCCTCGCAGGCTGGCGTGCAACACCGTGCCGGCGAGGCCGGGCAGGGGCTGCTGGCGGCTGAGCGCCCACCACCAGCGGCCGAAGCCGCCGGCCGTGCGCGCGCCGCCGGCATCGGCGGTGGCGGCGGCGCCGTCGTCGAAGCCCACGCGTCCGGCGGCGTAGCCCAGCTCCAGGCGCGTCTGCCCCGGCATCGCCGACGCGTCGGCATGCTGGACCGCCAGCAGCAGCGTCGCCTGGTCGAGGTGGCGCCGGTTGCGGCTGTCCGTCTGGCCGACGCGGTCGTGCAGGCGCTTGTGCTCGACGGCCAGCTCGGTGCTCACCTGGGTGCGCAGCCGGCGCACCCAGGCCTGCTGCAGCGTGGCGCCGAAGAGGCGTGCATGGCCGCTGGCCTGCAAGGCCTGGAAGGGGGCGCCGAGCTCGTAGTTCAGCTGCGACAGGTTCAGCCCCGCGTTCAGGCCCCAGCCGTTGGGGCCGGTCTGGTAGGCCAGGCGCCCGTAGGCCAGGCGCGAGCCGCTGGTGAGCACGAAGGCGTCGAGGCTGTCGCCCAGGCCGGTCGGGTTGCGCCAGCTCAGGCCGGCGCGCGCGCGGTGGCGGCCGGTCGCCTCGCCGCCCTGGTTGTCCACGCCGAGCTGGCCTGCATGGCGCGCGGACTGCTCGGCCAGCACGACGAGGTCCGACGTGCCGACCCCGGCACCGGGCCGCGCGGTGGCGCTGACGGTCACGCCCGCCAGGTCGTTGGACAGCAGCAGCGCGCGCTCCAGCCCGTCTTCCAGCACCGCCTCGCCGGCCTGCAGCGGCGTCAGCAGCGCCCGCAGCCGGGTGGTGCCGACGCCGCTGCGGTTGTCGAGATCGATGCGGCCGTAGCGAGCTTCCAGCACGGCGATCTCGACCTCGCCGTCGCGCACCGTCTGCGCCGGCACATAGGCTCGTGCCAACACATGGCCTTGCGCGCGGTAGTGCTGCGTCAGCCGATCGGCCAGGGCCTGCAGGCCGTCGAGGGTCTGCGTCGTGCCTTCGGCATGGGCCACCAGGGCCTGCAGCGTGGCCGTGTCGAGGGCGCGGTTGCCGCTGATGCGCAGGCGCTTCACGGGCACGGCCGCAGTGCTTGCAGGGCCGCCGGGCGTGGTGCTCGCGCCGAGGTCCAGGCGCAGCGCGCCGGGCGGCATGGGAGTGGGCGAGGCCGGCAACTGCTGCAGCGCCTCGCCCGCACCGGGGGGGCGCTGCGCCTGGGCCGCCGCCAGGGGGGCGTGTGCGATGGCGGCCCAGGCCAGCGTCAGTGCGTGCAGGGTGGGCAGGTGGCCGGGGAGTTGGGTGATGGTGTTCATGGCTTGTCGGTCGACGGCGTCGCTGTGTTGTCGGGCAGACGCAGCCCGGCGCCGACCAGGGCCAGCAGGCCGGACGACTTCAGGTCGGCGGATGACGCGGCTGACACGCGGCGGCCTGGCCCCGGCGCGGCCTGCTCCGCGGGCGTGGCTTCCTGCCGCTGCTCTGAGGTCGTCGGCGCGAGGGGGCCGATCAGGGCCAGCGCGCTGGGCGCGGCGCTCACCCCGGGAAAGATGCTGGCCTGCAGTCCGCTGGGCTGAGCCAGCGTGTAGTTGCCGGCGTCGGTGCCGGTCAGCGCATAGCCCGTGACCGCCACCGGCTTGGCCGTGCCGATGGCGCTGTCGGCGAAGCGCGCGGTGGGCGTGCCCGTGACGGTGACGCTGTCGCCCGCCAGCGGCGTGATCGTCGGGATGCCGGCCAGCGTCGCGTCGCTCAGGCCGTCGAAGACCTTGTCCTGCGCGACCATGCCTTGCACGCTGAGGCCGCGCGGCGTGATGCTGGCGGCGTAGGGGGCGGCCGGCTGCAGCTCGTAGTTGGCGGCGTCCGCACCGGTGAGCTGCAGGCCTAGCAGCGTGACGGGCTTGCGGCTGCCCGCGCTTTTGTCGGCGAACGCCGCCGTGACGCTGCCGGCGATCCCCAGGTCGTCGCCCGGCAGCGCCGCGACCGAGGGCGTGCCCCGGAGACTGGCGGCGGTCGTGCCGTCATAGACCTTGTCGGCGATCTCCAGCCCCGTCGGCGCCACCGGCCGCGGCGTGATGGCGGCGCGCAGGCTGGGCAGGGCGAGTGCGTAGTTGCCTGCGTCGGTGCCCGTCAGGGACAGGCCCGACAGCTGGATCTGCTTGTCCTTTCCGACGTTCTTGTCGGCGAAGGCCGCGGCAAGGCTGCCGTTGAGCGCCAGGCTGTCACCGGCCAGCGCCGCGACGGAAGCCGTTCCCGTCAGCGTCGCGGCGGCCGAGCCGTCGTAGACCTTGTCGACGGCGCTGAGGCCGCCGACGGTGACTTGCCGAGGCGTGATGCGGCCTGTGGTGCGCAGGGGGGCAATCGCGTAGCCGTAGACCGGCAGCCTGACGGCAGGGCCGTAGGTCGTCGGGTAACTCGTCGTGGCACTGGCGATGCCGATGCCATCGACGGTCACGGGCTTGCCGTCACCGACGTTCTTGTCATCGTAGCGGCCCGTGTCGGGCAGCTTGAGCTCCACATGGTCGCCGGCCAGCGCGCCTTGCGCCTTAGGGTCCTGCCACGCCAGCGAGGCGGTTGTGGTGCCGTCGTAAGGCCTGGCGATGACGCCGGCCAGGCGCCCCGACAGCGGGGCGGGAATCGCGGCATAGCGGACCGCATTGCCCAGTTCGGCGGGCAGGTCGGCCCAGCCGCTGGAGGACGCGTACTGGACATAGTCCGGCGCGACCGGCAACGGGGCCGCGGGCTGCGGTGTGGCGATGCTCCATCTGCCGGTGCCCTGGGTCTTGAGGTCACTGGGCAGTGCACTGAAACGTGTGGCCGAAAAGCGGGCCGTTCCGCCGTCGATCAGGAGGCCGGCCTTCAACTGGATGAGGCCTTCCGCGGGGGGCGGCCCGTATGCAGCTTGTACCGAGAAAGGATGGTGCGCGTTGGCGACCAGATGGCTGTCCTTCAGGACCAGGTCGCTGTACAGGCGGATATCGCCGGCATTCAGGGTCAGCGTGCCGCCGCCGCGGAGGGTCAGCGGCCGGCTCATCGCGAGGATGATGCTGTGGCTGGCCTCGATCGTCAGGCTGGCGCCCTGGGCCATGTGGCGTTCGATGTCCGCGCCCGACAGGGCCTGGCTGACTTCGGCGGATTCGATCCAGCCGCCCGAATCCGGCTTCGCAACCAGCGGGTGGGAGGCGACGGTGACCCACGGCAAGGGCTGGCTGAAGGACGCGGTGATCGGCGGCCGGATCTGCAGCGTGTCTTCGAGCACCGGCAGGTCGGTGAACAGCCTCACCGCGCCGCCGAAGTCGAGATGGCCCGCCTGACCCTTGTTGCCGATGGCGCCCACCGCGAGGCGGCTGCCCGCGGCGTTCAAGGCGACGCTGGTGCCGAAGAATTCCCGGGCCGACAGGCCGGGCAGGTTCAGGTCCCCATTGGCCGTGTAGCCATTCCCTATCGTGCCGGCGAGCCTGGCGCCGCCGAAGCTGCCGTCGCCGAAGTCGATCAGATGCACCGCGCCGGCGGAGGCCAGCGGCGTGCCCGTACCCGCATCGAAAGGCGCTCCCACGGCCAGGTGGCGTCCCGAGGCATCCAGCGCCACACTGGTGCCGAAGCCGCCGCCGCCCTGCAGCCGGGCCAGGTCCAGGTCCTTGGGCCCCGTGTAGCCCTGGCCGATCTTGGCCTCCTGGCGGGCGCCGGCCCAGTGGCCGCCGCTGAACGAGAACAGCGTGACGGCGCCCGCCACAGGGCCGTTGCCGCCGGGGCCCTTGTCGCCCGGTGAACCCACCGCCAGCCGGTCGCCCGCGGCATTGAGCGCCACGGCGGCACCAAAGCTGTCGCTGCCCCTCAAGCCGGCGACGTTGCTTGCGCCCAGCGTGCTGCTCAGCGTGCCGGACCCGAAATCGCGGTCGGCAAAGGCGAACAGCCGCACGGCACCGAGGCGGTTCTCGCCGGTGGCGTTGACGCGCCCGCCGATGGCGCCGACGGCCAGCCGGTCTCCCGTGCCGTTGAGCGCCACGCTCCAGCCGAAGCGGTCCCCGAGGTCCAGACCGCTGACGTCGACGTTCTTGCCGCCGGCATAGCCCAGGCCCAGCTTGGCCTGCAGCTGGCCACCGCCAAAGCCCGGGTCGGCAAAGCTGAACAGGTAGACGGCGCCCGTGGCGCTGGCCGAGCTGGTCGCCCCGCCGTCGCCGGGCGCTCCCACGGCCAGGCGGTCGCCGGTGGCGTTGAGCGCGACGCTGGCGCCAAAGGCCTGGCCGCCCTGCAGGCCGGCCACGTCGATGTTGTTGCCGCCCGCGTAGCCCTTGCCGACGGTGGCCTGCAGCCGGGCACCGCGGAAGTCGCCGTCCTGGAAGCTGAACAGGCGCACGGCGCCGCTGAAGGGGCTCTGGCCGTCCGCGCCGGCATCGCCGCTGGACCCGACGGCCAGCAGCCGCCCGTCGGCGCTGAGGGCCAGGCCGGAGCCGAAGGAGGCTTCCGCCTTCAGCGCAGCCAGGTCAAGGCCGATGCCCGGGGCCCGATCGATGCGGCCCAGCGGTTGGGCAGCACCGGCGCCGGTGGGCAGGCCGAACATCATGACGCGTTCCTGCCCCGGCACGCCCACCACCAGGCGGCTGCCCGCCGCGTTGAGCGCGACGCCGCTGCCTAAGTCGGATTGCGCGGGGGCGACGCCGGCCTCTTCCTGTGGGAACGAGATCGGAATCTCCGTGCCGCGCGCACCTGCGCCGTCGGCCGCGAAGTCAAAGAGGTGCACGTCAGCCGTGATGGCGGAGCCGACGGCCAGGCGGTCGCCGGCCGCGTTCAGCGCCAGCGAGGCGCCGAAGTCGGTCAGGCCGCCACGCAGCGGTTCCCAGGCTTTCGTGAGCTGGCCGCTGGCATCGAGTCCGACCAGATAGACCTCGCCGCTGCCCTGGGCGCCCATGGCCAGTCGGTCGCCCCTGCCGTTCAGCGCGACGGCGCTGCCCAGCCACAGGAGGCCCTGCCGGCTGCCGAGGGGCAGCGTGAGCTTCAGGTCGGGCGTGCTGAAGTCCTGGCCCGCGAAATCGAAGACGTGGACGGCACCCGTGCTGCCGGCGGCGCCCGCCGCCCCCACGGCCAGACGGTTGCCCGCCGCATTCAGCGCGACGCTGGTGCCGAAGAGCGCGTCCGGGACGTCGGGGCGCAGCACGGCCTGTTGCCGCCCGCCGTTGAAGCTGCCGTCCGCGAACGAGAACAGATAGACGCCGCCCGCGCCGCCGTTCAACCCGGACGCGCCCACGGCGAGGCGGTCGCCCACGGCGTTCAGCGCAACGCCTTTGCCGAACATGGCCTTGTTCTCCAGCGACAGCAGATCGATGTTCTTGCCGCCGCGGGCGCCGGGGGCGAGGGTCGCTTCCAGCCGGGCGCCACCGAAGTTGCCGTCCGTGAACGAGTAGAGGCTGACCGCGCCGGCCTGCTCCACCGGCCTCTGCACGCAGCGCGCGTTCGAGCAGTCCAGCGTCGTACCCGAGTACAGCGGGCGGCCGACCGCCATGCGGTCGCCGGCTGCGTTCAGGGCCACGCTGGCACCGAAGCCCTGGGTGATCGAGGCATCTGGGGCGGTCGACTGCGCATACCCGTGGCCGAGGATGGCGGCGTAGCTCCAGCCGGAGGTCGCTGCGCCGTCGCCGATGGTCACGAAGGTCGGGTCCAGCAGCAGCCGCCCGCCCGCGCCCACCTCCACGCCCGCGAGGCCCGCGCGCTGCAGCCGCTCGGCCGACGACAGCTCCACGGCGCCGCCACCGGTGGCGCCGCGGGCATCGATGCGGCCGAGCTGCGTGGTCAGCTTGTCGCTCCAGACGACGGCGGTGCCGCCGCGGCCGGCGCTGGAGGAGACGTCGATGAAGCTGGCGTCGTTGATGAAGGTCTGTAGCGCGTTGGCGGGGCGGGGTGTGTCGTCCCCGCCCCAGCGGGTCAGGAAGAGGTCGGCGTCGGGCGTCGTGGCAGCGCTGGCGCGGCCACCCAGGTAGTCGCCGCCCACACGCACCCGGCCGCCCTGGGCTGGGCCATGCGCATCCAGCCGGGCCGACAGCAGCCGCACCGAGCGGCCCGACAGGTCGATGCGACCGCCCGCGCCGACCGTGCCGACGGCGCTGTACTGGCCGGAGGACAGCAGGCCCGCGTCCGCCTGCACGGTGATGCGGCCACCCTCGGTCGTGCCATCCGCATGGTGGCGGCTGCCGTCGTTCTCGGTCAGCTGGCCGGCCGCGTGGTAGCTCAGGCTGCCGCCCCGGCCTTGCAGGCCGCGGGCCAGCACGGTGTCGGCCAGCGACAGGTCTCCGCCTGCCCGCACCGTCACCTGGCCGCCGTCGCGTCCGCTGGCGTCGATCCGTCCCCCCAGCGCGACGAAGCCGCCGGCGATGTCCACCCGGCCGCCCGTCGCGCCGTCCCGGCCTTGCGCGTCCAGCGTGCCGGTGTTGCTGAGCTGGCCGCCGCCCAGCACGATGACGCCGTCCTGCGCCGTGACGCTGCGCGCCTGCACGACGCCGGTCTGGTTGACGACGCCGGCCAGCAGCGAGTCGCGCGCCCGGGTGCTCATCAGCACCTGGCCGCCATCGGCCTGGATCAGCTGGTGGTTCTCGACCAGTGCATCCAGCCGCCCCTGCTCGACATCCAGGCCGAGCAGGCCCTGGCCTTGCAGGCGCAAGGTCACGCGCTGGCCGGCGGCGAGCGCCGCGCTGCCCTGGGGCGTGGCGATCACGCCCTGGTTGCTGACCCTGGCACCCAGCAGGGCGACGTAGCCGCCGGGCGCCGCCTCGATGCGGCCCTGGTTGACGACGCTGCCGGCCGGCGCGTCGGCCGCGGCCGAGAAGGTCGGGCTGGCGTCGCCGAGGGCGCTGCCCGTCGCGAGCGTGGAGGCCACCAGCCCGCCGACATTGACCTGGGCGCTGCTGCCGAATATGACGCCGTTGGGATTGACGAGGAAGACCTGGCCGTTGGCGCTCAGCGAGCCCAGGATCCGGCTGGGCTGGCTGTCGGCGATGCGGTTCAGTGCCACGGCTTCGCGGCCCGGCTGATGGAAGACGACGCTCTCGCCGGCCCCGATGTTGAAGCGGCGCCAGTCCAGCGTGGCGGTGCGGCTTTGCTGCTGGATGGTGGTGCGCGTGCCGCTGGTCTCGATGGTGGCCAGGCCTTGCGCCACGCTGCCGCCCTCGGGGCCGGCCCAGGTGGTGCCCCAGCCGGCCGCGACGGCGGTGGCGAGCAGCGTCGGCGTCAGCGTGGTGAGCCGTTGCCGGCACCTTGCGGCATGAACACGCGGCGCTTGGACGAGGTCTGTGACAGGGTGGACGGGCATGGTGAGCTCCAGGTCGGGCGCCTCCCCGCTGGAGGCCTCTGCCTGGCTAAACGAGAAGGCGAGGCCTCCCCTGTCACGCGGCCCGTGTGAAAACTACCGGGTGCCTGCCAGCCAGGCTTCACGGGCCTGGCGGATGCGCGCCAGACCGATCGGGTCGCCGTCGGCCTCGTGGGCCTGGGCCCAGCGCAGCGCGGTGTCGAAGGCGGCGCGGGCGCCGGCGCGGTCGCCGCTGGCAGCCAGGGCCTGGGCCAGGCGCAGCTGGGTCTGGGCGGCCAGCGGATGGCCGGCCTCGCCGGACTCCTCGGCGCACTGCAGCGCCAGCTCCAGCTGCCGGGCCGCTTCGGCGGGCTGGCCGGCGCGCAGCAGCACCCAGCCGTACTCGCGCAGCAGCCGGTGCCGGTTGCCGGTCAGCTCGCCGAAGTGACGCACGGCCGCGGCATCGCCCAGGCGCATCTGCGCCAGTGCCTCCTCGGTGCGGCCCTGGTCCATCAGGGCCAGGCCCAGGATGCCGTGGCGGCGGAAAGCGGAGGCATGGGCCGTGTCCAGCGCGGTGCGCGCCAGCCGTTCCGCGTCGGCAGACCGCCCGGCGGACAGCTCCGCCAGCGCCAGGTTGGCAAAGTAGATGCGGCTGCGCGCGGTCAGCCGTGGCACGTCGGGCCGCGCGGCGTCCTGCCCCTGGCTGGCCAGGGCCCGCAGCAGGTGGGTGCGCGCGCGTTCGGGCTCTCCCAGGCCGATCAGCACCAGGCCGGTGGCGTTGTCGATGTGGGCCACCTGACCGCCCACCAGCGCGGCCTGGCGCTGCCAGGCTTCGATGGCACGCCAGGCCTCGCGGTAGCGGCCCAGCCGGTTCAGTGTGGAGGCGTAGGCGTTGTACAGCTCGGGCAGCGGCGCTGGGTCGCCGAGGACCTGATAGTCCTTGATGGCTTCGCCGAGCAGCTCGCTGGCGCGCGCGGTCTGCCCCACGTTCTCCAGCACGCGGCCCAGCTGGTGCAGCAGCGGCGCGCGCTGTCGCGGGCGGTCGGCCAGGTCGCGGCGCAGCCGCTCGTGCCCGCGCTGCAGCAGCGTCAGCGCCCGCAGCTCGGACGCGCGGGCGTGGGCGTAGGCGTCGGCATCGCTGAACAGGTTGACGAGGAAGTCGCTGACCTCGCGCGCATTGCGCGCCTCTTCCTGGGCCTGCAGCTCGGCGCTGCGGGCGCGGTCGCGCTCCAGGGCCAGCCGCCAGGTGAACAGGCTGGCGGCGGCCAGCATCGCGCTGGCCGCCAGCCACCAGGGCCACTGCCGCCGCAGCAGCTTGGCCACCACATACGAGCGGCGTGCGCGCAAGGCATGCACGGGCTGGTGGACGCGAAAACGCTGAAGATCACGCTGCAGCGAGCCGACGTCGCCGTAGCGGTCCTCGGGCCGCTGCGCGGTGGCGCGCGCCACGATGGCCTGCAGTTCCGCGCGCCGGCCGCGGCGTGGCGGGCGCGGCAGCTGCTCCAGCAAGGTGGCCAGCAGGCGGCCCAGGCTGTAGACGTCGTCGGCCACGGTGGGCGCCTGGCCGGCCGCCTGCGCGGGGCTGGCAAAGCCGGGCGTGTGGCCGCCGGCGCCCGGCTCGTGCTGGCCTTCGATGTGGGCGATGCCGAAGTCCAGCAGCCGCAGCCGGCCGTGACGGTCCACCAGCACGTTGCCGGGCTTGAGGTCGCAATGGATGACGAGCTGCCGGTGCGCATGGGCCACGGCCTCGCACAGGGTCTGCAGCAGCGCCAGCCGGTCGTCCAGCGGCAGCGCATGGCGGGCGCACCAGCGGTCGATGGGCTCGCCGTCCACGTACTCCATGACCAGGAAGGGCCAGCCCTCGGGCGTCTGGCCGCCGTCCAGGAGGCGTGCGATGTGGGGGTGCTCCAGGCCGGCCAGGATCTGGCGCTCGCGGGCGAAGCGGGCCACGGCGTCGGGGCTGAGGCCCAGGCGCACCAGCTTGAGCGCGGCCTGCTGCTGGTAGGCGCCGTCCGCCCGCTCGGCCAGGAAGACGCGGCCCATGCCGCCCTCGCCCAGAGGCCGCACCAGGCGCCAGGCGCCCAGTTGCTCGCCGGGCTGGAATTCGTGGCCCAGCCACAGCATGGCGGCGCGGGCGACGGGCGCGGCGAAGTGGGTGCTGCGCTCGCTGGCGGCCAGCAGGTCCAGCACCTCGGCGCGTTCCTGGTCGTTGAGGTCCGAGGCCTGCAGTGCGGCCTGCTGGGCCAGCCGGTCGGGCAGCTCCAGTGCGGCCATGAACTGGGCCTTGATGCGGGCGTGGCTGAGCGTTGCGTCGGCCATCGCGCGCCGTCAGCCGCCCAGGTGCTGGCGGCCCAGCTGCTGCGCCAGCCAGGCGCGGGCGAACCGCAGCTCGCGGTCCACCGTGGCGACCGAGGCGTCCAGCACGGTGGCGATGTCCTCGCGCTGCAGGCCGCCGAAGTAGGTCAGCTGCAGCACTTCGGCGGCGCGCGGGTCGCGCCGCTGCAGCTGGTCGAGCAGCGCGTCCAGCGTCAGCAGGTCGGCGGCCATGTCCTCGTCGCCATGGGCGTCCAGCGTGTAGGTGACGCGCTGCCACTCGCCGCCGCGCTTGTCGGCCTGGCGGGCGCGGGCGTGATCCACCAGCACCGAGCGCATGGCCAGCGACATGGACGCGAAGAAGTGCCGGCGGTCCTGCCAGTCCTGCGGCGTCTGCAGCAGCTTGAGCAGGGCTTCGTTGAGCAGGTCGCCGGCGCCCAGCGACGGCGTCTCGGCGCCGCGCAGCCGCGCACAGGCCATGCGCCGCAGCTCGTCGTAGACGCTGCTCAGCAGCTCGGCCAGCGCCGCCCGGTCGCCCTGCTGCCAGGCCTGCAGCAGGCGGGTGATGGGGCGGCTGTCGGAGCCTGCACTGACGGGCGCGTTGGGCATGGCGAAATGTTGCCATGCCCTGTGACCCTGCAACCGGCAGTTGACCGCTTGCCGCTCATCGAGAGTTTCGGTGCTTCAACGCCTTATGCGCCCAACTGCCGTTTCTAGGGTGACTCAACCGCGTCGCGCTTCCAGGGTGCTGAGGCTGCCGCGCAGCGAACGCAGCGCTTGCTCCAGCCGGGTTTCGCCGCGGGCGGGCAGCAGGCGGGCTTCGCGGTTGGCGAGCAGGTCTTCGCGCAGCGTCAGGCCGGCGCGGGCGAAGCGCGGGCCCAGCGCGGCGGCGCGCTCGCGCAGCAGCGCCCGCGTGGCCTGGTAGGCGTGCTCGGCCAGGTGGCGGCGCTGGCGGTAGCTGAAGGTGTTGGCCAGGAAGAACTCGGCATCGCGCGGGTGCGGCTCGAACAGCAGGATGTCGGTCTGCGGATGGCTCAGCTCGTAGCCGCGCATGCCCAGCTCCAGCCGCGAGTGGATCAGCGAGCGGAAGGTCTGCGACAGCACCAGCGGCAGGCCGCCGTCCACCAGGCGGTGGATGCGCGGCTGGTCGTCGCGTGCCGCCGAGCGGCGATCGCTGGCATAGGGCACCAGCGGGTTCAGGCAGATCAGCAGATCCAGCCCGCGGTCCAGCAGCACGGAGGCGTGCAGGGTCTTCTTCAGCGCGCCGTCGACGAAGAAGCGCCCGTTGATCTCGACCGGCGGGAACAGGCCCGGCAGGGCCGCACTGGCCTGCACGGCGCGGGAGATGGGCACGTGGTCCCAGCCGGGCGAGCCGAATGACACGGACTCGCCGCTGTCCAGGTCGGTGGCCACCAGCGCCAGCGGGCGGCGCAGGCGGCGGAAGTCGTTGCTGCGGCCCGGCTGGGTCAGCACGCGGGTCAAGGCCTCGCCGAAGCGCTCGCTGCTGAGCAGGCCGGTGGGCAGGGCCCGGCCCAGGCGCTCCAGCGTGGCCAGCTTGGAGCGGCCCTCCAGCAGCACCTCGCGGGCGCCGTCGGCCAGCAGGCCCGGCAGCAGCCGCAGGCGCTGGCCCAGTTCGGCCCAGGCCGGCTGCAGCAGCTCGGCGGGGTCGAAGCGGTCCGGCGCTTCGGCGCTGTTCTCGATGAAGGCGGCGCACAGCTGGCGCGGCGTCAT
>CBFGPX010000024.1:0-28423 GCA_965650725.1 uncultured Comamonadaceae bacterium | reverse complement strand
CCCGGCGCTCGGCCGCCGATGAACACAGACTGGCAGTTGACATGAGTGATCGAGTTCGTGAGGTGGTGGTGCTCGGTGGTGGCTCGGCGGGCTGGCTCGTCGCCGGCCTGCTGGCGGCGGAGCATGGCGGCCCGCACGGCCACCTGCGCATCACGCTGATCGAGTCGAGCGACGTGCCGACCATCGGTGTCGGCGAGGGCACCTGGCCCTCCATGCGCGACACGCTGCGCCGCATCGGCCTGTCCGAGCCCGAGTTCATCCGCCGCTGCCAGGCCTCCTTCAAGCAGGGCTCGCGCTTCGACGGCTGGGCACGCGGCCTGCCGGGCGGCGCGGGCGACCGCTACTACCACCCCTTCATGCTGCCCGTCGGCCACGGCGATGTGGACCTGGTCCAGCCCTGGCTGGCCACGCAGAGCCAGCGCCCCTTTGCCGACGTCGTCAGCCCCTCCGTGCAGGTCTGCGAGGCCGGCCGCGCGCCCAAGCAGGTGCAGACGCCCGACTTCGCGGCGGTCGCCAACTACGCCTATCACTTCGACGCCGGCCTCTTCGGCCAGCTGCTGCGCGAGCATGCGATCGAGCAGCTCGGCGTGCGGCATGTCGTCGACCATGTCGAGGCCGTCCTCGTCCACGAGAACGGCGCGTTTGCCGGTGACATCGCCGCGCTGCAGACCCGCGAGCACGGCCCGCTGAAGGCCGACCTCTTCATCGACTGCTCCGGCCTCGCCTCGCGCCTCGTCGGCCAGCATTTCGGCGTCGCGCTGAGAAGCGAGCGCGACGTGCTCTTCAACGACGCCGCCCTGCCCGTGCAGGTGGCCTACGCCACGCCCGACGCGCCGCTGGCCTCGGTCACCATCGCCACCGCCTGGGCCAAGGGCTGGATCTGGGACATCGGCCTGCCGTCGCGCCGCGGCGTCGGCTGCGTCTACTCGCGCGCCCACGCCAGCGACGACGAGGCCCACGCGGCCCTGACCGCCTATCTCGACGCCACCGGGGCACCGGCCGAGCGCCCCACGCCGCGCTCCATCCGCTTCGACCCCGGCTACCGCGAGCGCTTCTGGGTGCGCAACTGCGTCGCCATCGGCCTGTCCGCCGGCTTCATCGAGCCCCTGGAAGCCTCGGCCCTGGCGCTGGTGGAGCTGTCCGCCCAGCGCCTGTGCGACGAGCTGCCGATGACGCGCGCCAGCATGGACGCCGTCGCCCGGCGCTTCAACGACGACTTCGGCTACCGCTGGGCCCGGGTCATCGACTTCCTGAAGCTGCACTACGCCCTCAGCAGCCGCGACGACAGCGCGTACTGGCGCGCCCACCGCGACCCCGCCACCTGGCCCGAACGCCTGCGCGAGCTGCTGCCGCAATGGCAGCTGCGCGCACCGGCGCGGCACGACTTCGGCCGCAACGACGAAGTCTTCCCGTCGGCCAGCTACCAGTACGTGCTCTACGGCATGGGTTTCCGCCCTCACCTGCAAGCCCCGTCCAGCGCCAAACTACAAGCCGCGCAGGCTGCCTTCGACGAAGCCGCACGCCAGGCCCGCCGCTTCGTGCCCGGCCTGCCGGGTCATCGCAGCCTGATCGACCACATCCAAAAATCCGAGACATGAACCCCGCCCTGCTGGACAACGTCACGCATCGCCATCTGCGCATCCACACCGAGCGCTCCGCCGCCCTCGGCGACGCCCGCCAGTCGGCGCTCGCCCTGCCGGCCGAGTTCCGCCAGCTGCAGGCGCATTTCCCCATCGTCTTTCAGCTGGTGGAGGGCGATGCCGGCTTCCAGCCCGTGGCCCTGTTCGGCCTGGAGGAAGGCCAGAACCTCTTCCTGACCGACCGGGGCTGGGACGCTCCCGTCGTGCCCATGGCCCTGCAACGCGACCCCTTCATGATCGGCCGCGCCCCGGACGACACGCTGCAGCTGCACATCGACATGGACAGCCCGCGCATCGTCCAGCCCGGGCAGGGCGAGATCGGCACCGCCCTCTTCATGCCGCACGGCGGCTTCAGCGACCACCTCGACCATGTCGTGCAACTGATGGAGCACCTGCACGCCCAGGCCCAACAACTGCCCGCCTTCATCGAGGCGCTGACCCGCCACCAGTTGCTGGAGCCCTTCGTCATCGACATCGAGACGCCCAGCGGCGAGCAGGGCCGGCTGACAGGCCTGTTCACCGTCCACGAAGAGCGCCTGGCCGCCCTGCCCGGCGCCGCGCTGCAGGCGCTCGCGCGCGAAGGCCATCTGCTGCCCATCTACATGCAGATCGCCTCGCTGGCCCAGCTGCCCGTCCTTCTTGAACGCGCGAACAAGCGCTGAATCCGGCCTCGACCATGCAAGCAGTCCCCGACTGGACCGGGCCTTTCGACCCGGACCAGCTCCCCGCCGAGCTGCTGACCGGCGATCGGCCCTATGTCGTGCGCGGCGGCTTCGCGCACTGGCCGGTGGTGAAGGCGGCTCGCACGTCCGATGAAGCCCTGGCCCGCTACCTGATGGGCTTCTACCGCGGCATGGGCATCGGCCTCTTCCAGCTCGACCCCGAGGCCCGCGGCCGCGTGTTCTATGCCGACGAGACCCTGACCGGCTTCAACTTCTCGCGCTACAGCGCGACGCTGGATCAGGTGCTGTCCGGCCTGCTGGGCCTCGCGCGCACGCCCGAGCCCCCCGCCCTCTACGTCGGCTCGACGACGGTGGACGCCGTGCTGCCCGGCTTCCTCGACGCCAACGTGATGGGCCTGGGCCAGCGCGACGCGCTGGTCAGCCTGTGGCTGGGCAACCGCACCCGCATCGCCGCCCACTACGACCTGCCGGACAACCTCGCCGTCGTCGCCGCCGGCCGGCGCCGCTTCACGGTCTTCCCGCCCGAGCAGATCGCCAACCTCTACATGGGCCCGCTGGACCCCACGCCCGCCGGCCAGCCCATCAGCCTGGTCGACTTCGAGCGGCCCGACTTCGAGCGCTTCCCGCGCTTCGCCCAGGCGCTGGACGCCGGCGAGGTGGCGGAGCTGGAACCGGGCGACGCCATCTTCATCCCCAGCATGTGGTTCCACCACATCGAGGGGCTGGAGCCGGTGAATCTCCTCATCAATGCCTGGTGGCGCCAGACGCCCGAGTATGTCGATTCGCCGCTGGCCACGCTGCGCCTGGCGCTGATGACGCTGCGCGACCTGCCCGACAAGGAACGCCGCATCTGGCAGCACCATTTCCAGCACTTCATCTTCGGCGCCGAGGACGGCGCCTGGGCCCACATTCCGGCGGCCGCCCGGGGCCTGCTGGGCCCCATCGACGAAACCCTGTCGCGCCAGGCCCGCACCCAACTTCTCAACCAGCTCAAACGATGAACACCACCACCATGAAGCCCTTCAACCGCGTCGTCATCGCCGGTGGCGGCACCGCCGGCTGGATGATGGCCGCGCTGATGAGCAAGCTGCTCGGCAAACGCCTGGACATCAAGCTGGTCGAGTCCGAGGAGATCGGCACCGTGGGCGTCGGCGAGGCCACCATTCCGGCCCTGATGACCTTTCACAACCTGCTGGGCATCAACGAGGCCGAGTTCATGGCGGCCACCAACGCCACCTTCAAGCTCGGCATCAGTTTCGAAGGCTGGAAGGACATCGGCCAGGACTACTTCCACTCCTTCGGCTCGACGGGCAACGACCACTGGAGCGCCGGCTTCCAGCATTTCTGGCTCAAGGGCCGTGCCGAAGGACTGGCCAGGACCTACACGGACTACAACCCCGAAACGGTGGCCGCCTTCGGCAATCGCTTCGCCCACGTGCCGCGCAACGGCCTGAACTACGCCTACCACCTGGACGCCGGCCGCTACGCCAAGTACCTGCGCACCATGAGCGAGGGCTACGGCGTGCAGCGCATCGAAGGCAAGATCGCCGCCGTGCTGATGGACGGCCCCGACAGCGTGAATGGCCGGGACGGCGACATCACCGCGCTGCAGATGCAGGACGGCAGCCGCATCGACGGCGACCTCTTCATCGACTGCACGGGCTTCCGCTCCCTGCTGCTGGGCGAAGCCCTGGGCGTGGGCTACGAGGACTGGTCGCACTGGCTGCCCTGCGACCGCGCCGTGGCCGTGCAGACGGCCTCGGTGCGCGAGGCCTGGCCCTACACCCGCTCCATCTGCCACCCCTTCGGCTGGCAATGGCGCATCCCGCTGCAGCACCGCGTCGGCAACGGCCTGGTCTACAGCAGCAAGGAGCTTGCCGACGCCGACGCGCCCGAGGTGCTGAAGAAGAACGTCGAGGGCGAGCTGCTGATCCAGCCGCGCGTCATCAAGTTCACGCCGGGCCAGCGCCACAAGGTCTGGCATCGCAACTGCATCGCCGTGGGCCTGTCCAGCGGCTTCATCGAGCCGCTGGAATCCACCAGCATCCACCTCATCCAGCGCTCGGCCATCCGCCTGATGCAGCTCTTCCCCACAGGCGGCATCAACCCGGCCGACGTGGAGGAGTTCAACCGGCAGTGCGAGCGCGAGCTGGTCCACATCCGCGACTTCATCATCCTGCACTACCACGTGACCAACCGCAGCGACTCCGGGCTGTGGAACCACGTGCGAGCTATGGAGCTGCCCGACACGCTGAAGCACCGCATCGAGCTGTTCCGCGAGAGCGCCCGCGTCTTCCGCCCCAGCGACGAGCTGTTCGCCGAGAACTCCTGGGTCCAGGTCATGATGGGCCAGGGCCTCATCCCCAGGAGCTACCACCCCGTGGCCGACCTGATGGGCCGCCAGGAGCTGACCACCTTCCTCAACGACATCCACATCCGCGTCGCCCGCACCGTGGCGGGCCTGTCCGGCCACCAGGCCTACGTCGAGCAGCTGTGCGCGCCCTACCGCCAGGCCAGCACCGAGCAGCTGGCGGCCATGCCGATGAAGGTCTAGCCCGTCCTTGAAACCCACACGACCCGCCCCAGATTACGGGGCAGCCCACAATTCCGCCCATCATGAAGCTCAAGCACACGATCCAAGCCCGCGTCAACACTTGAGGCGTCTTCGACCGTGTTCGGAAGGCGCACCGCCTTCCGGTCCCCACCCAACCCCGGCAGGCTCGTCCCTCCCGGGGTTTTTTCTTTCCTGACCTGAGTTCAAGCATGCGCACCCGCACCTTCGACAAGCTGATCGCCACGATTCCCGAGCGCCGGAGCGCGGCTCGTCCCTGCCGGTCCCGTGCGCGCTTCGGCGTCCTGTCCTTGCGCTAGCCCCTCGGCGATTCCGCCCAGAGGGCTGGCCCCTCACCCATTCAGGAATCGCCATGAACTCGAAACCCAACTTCCGCAAGCTGCGCAACATCGGCGTCATCGCCCACGTCGACGCCGGCAAGACCACGACCACCGAACGCATCCTGTTCTACACGGGCGAGAACCATCGCATCGGCGAAGTCCACGACGGCGCCACGACGATGGACTTCGACCCGCAGGAGCGCGCCCGCGGCATCACCATCCACAGCGCGGCCACCACCGTGCACTGGCAGGGCACGCAGATCAACCTGATCGACACGCCCGGCCACATCGACTTCAACCTCGAGGTGCGCCGCTCGCTGCGCGTGCTCGACGGCGCCGTCGTCGTCTTCGACGGCGTGGCCGGCGTGGAACCCCAGACCGAGACCAACTGGCGCCTCGCGGACGAGTACCGCGTGCCGCGCATCGCCTTCGTCAACAAGCTGGACCGCGTCGGCGCGGACTTCGGCCGCGTCGTCGCGTCCCTCGAAGAGCGCCTCGGCGTGCGCGCGCTGCCGCTGCAGCTGCCCATAGGCGCGGAAGGCGGCTTCCGCGGCGTGGTGGACCTGCTCGCCATGCAGGCGCTGGTGTGGGACCGCGACGACGCGAAGGCGCCGCCGCGCGTGGACGCCATTCCTCCTGAGCTGCTGCCCGCTGCCAAGGCCGCCCGCGCGCGCCTGCTGGAAGCAGCCGCCGAGCAGGACGATGCACTGCTGGACGGCTGGCTGCGCGGAGCCGAACCGCCCCTGGACGAGCTGCGTGCGGCCTTGCGCCGCGGCACGATCGCGGGCGCCTTCGTGCCCGTGCTGGCCGGCTCCGCCTTCCGCAACCGCGGCATGGAGCCGCTGCTGGACGCCGTCGTGGCCTATCTGCCCGCGCCCGGTGAAGCGCCGGGCGCGGTGGCGCCACAAGCCCCACTGTCTGCCCTCGCGTTCAAGCTGACCGCCGACGACCACGGCGCGATGGTGTTCGTGCGCGTCTACAGCGGCACGCTGAAGCGCGGCGACACGGTCTGGAACGCCAGCACCGGCAAGGCCGAGCGGATGTCACGCCTGTACGAGATCCACGCCGACCGGCGCGTCGAGCGGGACGAGCTCGTCGCGGGCGACATCGCCGGCCTGGTGGGTCTGAAGGACGTGCTGACCGGCCACACGCTGGCGTCCGCCAAGGACGCCCCCGTGCTGGAAAGCATCGCCGTGCCCGAGGCCGTCATCGACGTCGCCATCGAGCCGCGCCGTCAGGCCGATGCCGCGCTGCTCGCGAAGGCCTTGGGCGTGCTCGTCCGCGAGGACCCGTCGCTGCGGCTGCGCCAGGACGCCGACTCGGGCCAGACGCTGCTGTCCGGCATGGGCGAGCTGCAGCTGGAGGTGGCGGTCGAGACGCTGCGCTCGCGCTTCGGCGTGGACGTGGCCGTGGGCCGCCCGCAGGTGGCCTACCGCGAGACCATCACGACCTCTGCCGAACTGCGCCATGTGCACAAGAAGCAGAGCGGCGGCCCCGGCCAGTTCGCCGAGCTGACGCTGCGCATTGCGCCGCTGCCACGTGGCGAAGGCCTGCGCTTCACCAGCACCGTGATGGGCGGCGCCATCCCGCGCGAGTTCATCCCGGCAGTGGAGGCCGGCATCCGCAAGGCCGCGCAGGCAGGCCCGTTCGCTGGCCACCCGCTGGTGGACTTCGAGGCCGTGCTGGTGGACGGCAGCGCCCACGTGCGCGACTCGTCCGCGCTGGCCTTCGAGCTGGCGGCGGCGACCGCGCTGCGCGAGGCCGTGCTGAAGGCCTCACCCGAGGTGCTGGAACCCGTGATGGCCGTCGAGGTCATCACGCCGGCGGACCATGTGGGCGACGTCATCGGCGACCTGCTGCGCCGGCGCGGCCAGGTGCAGGGCCAGGACACGCGCGGCAACGCAGTCGTCTTGAGCGCGCACGTGCCGCTGGAACGCATGTTCGGCTACATCGGCCAGCTGCGCGCGCTCAGCTCGGGCCGCGCGCAGTTCACGATGCAGCTGGACCACTACGCGCCGGCACCGGCGCCGGCCCGCGCCGCGCGGGCGGCCTGAACGCGCCCCGCGCCGCCCGGCAAGCCATGGGCTTGCCGGGCGGTGGCACCCGCAAAGGCTTGCAACGTGGCATCGTTCACTCGACCATGGCGGGCCCGGAGCCGACCCGCTCAGACATGAGCCCAGAATCCGCCCCCATGAAGATCCCTCTCCGCTTGCTGGACGGCGCATGCTCGCCATAGCCGTCTACATCGCCCTGCTGGTGCTGTGCTGCGTGCTGTTGCTGCTGCTGGTGTTGCAGCGCCAGGCCAAGGCCAGCGCCAGCGCGCGTTCCTGGCGGCTGGGGCATGAGCATGGCCTGGCCCAGGCCAAGGCCCAGATCGCGCAGCAGGCGCAGCGCGTCGCGACCTACGAGCAACTGCTGCGCGGGCATCTCGGCGGCGTCGGCAAGCATCTGGCCGACACGCGCGAGCTGGCCGAGCTGATACGCCGCCAGGCGCCAGGCCTGCTGAAGGAGAGCGACGGCCTGGCCCGCCAGCTGCACGACAACGACGATTTCCTCAGCCAGTTGCTGGACGCCTATGTGGCCACCGACCAGGACGTCGGCGGCGCACAGGCGCGGGCCGCGGCCCGCTGGCCGGCCGGCATCTATGCCGACCTCTTCGAGGCCGCCGGCGTGCCGGCACCCGGCGCCGTGGTCGGCAAGTACTTCAGCCTGACGCTGGAGGCCGGCATCCTCGTGATCCGCACCAACGGACGGCAGGGCTGCGCCGGCAAGATCCAGCTGGCCCGGCGCGACCTGGAGCGCTTCTTCAACGACCTTGCCAACAAGCCCCGCAGCCTCGCCGAGGACCGCGAGGCTGCGCTGACCTGCCGCGGCCTCTACCGCATGGACGTCCAGGACGACCCGCGCCACGGGCAATTGCTGATCGAGGTCGCCGCGCCCTCGCGCGGGCAGCTATTTTTCGGCGCCCCCGAGCAGGAGCAGGAGCCGCTGCGCGAACTCAAGTCGCTGAAGCGCGCCGGCCAGAAGCTGCTGGAGGACGAGGCCAAGTCCCCCGTCCGCCGAGCCGCCGCGCAGCGGGCCCGCATCCTGCGGCGCGATGCGCTGCTGGGCCACGTGCCCGACAGCGGGCTGTGCGACAGCTGCGAGGGCGACGTGACCATGCGCCTGCGGCTGGGCGACAAACCGACCGGCTGCCCGCTGTGCGGCGCGCCCTGGTCCGATTGATGGCGGGGCGAAGCGCCCGACGGCGCGCCTCGCCCCGGTGGCATCAGTACATGTCCACGCAGTCCACCGCAAAGCCCGCGCTGAGGAAGCCCGTGCTGCCGCTGCCCGACGCCGCATGGATGGTCACCGTGTTGGTGCCCGCCACGAAGGCGCTGGCCGGCACGCTGTAGGTGAACGTCGCGTTGTTGCCGCGGTAGGTGCCGATGGTCAGCGAGCGGGAGCTGGGCTGGCTGGAGGCCGTCGGCACGGCCGATGTCCAGCCGTTCACGCTGATCTGCGGGCGGGCGTTGGCGTAGGCCGCCGAGATGCCGATGCGGATCGTGCGCGCTGCCAGCTGGGCGCTGCTCAGGCTGAACGTGATCTGCGTGCCGCTGTTCTTGTCCTTCCAGATCGCGCCGGGGAACTTGTTCGTCGCGCTGCCAACCGCGTAGGTGACCGGGCCCCAGGACGGGTTGCGCGTGTCCTGCGGATGGCGCACGTTGATCGTCTGGCCGTTCAGGAACTCCAGCGGCGTGCCGTCCCACTGGCCCACGCGCCACAGCACGCTCTGCGCCGACGGATCGGCCGTGATGGCACGCGTGTTCAGCGTCGTCGTGCCGCCGCTGCTGACCGACACCTGCTCGGTGTAGACGCCCAGCTCGCCCTTGTAGACCGTCATCGTGTAGGTGCCGGGCTTCATGTTGGCAACCGTCACCGCGCCGCTGCCGGAGGTGGTGCCCCAGTACTGCGCCGTCGCGTTGGCGAAGCCCACCGTGTAGGCGTAGGCCGTGTCCATGCCGGACAGGCCGTTGAGCACCACCTTGCCGCGGCCGCTGACCCAGCCCTGCAGGCCCAGGCCCGACATCCAGCTCATGTCCGGGGCCGACGGCGTGCCGCCGGTCGTGAACACCAGCGCATAGGGGCCGTGCAGGCCCATGCGGAAGGCCTCGGTCTGGTTGTGGCCCGAGTTCATGTAGTTGTAGAGCTCGGTGTCCGTGCCGCTCTGGTTCTGGATGTCGCGGAAGAACGGCCCGCCCGACGCGCTCTCGCGGTTGCCGTAGACCATGAACACGCCCACGCCGGATCCGGTCACGCCGCGCACGCTCATGTCCTTGGCGCGCTGGTTGCCGTAGTACTTGGAACGCGTCGTGCCGTCGCTGTTGCCGAACACGTCGCTGCTCTCGATGGCACCGGTGGTGCCGCGCAGGCTGGACTCGGTCGGCACGCCGGTGAACACGCTGCCGTTCAGGCGCGTGATCCAGCGCAGCTCGCCCACGGCCGGCTCGGCCGTGATGTGCGTGGCCATGTAGATGGTGTTCTCGTTGCGGCGCACGACCAGGTAGTGCTTCAGCGTGGAGGCCGTGATGGTGATGACGGCCGTGGTGCCCGACGGCGAGAACGCGTAGGTGGCCGGCGCGCCCAGGCCCGAGCTGATGTGGGAGAACTTGGTCTGGCCCTGCAGTTCGGCGCCGCCGTTGAGCTTGATGGACGTGATGTCGCCGCTGCTCTTGTTGACCTTGAACACCAGGCCGGCGCCGGTGTCGACGGTCAGCACGCCGCTGGCGTCGGTGATGCCCCAGGCGGCCCAGGCCGACGAGCTGAGGGAAAGGCAGGCAGCCGCAGCCAGGCGGAGCGCGCCGACGCGCCCGCAAGAACGGGAAGTGAACATGGGTTGTCTCCGGTCGTTGGGATGCGCGGGCGAACTCTTGCGCGCCGCGCTGCCGCGCCTGTGCTGCTCGGTGCGGTCGAAGGCCAGTCTAGGAAGCGGCCTGCGCCGCGACCTCAGGCGCGCTACCTAGGCGGGCCAATCTCTCACCGGCTTGATTGCAAGCAGCCCGCAGGCTCGGGCGCCGCCGCAGCGATGGCGGGTGGCACGTCCTGCCCCGTCAGCTGCGCCAGCTGCTCGCCCTGCGCGCGGGCGCGGGGCGAGTCGGGCTGGGTCAGCATCAGCGTGCTCGCGTGGCGGCACGCCGCGCCCTTGGCATGACCCGGCCCCCAATGGCCGCAGACCTGCGCGAGATCGGAGGGCGGCGCAGGCGACCAGTCGGCCTCGCGCTGTACCAGGCGCGCCAGCAAGACCTGGCGCTGCGCGGCCGGCAAGCCCGGCGGCAGCGCACGATCCAGCCGCTCGCGCCACGCCGCGGGGCGCTCCCGCCAGTGGCGTGACGCGGCCAGACCGGCCCAGGCCTCGTCGGCCGCGCCGGGGTCTTCATGCAGCCACTCCAGCCAGTGCAGGCCGTTGTCCGGCTCCAGCCGCAGGCGCTGCTGCAGCAGCTCGCGGCGGCAGGCGGTGGCCTGTGGCAACTCACGGCAGGCGCCAGCGGCCCAGCGCAGCGCGACCGCATCGCCGGAGCGCAGCGCAGCTTCATGCACCTGGGCGGCCCACGGCGCCTGCGCGGCGTGTTCGTCAGCCGCGGGCTTCTGCAGCAGCAGCGCCAGCACCGCGTCGCCGCCCGATGCGCTGGCGAGTGAGGCCAAGGCTCGTTGCGTCGCGAGCGCTTCCTCATGCGGCGGCAATGGCGCGACGGCCGCGCAAGCCTTCTCCTCACCGCGCGGTGCGGCCACCGCGTCAACCTCGGCCGATGTGCCGCCCAGCGCCAGCAACGCGGGTGGCGCCAAGCGGCGCGGCGCCTCGTCCTGCACGGACAGCGGCGCCGGATCGGGCCACCAGGCCCACACGAGCAGGCCCAGGCCGCAGGCGAGTGACAGGACGGGAAGCAACGGTCGCATCGTCATCAGCGGCGGCATTGTGCTCACCCCCTGCGACACCGCGCCTCCGGTCCAGCCCGAAGGCGCCTGTAGAAAAACGGCCCGGCGCTTGAAGGCCGGGCCGTGGCTTCACGCTTCTCAGGCGTTCAGAACTTGTAGCTGACGCCGATGTTGAAGCGGCGGCCGAACTGGAAGTTGACCTGGCGCAGCGCGTACTGCGGGTCGCTGTAGGTCACGCGCTGGTTGGTCGCGTTCTCGATGCCGAAGCGCGCCTGCAGCTGCGGCGTGATCTGCTGGGCGAGGTTGAACGACACCCAGGTCTCGGCGCCGTTCTTCTGGAAGGCGGTGGAGTCCCAGGTCGGCGCGCGGTGGTAGGCCGAGTGGCGGTTCGCGGCCAGGCGGGCCTCGAAGCCGTTGCGCTCGTACCAGAGCGTCAGGCCGCTGTTGTGCTTCATCAGGCCGTTGGCCGAGATGGGCACCCAGGTCGCGCCGCTGCGGTCGCCGTTCTCCTTGATGTCGCTGGTCGTGTAGGTGTAGTTGGTGGAGAGCCCCAGGCCGTTCCATGGCGCGGGCAGCGACGTGAAGGCCTGCTGGTAGACCAGCTCGAAGCCCTTCACGGTGCCACCCTCGCGGTTGACCTGCTGCGTGTAGAACGCGGGCTTGCCTTCATACGTGCCGGCCACCGACGCGATGCCGATGTAGTCGCTCACCTTCTTGTAGAACGCGCCGGCCGACACCAGGCCGCCCTTGCCGAAGTAGTACTGGTAGCTCACGTCCAGCTGGTCCGCCATCATGGGCTTCAGGCGCGGGTTGCCGCCCGAGATGGTGGTGGGCTGCACGCCGTTGGGGTCGATGTTGACGGTGTGCGCCGCGTTCATCACGTCCAGCGGCGCGCGCGACATCGCACGGGCCACGCCGACGCGCAGCTGGTGCTCGTCCTCGCTGTCCAGGCTCAGCACGAGGTTGAGGCTGGGCAGCACCTTGGTGTAGCTGGTGCCGTCGGACACGGCCTTCAGCGAGCCGCCGTTGACCTGCTCGAAGCCGTAGCCGGTCTGGCTGCTGTGCGCCACGCGCAGGCCGGCGTTGCCGCGGTAGGCCAGGCCGCCCAGCGTGCCGGCCAGGTCGGCCTGCACGAAGGCGGCCACGCCGTCTTCGCTGGCGCTCCAGTTGTTGCCGACCTTGTCCCAGTTGGTGGGCGTGCGGCCGGCGGCGCTCAAGGCAGCGGCGCCGAAGTACTTGGTGACGGCATCCTCGAAGCCGCTGCCCAGCGCGACGAAGTCGGGCCGGCCGGCCACGGTCACGCGTTGCAGGTCGCTGGTGGAGATGGTGGCGCTGCTGCCGTAGTTCCACGACACCTGCTCGTAGGACTTGGCGCGCTGCGTGGCGCGCAGGCCCATCTTGATCTTGTTGACGTCGCCCCAGGCGAGGCGGCGGCTGGCGGTCAGCTGCTGCGAGTCCAGGCGGTCATGCAGCGTGCCGGCGTAGCTGGGGCCCCAGGTCTCGTAGCTCCAGTTGCCGTAGGCGCTGGGGTTGCCGCTGTCGGCGCTGAAGCCGTAGGTCATCCACTGGTCGCGCGGGAAGCTCCACGTGACCGTGCCCTTGTTCAGCATGTCCAGCCCGATGGCGGACCAGAAGGTGTCGCGGTCGGCCTTGGAGTAGGCCGCGTCGGCCTCCAGCTGCCACTCGCCCGCCTTCCACTTCGCGTTCACGCCGGTCGCGAAGTTGGACATGTTCTGCTTCCACAGCGAGTTGATGGTCTTCAGGTCCACGTCGGCGACGGTGGCGCCGGTGACGTAGTTGCCATCCTTGGTGATCTTGCTGTATGCCCCAGAACGCCAGCCGTCCCAGTTGCCCACGTCCACCGTGTGGTACAGCTCGGGCTCGTGGATGCGCGAGCGCGCGGCGTAGACGTCGGCGGTCAGCTGGAAGTTGGCGTCGGGCTTGAACTCCACCTTGCCCAGCACGCTGGAGCGCTTATTGGTGCCGCGCTTGACCTTGTGCTGGAAGCCCCAGGGCTCGATGCCCACGGCCGGCGCGAAGTTCGTCGCGTTGAAGCCCCAGTTGTCGACGCGGTCCTCCAGCGACGGCTGGTCGTAGTAGCTGAAGGCCAGCGCCACGCCCAGCGTGCGGTTGCCGAACTGGTCGACATAGATGCCGCCCAGGCGCGGCGCCGTCTTCTTGGCGCCGTCAATGTCCTTGCCCAGCTGGTAGTACAGCGCGTCGGCCTTCAGCGACAGCGTGCGCTCGCGCAGCGTCAGCGGCGACACGGTCTGCAGGTCGATGCTGGTGGCGATGCCGCCCTCGACGATCTCGGCCGACTGCGTCTTGTGGATGGTGGCGCCCGAGACCGACTCGGACGGGAACATCTCGAAGCGCACCGCGCGGTCGGGTTCGGAGGACGCGAACTCGCGGCCGTTAAGCGTCGCGCCGATGAAGCGCGGGCCCAGGCCGCGCGCGACGATCTGGCTGGCGTTGCCGCGGTCGATGCCGGCGGCCAGGCCGGGCAGGCGGGCCAGCGACTCGGCAATGGTGGTGTCGGGCAGCTTGCCGATGTCCTCGGACGCGATGCTCTCGATGATGCTGTTGCTCAGCTCCTTGGCCTGCAGCGCATTGCGCACCGCGGCGCGGATGCCGACGACCGTCACGGTCTCCAGCTCGTTCTTGGCGGCTTCGGTCTTGGGGTCGGGGGTGGCCTGCTGTGCAACGGCAACGCCGGGCAGCACGAACAGAGCCTGGATGAGCAGGCTCAGACGGGTCTTCCGCATGTTTATCTCCGGGTGGTTATTGGTTTGATGCCTGACCGTCAAGGGCCAGAGCGGCCGCGATGCTAGGGACGGCCGGGTTGCCGGAGATATGCGTTGTCAGCGTTGTCTTATCGAGATTTCATATGGGTTACATCAGAGCAACAAGGCATCTCGAAACGCGATAGATCGCGCGCCGGATTTCATAGCTCGGCGCGCCTGAGCTGCGGGTTTGCAGGGGCTCGACGCGGCTGCGGTGGTCCAAGCCGCCGCGCATTGCGTAAGTGCTGACATTGCCACCGCCGCGTGTGCCATGTCCGTGCTTTCTTCGTCGCCCAAGGCCCGCCTGCTGCAAGGCCTCGCCTGGTTCACGCTGTTCCAGACCGCGTGGTTCGCCTGCGTGCTGGGCGCGGCGCAGGGGCATGCCGCACTGGGCATGCTGACCGTGGCGGCCGTCGTCGCGCTGACCGGGGCCGCCAGCGACGCGCGCGGCGACGAGCTGCGGTTGACCGCGCTGGCGCTGCTGATCGGCCTGGGCTGGGACACGGCGCTGCTGCAGTTCGGGCTGCTGGTCTATGCGTCGCCCGGCCCGCTGCCGGGACTGGCGCCGCCATGGATCCTGGCGCTGTGGGCCTTGTTCGCGACGCTGCTGCGCGGACCGCTGGCGTGGCTGCACGGCCGGCCGCTGCTGGCCGCGGCGCTGGGCGCGGCGGGCGGGCCGCTGTCCTATCTCGCGGCCGTGCGGCTGGGCGCCGGCAGCTTCCCCGACGACGCACGCGCACTGCTGGTGCTCGCGCTCGGCTGGGCTGTCATGACGCCCGGGCTGACCGAGGCCGCACATCATCTCGAGCGGCGCCGCCACCGCGCTGATCGTCTAGGCTGAACGTCGACGCCGCACCAAGGCCAGCAAGCCCAGGCCCATGCCCAGCATGGCGACCTGGCTGGCCTCCGGCACCGGCGCCATGGCGGCCAGCACCTCGGCCTGCCAGTAACTGGGCAAGTGCAAGTAGGGGTTGCCGCTGGCCATCGTGCCGTCGGTGATGTAGATCGCGCCCAGGCCGTGCTGCTTCGCGAGGCCCATCACCTCATGCATCTGCGCCTCGGTCATCACCGTGTGCACGATGGCCCCGGTGCCGGCGGCGTTGGTCAGGCCGGCGAGGAAAGGGCCGTTGACGAAGTCGGTGTACGAGCCTTCGAAGCTCATCAGCGTGTTCGCCAACGCGTTGTAGCCGGCCGTGGGCGTGACGCCCGGGTTGCCGACGATCTCCCAGCCCGGATGCGCGGCCTTCAACGCATTGCTGACCGTCTGATAGAACGGCAGCGCGCCGGGCTGCGTGGCCATCTCGTCGAGGAAGACGCCGTCCACGCCGTACCAGTCGGCGTACTTCTGCGCATCGGCCACCACGTCGGCGGTGCTGCGTGTGGGCAGCACCTCGGACGTGCACAGGTTGATGCCGTAGCAGGTGTAGACGTAGCCGATGACCTTGCCACCGGCCGCGCGCAGGTCGTTGATGGACGCCGCGTAGTCGCTGTTGAACGATGTGCCCGGGCCATTCCACGGGTTCATGATCGCAGTGACCTGCGCGCCCTGCTGGGCGGCCCAGCTGAGCTGGTGCCACTCGTTCAGCGACGGCATCCACGAAGGGTAGAAATAGGCCGGCACGATGAGCTCGACGGCCGATGCGAAGGGCGACGCGGCGGCAAGGGCCAGCGTCGCGATGAGAGTCTTCAAACGCTTCATGTGGGCGCTCCTTCAGCAGTTGCCGCCGGTCTTCAGGCTGTTCAGGCACCAGCGCTCCGAACCCGACAGGCCGTTGTTGCCCCAGTAGGTGGGCGTGTAGTTCCAGATCGGGCCGCCCCAGGGCAGGCTGGGGTTGTAGGTCATGCTGGTCACGTAGACGTAGTTGGCCGCCGTGCCCTGCAGCGTCGCGCGCATCTCGGCCTGCGTGGCGGAATGCAGCAGCAGCCAGGTCTTCACGCCCAGCGACGTGGCGAGGTTCTGCACGCCGCCGTTGAGCCAGCTGGCCGCCGCCACGTAGTCGCTGTAGCGGGCCTCGTACATGACGATGTGCTCGCCATAGCTGGCCGCGCTGACGAAGCAGCTGCTGGCACCCGGCCAGCCGGTGTTCCACACCACGGTGCCGCTGGTGCCCGTGGCGGCCATCTTGGCGCGCACGGCGCTGAACTTCGGCGCGGTGCCATTGCACTTCTGCGTGTCGCTCAACGCGGCGTCGTCGAACGCGGCCTCGTCGAAGAAGAAGCCGTCCACGCCGCCCAGCGCGGTCTTGTAGGCGCTCAGGTTGGCGTTGATCGCGTTGTAGCGGCCCAGCTCGTCGGCGGTGTTGTAGTCGTAGCCGGTGGCCACATAGCCCAGCACCTTGCCGCCTTGTGCGCGGATGTTGGCGATGACGGCCTTCCAGTTCGTCACCTGGCTGGCGTTCAGGCCGGTGGCGCCGCTGTTGGGGTTGATGACGACGTAGGCGCCGCTGGGAATCTGGCCGCCATAGGTGCTGGCGGTCTCGCCCCAGTAGGCCACCATGCCGAAGCCGGTGGGGGCCGCGGCGGTCAGCGTGGCGCCCAGGCCCAGCAGGCTTGCGGCGGCGAGCTTCAGTCGAACGTTGGACATGCGTTTCTCCTGGATGGGTTCTTCAACGGACGGTGAGCGTGGTGCCCGCGCGGAAGGCGCCCAGCGTGGCGTCCCAGGCCTGGGCCTTGGCGCTGCTGTCGGCGTTGGCGGGGCGCACGCTGTAGCGCACGTCACCGGCCAGCGAGGCGGCACCGTCGGGCAGCGCGAGCAACACGTCGTAGGCGCCCGTCGGCGTGCCCGACGGCACGGTGAAGCCGGCCGACACGGTGGTGGTCGTGTTGGGCAGCCAGGTGCGCGGGTCCGCCGTCGGCAGCGCGAGGCGCACGACGGCGCCGCTGGTCTTGTGCTTGAGCAGCAGCTGCACCGCGCGCGGGTTGAAGGCGCGCGCCCAGCCGCGGTTGTGCACCGTCAGCAGCAGCGTGCCCGACTGTCCCGCCGTCACCGCGTCGCTGTGGCGCAGCGTCGTGTACTCGAAGCGGTAGCCCATGCTGCGCTTGACCTCGGCCATGCAGCCCTGCTGCTCCCAGCGCACATGGAAGATGTCGCGGTAGTAGCTGTCGTTCAGGTAGGTCAGGTTGAACTGCCGGCCCTCGTTCAGGATGTCGGTGCAGCTGGTGCGCGGCGTGGGGTTCTCCTCGTCGGCCGGGTTGCAGGTCTCGCCGCCGAAAGGCGCCACGCGCGACAGCGACGCGATGTAGTTGCGCTCGTTGGTGCGCTCGCTGGCGTTCTCGCTGTAGGTGCCCACATCGGTGGCCGAAGCCAGGAAGCAGTCGTTGTGCGCGCCAATGCGCGACGCGGCGGAACCATCGCGCCAACCGGGCGCGCCGGGCGCCCAGGCCATCAGATAGGCCGGGTAGCGCAGCTGCAGGAAGCGGTCGGTGGGCAGCGCGGCCAGCAGCGCGTCGCGGATCTGCGTGCGTGGGCCGCTGTCGGTCAGGTTGTTGGACGAGGTGTGCCACTCGCCCCAGGCGCCGATGAAGCCGGCCTGCAGGAAGGCGATGACGTCGGCATTGGCCGTCAGCACCGGCTTGAGCTGGTCGATGTGGCCCAGCACGCGCGCCAGCGGCGCGTCCTTCACGTTCTGGTACTCGGTCTCGTTCTCGGGGTAGTTGTAGAGGAAACGCGGCACCAGCTTCAGGCCGGCGCGGCGCGCGATCGTGAAGCTGTTGGTCAGCTGGGTCAGCACGCTGGCCGGCAGCGTCGTATTGGCATAGGCATCCAGCCGCACGGGGGCGTAGACGACGCGGTAGCCCTGCTGGAACTGCGAGTCGGCATTGGCCTGCGTCCATTGCAGCAGGTTGTCGGCGGCCCAGACATACATGCCGCGCTCGGGGTTGGTGATCTCGGCGGTACTGGCGGTGAAGCTGGTCTCCACCGGCGCGGGTCCCGGCGCCGGGCCGGGCGTGGGCGCCGGTGCGGAGGTCGTGAACCGCCAGGCCTGGCTGGTGCTGCTGGTGCTGCAGGTCGTCACCGAGAAGCCGACCTGCCCCACCTGGGCCGGCGCGGTCAGGCACAGGTTGTGGGCGGCGAGCTTGAGTTGCAACGTCGTGCCGCCGGCCAGCGCCACCGTCTGGAAGCGCTGGCGCGCCTGCGCGGGCTGGCAGGTGCCCAGTTCGACGAAGGCGCCGTTGCTGGTGCCGGTGGCGGCCACGCACAGATTGGCCTGCGCATTGCGGATCGTGACGATGCTGCTGCCGCTGCTGACGGGCGTCAGCGTGAAGTCCTGCAGCGCGCCGGCATTGCAGGCGGCCAGGCGGATGTCCCAGGTGTCGACCTTGGCTTCCAGGCAGGCGTTCAGCGGGTTGGACACCACCGGCACGGCGGTTGCGGTGGCAGGCAAGGCGGCCAGCAGCACCGCGCCAAGCGAGGCCGAGAGCTTCACCACGCTGCGGGTGCGCGGCAGGGGGCAGGGACGCATGGAGTGCATCAGGTTCTCCTCAAGAAGATCGGGCGTCAGGCCCGAAGTTGTGGACACGCAGTGCGCTGGACTGGGTGATTCAGGCCGCGTCAGCGCGAGCGCGGCCTGGACGCCGGCTGGACCGGCGCCAATCGAGAGGCAGGAGAAGGGTGCGAGCGGCTACTCGATGCGCGCTTCGCCCCAGGTCACAACGACGGGGCCAGCGGTGTCGGCCCCGTGCTGGCGCGCGATCAGCTCGATCAGCTTCACGCCGCGCAGGTCGGCGCTGAGTTCGCGCGCCGCTTGGTTGAACTTGAGAGGCGCGGTGCTGGCGAGCTTGCGGCCGTCGCCCCAGACCTCGAAGCTGACGCCGGCGGTCTTGCCGCGCGTCGAGTCGTCCACGCCGACCTTGGCCGTGAAGCGCTGCGAACCGGGCGCCACCCGCACCTGCAGGCGCGAGTCAGCCAGCACGCCGATGCCGTGGCGGAAGGCCTGGCGCTGCACGCTCAGGGCCTGGTCATACGGCGTCGAGTCGGCGCGCGGGCCGCCCCAGCCGGCATAGGCCGGGCGGGTGCCGCCGTTGTCGGTGGTGGACCACGACGCCAGCGCGCGGTAGACGACGGGGTCCTGCTCCAGCGCGCGGATGCCGTCTCGGGCAACGTAGACGCTGCCGGGCCGCTCGGACACGAAGTAGCCTTTGGGCAGCACATGCTTGCCGGTGGCGGTGAACAACAGCGCCTCGCGGGCTTGAAGCTCAAACTCGCGCTTGCCCGTGAAGCTGCCCGCATCGGCACGCGCCCACGCATCGCGCAGCGCGATGGGCGTCGTGGCATCCATCTTCAGATGCTCGGCGGTCAGCGTGAACTTCGCCGGTGCGCCGGTGCGGTTGAACAGCAGCACCGCCTTGCGACCGTCGGCCAAGGTCTTCACGACGATCTGGCGGTCACTGTCGGCGTAGGCCAGCACACCTTGATGGCCGGCCGGGTCCTGGTTGATGGCCACGACCTCGGGCGCCTTCAGGATGTCGATGACGGCGGGCGAGGCCTTGGACAGGTCGGTGCCTATCATCAGCGGCGCCGCGGCGATGGCCCACAGGCCCATGTGCGTGCGCGCCTCCAGCAGGTGGCTGTCGCCAAAGTCGCCGTTGCCGATCTCCAGCATGTCGGGGTCGTTCCAGCGGCCGGGGCCGGCGTAGAACTCGCGTGTGGCGACGGTGTCGAAGTTGTGCACCATCTGGGCGAAGCCCTTCCAAATGTCGCGGCTGGTGCGCCACATGGAGCCGTAGTCCTGGCCCCAGGAGCGCACGTTGACGGTGCCCCACAGGCAGACCGACAACGTGTAGTCGCCGCGCGGGCGCACCTCGTGCAGCGCCTGCTTCAAGCCGGCATAGAGCTTCTTCGTGCCCTCGATGTCGGACTGGTTGATGCTGCCTTCGACGATGGTCGGCTTGTATTCGCGGTACTGGCCCGAGGCCACGTGCGGGCGGTCGCGGCCGTAAGACGACAGGCCGCAGCCGTCCACCTTCAGGTAGTCGAAGTTCCACTCGCCGAAGAACAGCGCGACGTCCTGCTTCATGAAGCCCATCAGCCCCACCTCGCGCTCGGCATGCGTGCCCTCGGGCAGGTTGGGGCTGTCGGCGTCATAGGCCTGGGAGCAGGCGTTGCGGCCGATGTCGGTGTAGATCCCGGCCTTCAGCCCCATCGCGTGGATGCGGTCGGTGAAGGGCCGCAGCGACGAGTCCTTGCCGGCACCTACATGGGCACTGGGAAACAGCCCCGTGCGCACCAGCAGCCGGCCGTCGGACGTGCGGCGCTTCAGCCACCAGCCGTCGTCGATGTTGATGCTGCGGTAGCCCGCGGCGGCCAGGCCGGAGTCGACGATGACCTGGGCCGAGTCCATCACCTTCTTCTCGGTGATGTCGACGCGGAACGCGTTCCAGCTCGACCAGCCCATGGGCGGTGTCATCGCATGGCCCACCGGCTGGTGCTGCCAGCGGCCGGTGGCTTCCAGCGTCTGCTGGGCTTGCGCCGAGAACGCGGCGAGCAGGGAGGCAAGGGCGAGCAGCTTCATGCGGAGGTCAGCAGGCGGCCGAAGGCGGCGGGGACGTGGAAGTCGGGCGTGGCGGTGTTGGTCGGGCTCCATGCGGAGTACACACGGCCGGCGCCCTGCCCTTCCACGCGGAAGAGGTTCAGTCGCCAGCCATCCTCCGCGCCACGCATGGGCACGGCCAGCTCCGCCGTCCAGACCTTGCCCTTGGCATCGATGTGCGCCTTCGCGCGGCTCTCGCCGACGACGCGCTTCTTGCCCGAGGCCTCGACGGCGATCTCCAGCAGCAGGCCGTTGGGCGACACCTCCACCTCGCGGTAGCTCTTCAGCCCGGCGCGCTCCGGCGCCTGCAGGAACACCTCGACGACGTCGCGCTCCCACAGCGGCCAGATGTCGGTGGCCGAGCCGGCGCGCTCAAACGTGCTCAGCGCCTCGTACTTGCAGATGAAGCGCAGGTAGAGCTGGCCCGTGCCGCGCAGCAACTGCACGCGGGTGGACTGCGGGCCGGTGAGCGCCCTGCCCTGCCAGTCATGGCGGAAGAAGGTGGTCGGCGCATCGGCCCATTGCGAAGCCAGCGGGAAGCCGTCGGCACTGACCTGCTTCACCGAGCCGGCAAACGCGATGGGCAGCGTGTCGGGCGCATCAGGTTGAGCCTCGATCAGCAGGCTGTGCGTGAAATGCACCGGCAGCGTGGGCTTGTCAGCCGTCACCTTGCCGAGTTCCTTGCCGGTCAGCGAGTCGCGCACCGTCCAGCGGCCGGCACCCAGACCGCGCAGCGTGACCGGCCCCTCCCAGCGCTCCGCATAGAACGCGTAGTGCAACGCGCCGCTGCGCTCGACGACGTGCGTCTCGGGCTTGTCGAAGCCCAGGTCGTACAGCTCGCCGCGGTAGCGGCCTTCGGCCAGGCGTTGCTTGTTGTAGAGGTCCACCCACTGCTTCCAGTGCGCCTCGCGCTCGGGCGTCAGCAGGAAGGAGTCCTTGGGCTTGGGGTCCACCGGCCAGGTGAACTTGGTGGCCACGACGGCGCCGATGCCGACGCTGGACGCGAAGTCCTGGCCGCCGGTGCTCAGCTCCACGTGGTCGCCCGCGTAGGCGGACCACGGGCCCATCAGCGCCTTCAGCGTCTTGCCCTTGTGGCGCACCTGCCAGCTGGACAACGGGTCGGACGACGGCGCCTGGTCCATGAACGGCATGTTGTGGAAGGCGTAGCTGGTGCCGCAGGGGCAGACCTCCACCACGGCCTCCGGATTGGCCGCATGCGCCACGTCGTGCATGACCTTGTAGAAGGTGGACACGGCCTCGACCGACTCCTCCGGCCGCGCATGCTTGTGCTTGGGGTTGTAGCAAGGCGCCACGCCGTTCAGGTGCTGGCCGTCGACCTTGAGGCCGTCGAAGCCCCAGTCGCCGATGATCATCTTGATCGTCGCGGCCAGGCGCGCCTGCGTCTTCTCGTAGGCCGGGCACAGGTAGAAGCTGTTCCACCAGGTCACGTCCTGCACCGCGCCGTCCTTGTCCAGCAGCAGCAGGTCGGTGTGCTTGTGCAGCTCGTCGCTGCCGGGCGCGACGGCCAGCGGTGCGATCCACAACCGGGCCTTCATGCCGCGCGCATGGATGTCGGCCACCAGCGCCTTCATGTCGGCCTCGCCCTTGGGGAACTTGGCGAGGTCGGGCGTCCAGTCGCCGGTCTTGACCTGCCAGCCGTCGTCCAGCACCGCCCACTTGAAGCCCAGCTCCTGCACCTTGGGCAGCGTGGCGCGCACGTAGTCGAGCGAGAAGTCGCGCTCGTAGCCCCAGGCGCACCACTGCGCCTCGTAGGCGCTCTGCGGCGGCTCGGGTGCCACCAGTCCCTGCGCGGCCATCAGGCGGCGGTAGCGGTCCAGCGGCACGTAGAAGTCGCCACGGTGCACGGCGATGAAGCTGGGCGGCGTCGTCAGCGTGGCACCGGGCGCCAGCGTCTGCGGCGTGTCGCCGCGCAGAGAAATGTCGACCTGGTCGCCGCTGGCCTTCACGGGCAGCGCGACGAGCTGCGGTTGAAGGGCCAGATGGCCGACGGCCAGGCCGACATCCCGGCGCCAGACATCCACGACGGGCGTGCCGCCGCCGTAGTCCGACGCATTCATCCCCATGAAGTTGCGCTGATCGAAGCCGCGCCTGACGGGCTGCACCCAGTCGCGGCGGTCGGCGTGGCTGGCACCTGAGTAGGTCCAGTAGCCGCCCGCATGGCGCGGCGCAGCGGTCAGACGATGCGCGGCATTGACCCAGGCCTCCACGGCCAGCGGCTTGCCGCCCGTGTTCGTGTAGCTGACGTCCAGCAGCGCGACACCGGGATGCTCATCCAGCAGCGTGACGGTGACGCGTTTCTCGACGCCATCCGTCGAACGACCCACGAGGCGCAAGACCTGGCCCGCGCCAAACGGCGTGGCCGCCTTGCCCGGTTCGGCCCGCTGCAGCGTGAAGCGCGCCAGTGGCTTGCCATTGACGACCAGGTGTTCGCTCGCATCGAAGCCCGTCAGCGCGACGGGCTGCTTGGCCGCAAGGCTGACGACGCGGCAGCGCATCTGCTCGTCGAACTGCAGCTGCACCAGGGCGTCTTGCAGGCGCACATGGCCCTTGCCTTCGGCCGCATGCGCGGCCAGCGGCAGTTGCGTGGCCAGCGGTGCGGCGCCCAGCCACTGCAGGAATGCACGGCGAGCCGTCATCGCTTCGCTCCCCAGGCGCCAGGGAAGGCGCGTTCGGCGTTGGTGCGGTAGAGCTTGTCCACCACGGCGCGCGGCAGCGCCAGGCCCTTCACGGGCTTGTCCAGATCGCTCACCTTGAAGGACTCCGCGGTGTTGAAGTAGCGCCAGTGCATGCGCCACACACCTTCGGCCTCGCGGCCCAGCGCGGCGCCGTCCTGGTCGGGGGCTTGTGCCATGTCGCTGCCGTACAGGATGCGGTCCTGGTATTTGATGAAGAAGCGGCGCACGCGCTCGCGGTCCTTCTGGCTTTGGTGTTGCAACTGACCGATGCGCGCGGCGACATCGACAACGGCGTGAGGGAACTTGTCGAGGAAGGCGGCCAGTTCGCCCACATCGCGCTCCAGCGACGCGAGGTGAACGCCGATGAAGCGCAGCTTGGGGTGGGCAGCCACCATGCGATCGCGCGCGGCCATCTGCGCTTCCCAGCTCGGCATCTCGGGGTGCAGGTGCATGTGGTACTGCGGATGGGCCTTGAAGTACTCGCGGTCATTGTTGACCGTCATCTTCTCCAGCGGCAGCCAGCAGTTGTGCGGCTCGCCCTGGTGGCCCAGCAGCGGGATGCCCTGCTTGGCGAAGTCGTCGAACAGCGGCGCGAAGCGGGCGTCGTCGATCATGACCAGCTTCTTGTCGCTGCCTCGCAGGCTCATGCCGATGTTCTTCCACACCTTCACGCCAACGGCGCCGGCTTTCATGGCGACATCGATGCGCTGGCGCGTGGCGGGCAGCCAGACGGGCTGGTCGGAACCGTCTACCGAGAAGCTGGCCGCCCAGGCCACGTCCTTGGGGAACTGCTTCTGCAACTCGATCGCGACGCGCTGCTGGTCGGCCAGCGGCGGGAAGTCGGGGTAGTCGACGTTGATCGTCAACACCTTGAAATTCTGGCGCTTCGCCGCTTCCATGAAAGCCGGCGCGGCGTTGTGCAGATGCAGGTGCACGTCGACCTTGGCCACGCGGGCGTAGTCGGCCATCGTGTAGCTGGACTCGGCCGCCTGCGCGGTGAAAAAAGCCGCCCCGGCAAGCAGGGCGGCAACGGAGGAGACAAGGGTTTTCATATCAGTGGTTCGCGTCTTTCGGGCCGAGCGCCGGGCCGCTCCCAAGCCGGCCCGCTTTGGCGATGTGCTTGCGGCTCGATGCCGCAAGCATCGCCGTCCCCTCGGGGGACCGACCAGCCTTGCCGGCGTTCAGCCGGGCAAGACTGGGCAAGGGGCTAGAACTTGATGGAAGCGCCGAGGGTGAACGCGCGGCCATAGCGGTAGTAGCCGTTGGGCAGGCTGACATTGCCATTGCCCAGCTTGGGTGCCTGCACCGCATCGGTCAGGTTGTTGCCTTCGAGACTGATGCGCAGCCACTGGTTCACTTCGTAGGCCACCTGCGCCGTCACCCAGGTCACGGCATTGGCGGTCTCGTTGAAGTTGGCGCCGATGACGTTGGTGGCGGTGACGAAGCCGTCGGTGCGGTCGGCCGTGGCACTCATGCTCCACGGGCCGCGCTCGTACAGCACCCCGAACGACGCGGTCGCCGGTGCAATGCCTTCCAGCGGCCGTTCCACGTCGGCCACCCAGGCGCGTGACTTGTTGCGGGTGTACTGGGCGCGCACGCCGAAGCCGTTGTCGAACAGGTGCTGGAAGCCGATCTCAAAGCCCCGGGCGGTGGCCTTGTCGCCGTTGACGGGTCGCTGCACATTGAACAGCCGGCCGCCCGGCGCACCGATGTCCTGGCCCGACAGCCAGAGGTTGGTGATCTGGTTCTTGATGTTCTTCTGGTAGACGGCGAAGGTCAGCGCAGAGTCCTTCGAGTAGTACCACTCCAGGGACGCATCGACCTGACGGGCGCTATAAGGCTTCAGCTCTGCATTGCCGCCGAAAACCTGGGTGAAGTCGCCCCAGGAGATGCCCTCCGTCGTGTTCGTCGGCGCGAGCTTGTCCACCGCGGGGCGAGCCATGGTCTTGGCGGCGCCCAGGCGCAGCTGCAGGTCGTCGGTCAGCAGGTAGGTGAAGTTGACGGCCGGCAGCGCGAAGTTGTACGTGGACTCCTGCTGCACCGTGGACGGCGGCGCGTAGACCGCCTGGTAGTTCCACGGGCCGTTCGTGATGATGTCCAGGATCTTCGCGTCCCAGGCCTGGGCCGTGGTCTTGGTGCGCACGAAACGCACGCCGACGTCCGCGTTCCAGCTCTCGCCCGACAGGTCGGCCTGCACGAAGGCCGTCGTCGTCTTCTCCGTCACGCGGTAGCTTTGCAGCGGGTTCCACTGCGGCGCCGAAATGGTGGAGCTGTAGACGCCACCGCCCGGGCGGGGCTTGCCGTCCCAGGCCTTCAGCGCCTCGGCGTAGTTGGCCACGTCGAAGCCCAGGAAGCTGCGCGGGAAGTTACCGCCGACATCGTCCAGGAAGCCCTTGGGACTGAACGACTGGTTGATGACGTTGCCGCCCAGTGCGCCGACGTTGATCGCGTTCTGGCCCGAGTAGTGGTCGGCACCGGAGTTGAGCGCGTTGTTGATCAGGTCGCGCGACTTCTTGCGGTTGGTCTGGTTCAGGCCGAACTTCAGCTTGTCGATGTAGAAGCGGTCCAGCGACCACTCGGCGTCGACCTTGGCACCGTTGATCTTGTCGTCGATGTTGTCGCCGGCGCGGCTGTAGTAGTGGGTGTTGAAGTCGCTGGCCTTGAACAGGCCTTGCGCCAGGCCGGTCTGCAGGTCGCGGCCATCAGCGAACGTGGTCTTCACGTCGGGCACGGCGCCGCCGTTGAGCTGGATGCGCGTGACGTTGGGTTGGTTCATGCGCAGCACGACGTAGCTGTCGTTGCCGCCGGAATGGCGCTTGGAGGTGGACTCGTAGAGGTCACCTTTCACCTTGAGCGACGGCGACAGCTTCCACTCGGCGTTGACGCCGTACAAGGCGGTGTCGACGACGCGGTACTCGGTCTTGTTCAGCAGCTCGGGGTTGAGCCGCATCTCGGGGTCGGTGCTGGCCAGCGTCAGGTCGGTCACCACGCCGTTGGTGATCTTCATGTTGGACCAGCGGCCCGGCGCGTACAGCGGGTAGAAGGACAGCTGGTAGCCGACCTGCGGTGAATCGAGGCGCGTCTTGAAGCCGTCCACGACGACCTTCAGGTCGCTGCTGGGCCGCCACTCGACCTTGCCCGACAGCGCCAGGCGCTTCTTGTTCTCCATGATGGAGCCGAAGCGGAACTGACCCGGGCCGATCAGGCCCTCTTCATTCAGGTCGAGCTGGCCGTTGCCATTGGGGTCGATGGCGCCACCCCAGGTGTTGCCCCACTGCCAGAACTGGTCGGGGTCGCTGGGGATGGGGTTGCGGCTCCAGCCGCCGTCGTTGCCGGCCGTGTCGGTGCGCACATCGCGCTTGGCGTACACCAGGCCCAGCAGCACGCCCCACTGGTTGCCGAAGGTGTTGCTGTAGGTACCCGACAGTTTCTGGCCATTGAGGGCGCTCATCTGGTTGCGATCGGCCTCCAGGCGCAGCAGCCCACGCTGGCCCTTCTGGTCGAAGGGGCTGGCGGAGCGCAGGTTCACCAGGCCGCCGATGGCGCCTTCCATGATCGAGGCCTGCGTGGACTTGATGACGTCGGCGCCACTGATGACGTCGGCGGGCAGCACGTCGTAGGCGAAGTAGCGGCCGGCGCTGTCGGTGCCCAGCAGCCGGTCGTTGAAGGTCGTGATCGTGTACTCGGGCCCCAAGCCGCGGATGCTGACCTTCTGGCCTTCGCCGCCGGCCGTGCGCGAGATGGACACGCCGGTGATGTGGCTCAGCGAGTCGGCCACGTTGTTGTCGGGGAAGCGGCCCAGCTCGGTCGCGCTGATGCTGTCCTGCACGCCGGCGGCATTGCGCTTCAGCGTGAGGGACTTCTGCAGGCTGGCACGGGTGCCGGTCACTTCCACGCGGTCCAGCGTCTCGGCTTCGGGCTTGGTGGCGGCGTCCTGGGCGAACGCGGGGGCGGCGAACGCGGCCAGGGCCAGCAGGCCGGCAACGGTCAGCGGGTGCAAGGCAAAGCGGGCAGCGGCCTGGTCTTGCGGGCGGGGTTGCAGTCGAGGACTCATCAAACGGTTCCTTTTTTCTGTCGTGGCTGCCGTCAGGGCAGCGCGAGGCAATCTGCTTGTAGATGCCGGGGCAGCTCTCCCCCGGTGCGGTTTGCCAGCCCCGGAAGGTGCCCCGAGCCGGCTTGCCGCAAGTCTACGAATTCTTTCGTTTGATTTCGTATATGGTTTTCACGTATGCCGAATGCTTTCGATGAATCATGCCACGAAAGGCTTCCGTGGGGCTGACATAGAGAGAACTCACCGAGCTATACAGGGATTGATCCCTCAAGGGCGGGATTTGGCATACGAAAGTACTTTCGCCGTTGTGTTTTCGTTTTTGTTCGTTTATGCTTTCGCTCGAAAGTTGTCGACGCCGACCACCGACCTCACGAAAAGACCTCGCCCATGCAAAGCAACTGGCTCACCTACGCGCTGATCTCGACCCTGTTGTGGGGCGTGTGGGGCGCCTTCACCGGCCTGCCCTCGCAGCACGGCTTCCCGGACACGCTGATCTACGTCGTGTGGGCGCTGACGATGATCCCGCCCGCGGTCATCGTGCTGGCCCGCGCCGGCTGGCGCATCCAGCGCGACCGCCGCTCCGTCGTTCTGGGTCTGGCGGTGGGCCTGCTGGGCGCGGGCGGCCAGATGCTGCTGTTCCGCGCGGTGCAGCTGGGGCCGGCCTATCTGATCTTCCCCATCGTGTCGCTGTCGCCGGCCATCACGATCGCGCTGTCCTTCGGCCTGCTGGGCGAACGCACCGGCAAGCTGGGTGTGGCCGGCATCGTGTTGGCGCTGTGCTCGCTGCCGCTGTTCGACCTGCAGTTGGGTCAAGGCGGCGAAGGCCTGGGACTGTGGTTCCTGCTGGCCCTCATCGTGATGGCGGCCTGGGGCCTGCAGGCCTATTTCATCAAGCTGGCCAACGTGGGCACCAGCGCCGAGAGCATCTTCTTCTACATGACCGTGGGCGGCCTCGCCTGCGTGCCGGCCGCGCTGTGGCTGACCGACTTCTCGCAGCCCATCCACTGGGGCTGGAACGGCCCGGGCCTCGCGGCCGCCACCCAGGTGCTGAACGCCGTGGGCGCGCTGATGCTGGTCTACGCCTTCCGCTACGGCAAGGCGCTGGTCGTGTCGCCGCTGGTCAACGCCGGCGCGCCGCTGCTGACGGCCGTGCTGTCCATGGCCCTCAGCGGCGCCATGCCCGCGGGCACCAAGTTGCTGGGCGTGGCGCTGGCGCTGCTGGCCGCGCTGCTGCT
>CBFGPX010000023.1:0-29551 GCA_965650725.1 uncultured Comamonadaceae bacterium | reverse complement strand
AGCCACTTGGCGACCTTGAACGGCGCGCCGGCATTGGCCCAGGGCTCGCAGAAGCTGACCGAGATCTGCGCGCCGTTGGCGAAGCTGGTCTCCAGTGCCGCATCGGGCTGGCGGTCGACGACGATGACGTCGTGTCCCTCGTCGAGCAGGTACCAGGCCGTGGTGACGCCGATGATGCCGGCACCGAGAACGACGATCTTCATGGCGGCCCTTTTGTTCCTAGAGTGGTTGCAGGAGAAGTTGTAAACCCAGGCCACTCATCAGCAAAGCGACCAGCGCGTCGATGACCCGCCAGGTGTGGGCGCTGCGCAGCCACGGCGCCGCCGCCGCCGCGCCAAAGCCCAGCAGGCCGAACCACATCGCGGACGCCACGCAGGCGCCGGCCGCGAAGGCCGCGCGCAACTCGGCCGGCTGGCGCGCGCCCAGTCCGCCCAGCAGCACGACCGTGTCCAGGTAGACGTGCGGGTTCAAGTACGTCATGGCCAGGGCCGCGGACAGCGTTGCGCCGAGGCTGCCGGTCGATCCCTGGCTGTCCAGGCCCGCGGCCGGTCGCCAGGCGCGCCTGGCCGCCAGCATCGCGTAGCCCAGCAGGAAGGCGGCGCCGCCGAAGCGGAAGAACTCCAGCAGCAGCGGGTTGCCCTGGATGAGCGCCCCCAGGCCGAACACGCCCAGCGCGATCAATAGCCAGTCGGACAGCGTGCACACCGCGACGACCGTGCCCACGTGCTCCCGCCTCAGCCCCTGACGCAGCACCAGCGCATTCTGCGCACCGATCGCCAGGATGAGACCGGCGCCCATGACCCAGCCCTGCGCAAAGACGGCGGGTGCGGGGCTGGCGACGAGGTCGGCGGGCATCAGGCCATTCTCGGCAGCGGCGCGGGATTCAAGAAGTTGGATTCATATTCTTCGCCATACATTAGCAAGTCTTATGAATGAGTTTGATCCTGCCGCCTTGCATTGCCTGGCCGCACTGGCCGACGAGCAGGGCTTCGAGCGCGCGGCGCAGCGCCTTGCCATCACGCAAAGCGCCGTCTCGCAACGCCTGCGCACGCTGGAGGCGCAGGTCGGCCAGCCGCTGGTCGTGCGCTCGCGGCCACTGCGGCTGACCGAGGCCGGCAAGGTGCTGCTGCGCTTCGCACGCCAGCTGCAGGCCCTGCGGGTGGACGTGGCGCGGGAACTGGGCGAGCGCGTCGCGCCGCAGTCGCGCCTGGCCATCGCCGTCAACGCCGACAGCCTCGCGACCTGGGTGCTGCCGGCGCTGGATGCGGTCGTGCAGCAGGGATTGCGCGAGGGCTACGGGCTGGAACTGGTCGTCGACGACCAGGACTTCACCCACGACAGCCTGCGCCAGGGTGCGGTGCTGGGTTGCGTGACGACGGTGGCCGAGGCCTTGCAGGGCTGCCGGGTTCAGCCGCTTGGGGTCATGCGCTACGTGGCCGTGGCCAGCCCGGGATTCGCGGCGGCGCAGTTGCCGGACGGGCTGCACATGGGCAACTTCGTCGAGGTGCCGTTCCTCGTCTTCAACCGCAAGGACGACAGCCAGGCGCAGTGGGTGTCCCAGGCCCTGGGCATCAAGGCGCCACGGCTGCGCGAGCGCTTCGTGCCCTCCAGCGAGGCCTACGTGAACGCGGCGGTCATGGGTTGGGGCGTCGGCGTGGCACCGGAAATCCAGGTGCGGCCCTTCGTCGAGGCGGGGTGGCTCATTGTGCTGCGGCCCGAAGTCGGTGTCGACGTGGCGCTCTACTGGCACCAATGGCAGCTGCAGGGGCGTGGAGCCCTGCTGGATCAGATTGGTCAGGCGCTGGCGGACGGCGCCAGGCAGGCCCTGGGTTGATGGTTCAGTGGGCGGCCGGCGCCGAGGCGCTGGCCGCCGGTGCCGCTGCGGCCGTGGCCACCAGCACCGAAGTGGGGTGCGCGGAACCCGGTTGCACCGCTTGAGCAATCCACAGCGTGCTGGCCACAACCAGGCCAATCACGCCGTTGGCGATCCATTTCAAGACAGCAGAACTCATACGGGAAAGCCCGGGGGGATGAGGGAGCGCGCAGCTTACGCGCATCCACACGCTTTTCATTGCTCAGGCGCGGGGAAGTTTGTGCTCATTTGCAATCAAGCAACGCTCACGCCTTGATGCAAAACGGCAACAAACCCGATGGCTAAAGGCGGGTCGACCCACCCTGAACGTGTGGTATTTCCAGTAGGGGCAATATTTACTCACAGATGGGGGGTTCTCTTGTCATACAGATCCCGCACACTGACTGCACTCAAGCCGATACCGTCGTCGGCCTAGACAGTAGTGAGGTCTGCCATGCGATTCGTTCCAGCGCTGCGTTTGTTCCGCCGTGACGCTGCCGTTCGCAGCGAGCCTGATCCTGCTGACCTGGGCACGGCCTTCGGCCTTGACGCCTGCCTCGATGGCAGTGCCGTCAGCGAGTATCGCAAGCAGCCCGCCAGCGATTTTCTCGAATCGCAATCCGGTCGCGGCGAGGTGCAGGATTCGCCGCTGAGTTGGTTGTCACGCCGCACGGCCTGAATCAGCGGATGCGTTTGGCTCACTGTCAGTGAGCCGCACAGCACGCAACCATGCCCGCGCAGGCGTTGCCCACGGTGAACCCGTCGGCGAGGCGGGAGTTCGCGGATCATGGAAAGCGGCTTGGGTTGACCCGTGGTGGGCCCCCAAGTTCAGGCCTGTGCCGGCGCTTGCGGCGCAGGCCGTGCCCGCATCCAGGCCTTGCGGGCCAGGTGCTGCAGCAGCAGGCCGGTGGGCATGCGCAGCCAGTGTGAGCGCACGTACAGCGCGAGGCGGGCGCTGGCGGTGAAGGCATGGTTGCAACTCGGGTGATTGGGCATGAGCGCGCGGTCGTAGCAGGCGTCCAGCAAGCCCTGGAACGCCGGCGCATCGGTCGCAGCGGCCTGCAGGACGTCGGCCGGCACCGGTGTGCCGAGCCAGCGCACCGTGTAGCGCAGTGCAAGGAACAGCGGCCAGCCCAGGCCCAGTGCCCGGGCGCGCGGCACCAGTGCCACCCAGAAGGCCGGATCGCGCCCGAAATCCCGCAGTAGCGCGTCGAGGTCGAACAGGTCGCGTAGGCCTTTGTCGAGTTCGCCCTCGTGGAACAGGTGGGTCGCGCTGTGCAGCACCATCGTCACCGGCGCCAGCACGCGGACGCCCGGCTGGCCGGGCAGTTCGCGCGTGTCCTCGAACAGTGCCGCCGTGTCGACCTGGATGCGCGCCGATGGCGGCAGGATAGTGTGGTGGACGTCCAGGCTGCTGCCGCGGTCCCTGTGCGTCAGTGGCGGGATCTCGTGCATCCACTCGCGGTAGTAGCGCTCATCGTAAGCGTCGAGATCGTCCGGAAACTGCCAGCCGTTCGCGAGCAAGGCCGCCTCGATCTCCCCGATTTGCGCCTTGGGTACGAGGACGTCCACGTCGCCGAACACCCGGCCCTCGCTCGCTGGAAGACCGGCCATCAAGTAGGCCGTGCCTTTCAGCAGGATGGGCTCCACGCTCAGCGGCGCGAGCGCGGCGTGGATGCGGCTGACCTCCCAATGCGTCAGCTTGGCCTGCCGCGCGGCCGTCAGCAGCGCGGCCTTCAGGTGATGGCGGGGGCCGGCTGGCACCTGGTCCAGCATCGGCTTCAGCAGCACGGCCAGCTTGGCCAGCAGCAGGCCGCGTCGCGCCTGGCGCAGCAGCAGGTCCCAGTCCAGCGGGCGCAGCGCCAGCGCCGAGGCCGGGTCGCGCAGGGTTCGCAGCAGCAGCGGGCTCATCGGGTCAGCTCGGCGATGCACTCGACGGCGTCGTCCAGCGCCGAGTAGGTGAACTCCAGGCATTCGCAGCTCTCGACCAGATCGGCCGTGGCCTCGAAGCCTTGGCGGCCGTGGATGTCGTAGTTGAATGCCTGCTCCGCCAGTAGCAGCAGCATGCTCGCCCTGGGCAGCGGGCTCAGCGCCGGTGCGGCGCCGGGCGTGTAGCGCGGCACGACGATCCACGCCGGCAGCGCCGGTTCCAGCACGCGCACCACGCTGTCGCCGGGCGCTTTCATCAGCGCGAGCGTGCCCTTGGTCGTGTCCGGCACCGGTCGCGTCAGTTCGGCCTGTGGCGCAAAGCTGCGGATCAGGTCGATGGAGACGTTCTTCAGGTTCACCGGCCGGCCCATGCCTCGCACCTGCCGGCTGTCGATGTCATACAGCGTGATCTCGTCCGACATGAGCCTCCAACCGCGATGCGCCAGCGCGGCGCTCAGCGTGCTCTTGCCCGAGCCGGGTGGCGCCGGCATCACCAGTGCCCGACCGTCCCGCTCCAGCGCCGCCGCGTGGTAGGACAGATAGGGATGCGCCATCGTGCTGACGGCCCAGTTCAGCCCCCACTCGACCATGTGGAAGCCCTGCTCCGCCGGCAGCGCGCTGAACGCTGGCTCACCGTCGGCGAAGAAACGAGCCATGGGCTTGTACCAGCGCTGCAGCCCGTGCTCGCGCAGCACTTCCAGGTGGAAATCCGCGAAATCCTCCGGCGTGCCTAATTCGAAATCCGCATACAGCCGCTGCAGGTCCTCGGCCACGCGGTCCACGTCGGAGCGCAGGCGGAAGACGAAGGGCGGAGCGCACAGCACCAGCTCGCCCCGCGCCAGCCTGCGGCGCACGTCGCGCGGCGACAACTCACGGACTTTCATGCGGGCACGGCGACCTGTTCGACCAAGCCCAGTTCCCGCAGCGATTGCAACTGACGCTCCAGAAAGGTATGAGCGACCTCTGCGTTCATATCGTCGGGGAGGGCGTCGGCAAGTATTTCGATCAATTGCCGGATGGACAGCGACTGTCGCAGCAACAATTCCAGCAATTCCACCGCCAGCGCATCCAATACGTGCGTATCGCCAGAGCCATCGTCATAGACCGCGCTCAGCGCGTCGTCCCAATCACGCCAAGAAATATCAGCCGGGCGGCCGACCATCCACAGGATTTCGGGCATCGGGACTCAAGTGCTGACAAAAAGAAACCCGCCCGAAGCGGCGGGTGTTCGAGCGGGCTGACGTATGAGAGGGTCAGTTGATGTTGCCAATCTTGCAGTTCTGCAGGTAATTGAAAACAGCAGTCTTGGTCCACGTCTTGCCATCAGGCCCCGTGCCGCCATTGGGAACGCAGTTGCCCAGGCTCGTGAGCTGGTTCTTCAGATACGTGTCAAGCACGCAGGTTTCGGTATTGGTGATGGTCGTGATCTGGCAATTCAGCCAAGCTACGATGACGGCCTGCTGTTCCGGGCTGTAGGGGGTGTCGCTTTTCACCACATCCCAGCACTTGACGGATCCACCGATGCCGGCCGTGCCGTTCGGGTTGCCACATACCTGGCCGACGGTGTAGTTCTTAATCGTGTCCAGCTTCTTGTCTGCACAGCTGATCTTGTTGGTCGTCCATCCGTCGCAGGTGACGTAAGTGACATCTTTGTAGTTGACTCTTTTAATCTCCGTCTTGCACCAAACGGATTTGGAATAACAACTCACGGTCGTCGATCGACCGCCATTAACTAGGCGCGTGTATTGGCTGTTGTTCACCGACAGCCCTTGGAGCGAACCCCAGGCCGACGCGGAGAAGCACTGCCCATTGCTGTTGGTCGTGGCCAGCACCGGCCGGCTGTTCAACGTCAGGGCCACCGGAATGAGCCCCGCTCCACCCTTGATGAAACGGCGGCGGCGCGCGGAGGCGAGCGCGCCTGCGGACACGGCCGGCGTGTCGGGCGTGGAAGTGGTCGGGTGGTCGCTCATGGCGGTATCCTTCTTCAAGGCGGTTCTGCGCGGGAGTGTTCCACACAAAGCCGGCGCCGACCATCTGCGCCCCCGCGACTGGGTGGATTCAAACGGCGGCTGACGAAAAGGTGTCACACGCCTTCAGCTCACCTGTTTCCACCCCCCGCTTGAACCACCGTACCCGTTGCGCGCTGCTGCCATGGGTGAAGCTCTCGGGCACCACGGCGCCCCGTGAGCGTTTCTGCAGCGTGTCGTCGCCGATTTGGGCGGCGGCATTCAGGGCCTCCTCAATGTCGCCCTGTTCCAGCCAGCCCTTGCCGCGCTGGGACAGATGGGCCCAGACACCCGCAAAGCAGTCGGCCTGCAATTCCAGCTTGACGCTCAGCGCGTTGTATTCGCGCTCGGAGGCGCGGCCGCGGGCGCGCGCCAGCTTCTCGGTCGTGCCCATCAGGTTCTGCAGGTGGTGGCCCACCTCGTGGGCGATGACGTAGGCTTGCGCGAAGTCGCCCGGCGCACCCAGGCGCTGGCGCAAGGTGTCGTAGAAGCTCAGGTCGATGTAGACCTTGCGGTCTGCCGGGCAGTAGAAAGGGCCCATGGCCGCTTCGCCACGGCCGCAGGCGGTGGGGTACTGGCCGCGGAAGATGACCAGCTGCGGGGCCGGGTACTGCTGCCCGCTGCGCTGGAAATAGGTGCCCCAGACGTCTTCGGTGTCCGCCAGCACTACGCTGACGAAGCGGCCCGCTGCGTCCTGCGGGCGCGGCGATGCGGGCGCCTGCTGCGGCAGGGCCGCCCCGCCACCGCCATCCAGCAGCCCCAGCACCGTCAGCGGGTTGACGCCCAGCACCCAGGAGGCCAGCAGCGCCACCACGATGCCGCCCAGCCCCAGGCCGCGCCCGCCGATGGGCAGGCCCCGGCCGCCGCCGCTGCTGCCGCGGACATCCTCGACGTTCTCGCTCTCGCGCTGGCCTTCCCATTTCATGGTGGTCTCCTGCTGGTCGGGCCATCCTACGGCCGATGCCCACCGGGCTGCATTCCGTCGCGTCCCGCGCGCCGGGCGCTGCGGGGCTCGCCACACTGGCCAGCCATCGCCGCACCGGAGTTCCCTCATGAAGCGTCTCGCCCTGCTGATCCTGGCCACCTGTTTCGCCGTCGGCACCGCGCTGGCCGCCGACGTGGACTGGCGGCTGCGCGTCAAGAAGGAGGCCGACGGCTGGTCGGCCAGCCTCAGCGGCCCCAGCGAGTACGGCAGCGGCAGGCACCGCATCAAGGGTTCGGGCGTGCGGGTCGAGAAGACCCGGGCGCTGCCGGCGTTCAGCAAGCTGCGCATGGAGGGCCCCTTCGACGTCCGGCTGGTCCAGGCCGACAGCGACCAGGCCGTCGTGCTGGCCGACGACAACGTCGAGCCGCTGATCGAGACGGTGGTGGAGGGCGACAGCCTGGTGCTGCGCCTGAAGCGCGACGCCGGCTTCAGCACGCGCTCGACGCCGCTGGTGCGGGTGGACGCGCGCGCGTTGCAGGGCGTGCTGGTGAACGGCTCGGGCGACCTGACCGTGGAGCAGTTCAAGGGCGATGCGCTGCAGGTTCACGTGATGGGCTCCGGCGACGTGCATTTCGGTCTGGTCGAGCTGAAGGACCTGAACGTCAACATCAGCGGCTCGGGCGACGTGCGGCTGGCCGGCCGCGCGGATCAGCAGAACTGGAACGTCAGCGGTTCCGGCGACGTGGACGCGCGGGCGTTGTCGGGCCGGGCGGCCAAGGCGGTGCTGAGCGGCTCGGGTGATGTGTCGCTGGGCGTCACCGAGCAGCTGGACGTGCGTCTGAGCGGTTCCGGTGACCTGAGCTACGCGGGCCGGCCGCAGTTGCGCCAAAGCGTCAGCGGCTCGGGCGAGATCTTGCGCCGCTGAGTTCCAATCGCTGGGTGAACCCTAGCGATCTCTGGTGGCAATCGCTGGCCGACGGGCCGGTGCTGCTGGCCTTGTTCGACGCCGACGGACGGCTGCGGCTGGCCAATGCGGCGTTTCGTGCGGCCTGGGCCCTGGCGCCGCAGGACGCGCCCACGCGGGCCGAGATGGCCGAGGCGGCGGGTGCCGCCGGCGTGGGGCCGGTGGATGCGCCCGGCGAGCGGCGTGGCGCCCTGCGTGCCGGCTATGAGCAATCCTGGCGCGATGGCCGGCGCTACTGGTGGGTGGAGTTGCCGACGGCCGATGGCGGCTGCAGCTGCACAGGCGTGGATATCAGCGGGCTGCACGGCACGCGGGCGCCGGCCGGCCAGCTGCTGGGGCCGCAGGCCGGGGTGGAGCTGCTGCAGTCTTTGCTGAGCGACTCGCGCGCCTGGCCGCTGTGCGTCGCGACGACTCCGCCCGGCGCCGACCCGCAGGCCTTGCTGACACGCATCCGTGGCGAGGACGGTTGCGCGCGGCTGGACGACGGCCGTTTGCTGCTGATGCTGCCGTCTACCGCGCCGGCGCAGGCGGCGGCGCTGGTGGAGAGGCTGGGCGGGCTGGCGCTGACCGAGGCGCAGTGGGGCGAGTCGGCGACCGAACTGCTGCTCAGGGCTTGAGGCCCAAATCCCGGCCCTGTGCCTGGGCCGGCGCCGGCAGGCCGGCCACCGCGGCCAGCGTGGGTGCCAGGTCGGCCACCTCGGCGCGCGCCTGCACCTCGCCCTGGCCCACATAGCCCGGGCCCCAGAACAGCAGCGGCACATGGGTGTCGTACTCGTAGGGGCTGCCGTGCGTGCTGCCGCCCACGCGGTAGCTGAAGATCCAGTGCGGCTTCAGCACGATCTGCAACTGGGCGGCGCGTGCCGGGTCGAAGGACTTGCGCATGGCGTCCAGGTGCGGCGTGCTCTTGTCGCTGCCCAGCAGTTGCTCGCGCGTGAACACGGCGGACACGCCGGGCAACTTCAGCAGCTCGTCGCGGGCGACGGCTTGCACGGTGGCGAAGTCCAGGCCGCGCTCGGCGGCCAGCTTCTCGTTCAGCAGCAGGCCGGAGGCCGAGAAGCTGCGGGCCAGCTTGTCCACGCCGAGGCGCGCCGCCAGCGCGCCGTTCACGGCGGCCAGCGCCGGGGCGTTGTTGAAGCGGCCGGCGTCGCGGCCCTGCGACGCGGCCCATTCAGGCGTGTCGGTGAAGCCGTGGTCGGCCGTCAGCGCCAGCACGTAGTTGCCGGCGCCCACGGTCTGGTCCAGGAACTGGAAAAAGGCCTGCAGGTGGCGGTCCAGGTGCAGCGTGTGGTCGTGCGACAGCCGCGACTCGGGGCCGAAGGCGTGGTTGATGTAGTCGTGGCTGGACAGGCTGACCGACAGCAGGTCCTGCACGCCACGCTGGCCCAGCTTCTCGTTCGTGACGGCGGCGCGGGCGAAGGCCAGCGTCAGCTCGTCGCCGAACGGCGAGGCCAGCAGGTTGCCGTAGAAGCGCGGGCCCGGCGCGTCCATCTTGTCGCCCAGGATGGCGGGCAGGCGGTTGCCATTGCCGCTGGCGACCTGCCAGGTCTGGCCGTCCGGCACCGAGCGGCCGTAGGCGGCTTCGGGCAGCAGAGGCGACCAGGTCTTCCTGAAGAACGCGTCGGCCGGCTTGGCCGCGTTGAAGTCCGTCACCCACTGCGGCAGGGCCGGCATGTAGTAGCTGCTGGACGTGAAACGGCCGGTCTCGGTCATGTACATGTAGGCCGTGCCCTTGTGGCCGGCCGGCAGGATGGCGCCGCGGTCCTTGCCCGAGATGCCGATGACCTTGGACTGCGGCGAGCGCGTGCGCAGCACGTCGCCCAGCGTCTCGACCTTGAGGTTGCGCGGGCTGGTGCCGGCCAGCGGCGCGGTCGGGTTGTCGAGGTACTGGTAGGCGGCGTCGCCGGTGTTGTAGACCGGGTCGCCGGTGGCCGGGTCGCGCCACTCATTGCTGATGATGCCGGTGCGCTGCGGATAGGCGCCGGTCAGCATCACCGCGTGGCCGGCCGCCGTGACCGTGTGGCCGTGGCCGTAGTGGGCGTTGGCAAACCAGCGGCCGCGGTCCAGGAAGCGGGCGAAGCCGTCGGGCGCCAGCTGGTCGCGGTAGCCGGTGACCTGGCGCATGGGCAGGCCGTCGATGACCACCATGACCAGCAGTTTGGGGGCGGGCTGCGATGTCGCGGTGGGCGCAGGCGTCGTGCTGCAGGCGGACAGGGCTGCGGCGGCGATGGCCAGGCTCAGCAGACGACGGCGGGTATGGATCATGACGTTTTGATGACGACGACAGGGGCGCGAGCTTACGCCGTCAGGCCGCCGGAGGTGGCGGGCCGGGTTTGCCGCCATCGCTGCTAGGGGGCTGCTGCGGGCCGGCACGGCGCCCGGCGCCTGGACAATCACCGCCAGCAGCCATGGCCCCGCCCGACGACTTCGACCCCACCCACGTCCTGGACGGCTGGAGCGCGCCCGCGCCCGCACCGCTGGAGGACCTGGAGCTGGGCGCGCTGCTGAAGGTCGGCGGCGCCAGCCTGGACGCGGCCAAGAAGGTCCGCATGAGGGCGCGCGGCTTCGACGTCGACGACGTGCAGGACATCGAGCCGCGCCCGCAGCCGACCGCTGCCCCGCCCCCCGCCGAGGCACCTTTGCTGGACCTGCGCTTCATGCGCGCACCCACCGACCGCCGCGTGCTGCCGCAATGGCAGCCGCGGGCCTGGATCGCCTTCGCGCGGCGCGTGCGCGGTGCCAGCGCCGAGGTCGTCCAGTCGCCGGGCGGGCCCGTGGTCGTCGAGAACCATGGGCCGCAATGGCTGTGTGCGCTGTGGCCGCCGCAGCGCGTCGATGCCCCGCTGCTGGGCCGCTGGCCGGACCTGGCCGTGCTGGTCGGCGCGGACACCTTGCACGGCGCGCTGCACCAGCTGCTGGCCGAGCTGCCGCCGGACGCGACGCTGTGGCCCGCCATGCTGGACGTGGACTGGGCGCTGCTGGCCGAGCTGGTCCTGCACCACGACGCCAGCCTGCGCCCCGCCCAGGTGCAGGCGCTGCGCGAGCTGGTCGAGGCCGAGCGCCAGGCCAGCTTCGCGCGCGTCAACGATGGCTACACACGCCGCGGCCGCCTGGCCCTGCGGCAAACCCAGGGGCCGCGGCGGTGAGCGGCCAGGCGCCGCTGCTGGAAGTCTGCGACGGCGTGGCGCGCATCACGCTGCGCCGGCCGCGCCAGGCCAACCGGCTGGCCGTCGAAGACCTGGACACGCTGCGCGGCTTCATCGCCACCGTGAATGCCGATGCCGCCGTGCGCGTGCTGGTGCTGGCCGGCGAGGGGCGGCATTTCTGCAGCGGCTTCGACCTGAGCGCGCTGGGCGCCGTCGACGCCGGCGCGCGCTTCGGCGAAATGGCCGACGCGCTGGAGGCGGCGCGGCCCATCACCATCGCGCGGCTGCACGGCGGCGTCTACGGCGGCGCGGCCGACCTGGCGCTGGCCTGCGACTTCCGCTTGGGCGGGCCGGCCGTCGAGATGTTCGTGCCCGCTGCGCGCATCGGCCTGCACTTCTATGCCGGCGGCTTGCAGCGCTTCGTCAACCGCCTGGGGCTGGCGACCGCCAAGCAGGTGCTGCTGGCCGGCCGCACGCTGGATGCGCCGGCGCTGCTGGGCTGCGGCTACCTGGACCAACTGCTGGTGGACGTGGCCACGCTGGACGCGGCACTGGCCGCGCTGACGGAACAACTGCTGGCCATGGCGCCGCTGGCCCTGCTGCCGATGAAGCAGCACCTGAACGCGATCGCCGCCGGCCGGCTCGACGAACGGCGCCTGGCGGCCGACATCGTCAAGGCGCGCGATTCGGCCGATCTGGCCGAGGGCCAGGCCGCCTGGGCAGGCAAAAGGCCGGCCCAATTCAAGGGGTGTTGAAAGCCCTAGGCCGGGGTTTTCGCACATGGTGGAAAATACGAGGCCCGCGCGCCTGCCCGGCGCCACCCCTTTTTACAACTCTTCGACAGGACCAGCGTGGCCAAAGAAACCACCAAGACCACCATCGAAGCGGATGGTCTGCGCTACCGCTCCAAAGCTCCCGGCTCGCCATTCGCGGCCACTTCGTCCTTCGGGGCCGCGACGATGTCGTGCTTCCTCTGCGGCAAGCACCGCCCGCGTGCGATGCTGAAATCGAAGAAGCTGCTGGGCAAGTCCCAGCCTGTGTGTTCGCCCTCCTGCAAGGAGCTGGACGCACAAATCGCCGCCAAGTAAGGCGGCGCAGCCCCGCATCCGGCGGGGCCCGAATTCACTGCCGCCCCGCCCTCGGGGCGGTGTCGTTTCTGCCGGGCGCCTCAGCCCTGGCGGAAGCAGCGGCCGCAAACCGACCGGTAGCGCGCATTGCCGCCGATCTCGACCTGGGCGCCCTCGGTGACCTTGCGGTTGTTTGCATCGACGCGCATGTTCATCGTCGCCTTGCGGCCGCAGTCACAGATGGTCTTCATCTCGTCCATCTCGTCGGCCAGCGCCAGCAGCGTGGCCGAGCCGGGGAACAGCTCGCCCTGGAAGTCCGTGCGCAGGCCGTAGCAGATGGCCGGCAGGTTGCGCAGGTGGGCCAGTTCGTGCAGCTGCTGCACCTGGCGCTTGGTCAGGAACTGCGCCTCGTCTACCAAGATGCAGGCAATGCCCGGGGTGTCGCCCATCAGCGAGATGAAGTCCGTGTCGGCGTCGAACTGCTCCACCTCGCGCTGCGGGCCGAGCCGTGACGTGACGAAGCCGCGGCCATAGCGGTCGTCCAGCCGTGCGGTGAAGATGCGCACGCGATGGCCGCGCTCCTCGTAGTTGTGCGCCACCTGCAGCAGGGCGGTGGATTTGCCCGCGTTCATCGCGGCGTAACGAAAGAAGAGCTTGGCCATGGGGTTCTGGGCGACGGACGCCTATTGTCCCCGGCGGCAGACCCCGCGGATGCGGGTAGGGGAAGCCCGCGGTTTGGGGCGCTTCGGGCCGGACCCTGGGGTCAGCGAGATGGCGCTGTCATGTTTCGTGTGCGTCAATCCTTCTTTCGTCCTCACCCGCACGAAGCATGAGCAAAGACACCGTGACCGCGGTTCGCCAAGACGGCCTGCGCTACCAGTCGAAAGTGGGCGGTTCGCCCTTCCTCGGCAGCGGCCACACCCGCTCCTGCTTCAAGTGCGGCAAGCACCGCGCGCCGGCCAGCCTGCAGTCCATCCGGCTGCTGGGCCGCAACGAGGTGGTCTGCAAGCCCAACTGCAAGACGCTGCCGTAGCACGGCGCCGTCAGCCGCCCGCGAGCCTGACCGGCGCCGGCGCCCAGCCGCCGCCCAGCGCGCGGATCAGCCCCACTGTGGCCTGATATTGCGCCGAACGCACCTGCAGCGCGGCGCGCTTGTTCGCCAACTCGCTGCGGCGGGCGTCCAGCAGCTCCAGCTGGCTGACGAAGCCGTTGCGGTAGCGCGCGTCCGACAGCCTCAGCGCCTGGCCGGCGGCCGACACGGCGCGCGCACTGGCCTGCTCCTGCGCCTGCAGCAGCGTGATGGCGCCGAGCTGGTCTTCCACGTCCTTCAGCGCCAGCAGGAACTGCTCGCGGAAGGCGATGGCCGAGCCGTCGAGCTGCGCCTTCGCCGCGTTGACGCCGGCCTCGCGACGACCGCCATCGAAGATAGGCAGCGCGCCCAGCAGGCCGATGCCCCAGGTGCTGGCGCCACTCCTTAGCAGGTCGGACACCTCGCTGGAGACGCCGCCGCCCTGCGCGGTCAGCGACAGGCTAGGCCACCAGGCCGCGCGGGCCACGCCTACGCGGGCCTGCGCGGCTTCAAGCTGGCTGCGCGCGGCGGCCAGGTCGGGGCGGCGCTGCAGCAGTTCGCTGGGCAGGCCGGCGGGCACGGCGGGCAGCGCGGTGGTCCAGGGTGAGGGCTTCAGGCTGAAGCTGGACGCGGGCTCGCCCAGCAGCACGGCCAGCGCCGTTTCCAGCTCGACGCGGCGGCGGTCCAGCGCCAGCGCCTCGGCCTCGTTGGCGGCCAGTTCGGCACGCACGCGGGCCAGGTCCAGATCGGCCACGTCGCCGGCGCGGGCGCGCTTCTCGGTCAGCGACAGTGTTTCGCCGTAGGCGGCCACGGTGTCGCGCACGATGCCGCGCTCGGTGTCCAGCGCGCGCAGTGCCAGGTAGCCGCGCGCCACGTTGGCCTGCACCAGCAGGCGGGCGTCGGCCAGCAGTTGCTCGCGGGCCTGCACGTCCAGCGCGGCGGCGTTGCGCTCGTGCAGCAGGCGGCCGCCGAGGTCCAGCTCATAGGCCAGGTTCAGGCCGGCGCTGTACTGCGGGGTGGCCGAAGCGCCGGGAGCGGCGCCGCGGTTGGCACCGGCCGACGCGCCCACCTGCGGCAGGCGGGCCGACTGGGCCGAGCCAAGCACGGCGCGCGCCTGGGCCAGCCGGTTGGCGGCGGACTGCACCGTGGTGTTGGCGGCCATCGCGCGGGTGACGAGGTCGTCCAGCACGGGGTCGGCAAAGGGCTGCCACCAAGCGGCGGTCAGTGCGGTGGCGTCGTTCGCCGAAGCGGCCTTGTAGGCCGTGGGCGCCTGCGGCAGCTGCGACGGTTCGACCGTGCCGACCGAGGCGCAGCCGGCCAGCAGCAGCGCGGCAAAGAGCGAAGTCAATTGGGTTTTCATGATTACTTTCCTCGTTGCGGCAGCGCGTCGATCACGGGCGACGAAGCGGGCTGCGCGGGAACTTCGGGCGCCGCGGGCGCGGCCACCTGCCCACCGTGGTGGCGCAGCGGCGCGTTGCCGGTGAGGCGGCGCACGATGACGTAGAACAGCGGCGTCAGGAACAGGCCGAACAGCGTCACGCCGATCATTCCGGCGAACACCGCCACGCCCATGGCCTGGCGCATCTCGGCGCCGGCGCCGGTGCTGAGCACCAGCGGCAGCACACCCATGACGAAGGCCAGCGACGTCATCAGGATGGGCCGCAGCCGCAGGCGCGCCGCCTCCAGCGCCGCCTGCACCGGCGTGCGGCCGGCGAACTCCAGCTCGCGGGCGAACTCGACGATCAGGATGGCGTTCTTGGCAGACAACCCGACCAGCACGATCAAACCGATCTGCGTGAACACGTTGTTGTCACCACCGTCCAGCCAGACGCCGGTCATCGCGGCGAGCAGGCCCATGGGCACGATCAGCAGGATGGCGATGGGCAGCGTCAGGCTTTCGTACTGCGCGGCCAGCACCAGGAACACCAGCAGGATGGCCAGCGGGAACACCCACGCAGCGGAGTTGCCGGCGATCTTTTCCTGGTAGGTCAGGTCGGTCCACTCGTAGCCGATGCCCGGCGGCAGCGTCTCGGCGGCGATGCGCTCCACGGCGGCCTGGGCCTGGCCGGACGAGAAGCCGGGCGCGGCGCCGCCGTTGATGTCGGCGGCCAGGAAGCCGTTGTAGCGCATGGCGCGCTCGGGGCCGAAGCTGGGCTTGACCTTCATCAGCGCCGACAGCGGCACCATCTCGCCCGAGGCCGAGCGCACCTTCAGCGCGCCGATGTCCTCGGCCCGTGCGCGGAAGGCGGCGTCCGCCTGCACGCGCACGGAGTAGGTGCGGCCGAAGGTGTTGAAGTCGTTCACGTACAGGCTGCCGAGGTAGATCTGCATCGTGTCGAACACGTCCGTCACGGCCACGCCCAGCTGGCGGGCGCGGGTGCGGTCGAGGTCGGCGAACAGCTGCGGCACGTTGACCTGGAAGCTGGAGAACAGCCCGGCCAGCTCGGGCGCCTGCATGGCCTTGGCCATGAAGGCCTTGGTGGCCGCGTCCAGCGCCTCATAGCCCAGACCGCCGCGATCCTGCAGCTGCAGCTTGAAGCCGCCCGTCGTGCCCAGGCCCTGCACGGGCGGCGGCGGGAACATGACGATGAAGGCGTCCTCGATGGCGCCGTATTGCGCGTTCAGCTTGCCCGCGATGGCGCCTGCCGACAGGTCCTTGGTCTTGCGCTCATTGAACGGCTTCAACGTCGCGAACACGATGCCGGAGCTGGAGCTGTTGGTGAAGCCGTTGATCGACAGGCCCGGGAAGGCCACCGCGTGCTCGACGCCCGGGGTATTGAGCGTGATGTCGGTCATGCGGCGGATGACGTCCTCGGTGCGGTCCAGCGTGGCACCGTCGGGCAGCTGGGCGAAGCCGATCAGGTACTGCTTGTCCTGACCGGGCACGAAGCCGCCGGGCACGGCCTTGAACAGCCCCATCGTGGCGGCCACCAGCGCGAGGTAGATGACCATCATCAGCGCCTTGCGCGACATCAGCGTCTTCACGCCGCCGCCGTACTTCTCGGAGCCGCGCGAGAACAGCTTGTTGAAGCCGGCGAAGAAGCGGCCCAGCACCTTGTCCATGGCACGCGTCAGCGCGTCCTTGGGCGCGTGGTGGTCCTTCAGCAGCATCGCGGCCAGCGCGGGCGACAGCGTCAGCGAATTGATCGCGGAGATGACGGTGGAGATCGCGATGGTCAGCGCGAACTGCTTGTAGAACTGGCCCGTCAGGCCGGTGATGAAGGCCAGCGGCACGAACACGGCCACCAGCACCAGCGCGATCGCGATGATGGGGCCGGAGACCTCGCGCATCGCGCGGTAGGTGGCTTCACGCGGACTGAGGCCGGACTCGATGTTGCGCTCCACGTTCTCGACGACCACGATGGCGTCGTCGACCACGATGCCGATGGCCAGCACCAGGCCGAACAGCGACAGCGCGTTGATCGAGAAACCGAAGAGGTGCATCACCGCGAAGGTGCCGATGATGGACACCGGCACGGCCAGCAGCGGGATGATGGACGCGCGCCAGGTCTGCAGGAACAGGATGACGACCAGCACCACCAGCGCCACGGCCTCCAGCAGCGTGTGGATGACCGATTCGATGGACGCGCGGACGAACTGCGTCGGGTCGTAGACGATGGTGTAGTCCACGCCCTCGGGCATCGCGGCCTTCAGCTCGGCCATCGTGGCGCGCACGTTGGCCGAGATGTCCAGCGCATTGCCGCCCGGGGCCTGGAACACCGGCACCGCGACGGCGGGCTTGTTGTCCAGCAGCGAGCGCAGCGCGTATTCGCTGGCACCCAGCTCCAGTCGGCCCAGGTCGCGCAGTCGCGTGACGGCGCCATTCGAGCCGGTCTTCACGATGATGTCGCCGAACTCCTCGACCGACTGCAGCCGCCCCTGCGCGTTGACGGACAGCTGCAGGTCGATGCCCTGCAGGCCCGGCGACGCGCCCACCACGCCGGCGGCGGCCTGCACGTTCTGGCCGCGGATGGCGGCCACCACGTCGCTGGCGGACAGGCCGTGCTCGGCCACCTTCTGCGGGTCCAGCCAGATGCGCATGGAGTAGTCGCCCGAGCCGAACAACTGCACCTGCCCCACACCCGGGATGCGCGCGAGGCGGTCCTTCACGTTCAGCACCGCGTAGTTGCGCAGGTAGGTCATGTCGTAGCGGCCGTTGGGCGACGTCAGGTGCACGACCATGGTCAGGTCGGGGCTGCTCTTGACGGTCGTGATTCCCAGGCGCTTGACCTCCTCGGGCAGCCGGGCCTCGGCCTGCGCGACGCGGTTCTGCACCATCTGCTGGGCCTTGTCGGGGTCGGTGCCGAGCTTGAAGCTGACGGTCAAGGTCATCAGGCCGTCGGTGGTCGCCTGGCTGCTCATGTAGAGCATGTCCTCGACGCCGTTGATGGCCTCTTCCAGCGGCGTGGCCACCGTCTCGGCGATCACCTTGGGGTTGGCGCCGGGGTACTGGGCGCGCACGACGACCGAGGGCGGCACGACGTCGGGGTATTCCGAGATCGGCAGCGCGCGTATCGACAGCAGGCCGCCGATGAAGATCAGCAGCGACAGCACGCCCGCGAAGATGGGGCGGTCGATGAAGAATTTGGAGAGATTCATGGGGGCTCCAGGCAGCACATCCCCCGCAGGCCGGCTGAACCGGCCCGCTGACGGGGCTTGCGCTGAGGGGGGTGGGCTAGATCAGGAGTTCTTCGCGGCGGCTTGCTGCGCAGCGATCTCGGGCTTGGCGTCCATGGCCACATCCTTGGGGGCGAGTACCGAGCCGGGTCTGACGCGCTGCACGCCGCCGACGACGACGCGCTCGCCGCCCTTCAGCCCGCTGGTCACGACACGCAGGCCGTTCACGTGGGCGCCCAGCGTCACGCCACGCCACTCGGCCTGATTGCCTTGGCCGACGACGATGACATAACGCTTGTCCTGATCGGTGCCGACGGCGCGCTCGTTCACCAGCAGCGCGGGCTCGCTCTTGACCTGGCCCATGCGCAGCTTGGCGAACTGGCCCGGAATCAGCTGGCCGTCCTTGTTGTCGAACACGGCGCGCACGCGCAGCGTGCCGCTCCGGGCATCGACCTGGTTGTCCACCAGTTGCAGGCGGCCGGTCTGTGTGCCGTCGGCACCGGAGGCCATCTCGACGGGGATGCGCTCCAGGCCGCGGCGGTTGGAGCCTCCATCAGGCAGCGCCGCCAGCGCCTCGCGGACGATCTTCTCGTCGGCGTCGAAGCTGGCGTAGATGGGGCTGACGGAGACCAACGTCGTCAGCACCGGCGCACCGGCGCCGGCGGCGACCAGGTTGCCGGTGGTCACCTCGATCTTGCCAACGCGGCCGGCCACCGGCGCGCGCACCTGCGTGTAGCCGAGGTTGAGCTGGGCCGACTGCAGCGCAGCTTGCGCGGCGCGCAGGTTGGCGGCACCCTCGCGGGCGGCGTTGTCGCGCTCGTCGAAGTCGCGGCGGGACACGGCGCGCTCCTCCAGCAGCGCCTTGGCGCGCTGGGCCTCGCTCTGCGTGTAGGCCATGCGGGCCTGGGCGGCGGCCACCTGGGCCTCGGCGCGGGCCACCTCGGCCTGGTAGGGCGCGGGGTCGATGGTGACGAGCAGGTCGCCCGCCTTCACGAGGCTGCCCTCGCGGAAGTGCACGGCCTGCACGGCGCCCGACACGCGGGCCCGCACGTCAACGCGGTCCACGGCCTCCAGGCGGCCGGAGAACTCGTTCCAGGCGGCGACGTCCTGGCTGACGACCTGGGCGACGGACACCGGCGTGGCCGGTGGCGCGGCGGGGCCGGAGTTGGCCTGGGCGGGGCCGCTGCCGAACTGGGCAACGCCGATGGCGCCCAGCGCGACGAGGGCGGCGGCAGCGGCGATCAGGCCGGTGCGACGGTTGAGACGAGGGGTGGTGGACTGCATTTCTAGTTCGCTCCGAGGGTTTCAGCAGGAAGGTTCAGCGCGCGGCGGGCCGCGTCGCGCAGGAATTCGTGGATGGGGTCCAGTGCATGGTCGGGCGCGACGGCGGGCAGCGTCAGGTCCCGGGCCTCGCCGCCGTGCTGGCGCAGCGTGGCGGCGTAGCGGCGCGACTCGTCGTTCAGCGGATGACCGGCCACGCTGAGCACCAGCGCCGGCGCCAGACCCGCCAGGCGCGTGGCGTTCAGAGGCGCGGCATAGGGGTGGTCGGCGCGGGCGGTGTCGCCCAGGTAGGCCTGCCAGCCCTTGGCGTAGATGCACTCGCTGCCGCCGCATTCGCCGTCGCGCATGGACGCGCTGCCCAACTGCGGGTCCATCATGGGCGAGATCAGCAGCTGGCCGGCCAGAGCCGGGGCGCGCTGGTCGCGCGCCATCAGCGCCAGCGCCGCGGCGATGTTGCCGCCGGCCTCCTCGCCGGCTACGAACAGCGCCGTGCGCGCGCTGCCGGTCAGCTTGGCCGGCTTGGCGGCGAGCGCCTGCAGCGCCTCGAAGGCCGCGACCAGACTGGCCGGGAAGGGGTGCTCGGGCGCCAGCGGGTAGTCCAGCGCGACGACGTCGGCGCCGGCCTGTGCCAGCATCTCGCAGCGCGCCGCGGCGGCTTCGCACGAACCGGCGGTGAAGGTGCCGGCATGCAGGAACAGCAGCAGTGCGCGGTCGCCGCCGTCCAGCGGGCGCTGGGCGGCGTAGAAGCAGGCATTCAGCCCCGGCGCGGGTCCGAGGCGCAAAGTCGATGAGGCCATCTTGTCCATGGCCTGAAAGATAGAGATTGATGGACTGCTGATAAACGGCCCTGAAAGCGACTCACTTTTCCCTTGCGTGGAACAATGAACTCGCCCAACCCCTCAAAGCATCGCCACCGCCCATGGACCGACTCCAAGCCATGCAAGCCTATGTCCGGGTCGTCGAGGCCGGCACCTTCACCAAGGCCGCCGACTCGCTGGACCTGCCCAAGGCCACGGTCACGCGCCTGATCCAGACGCTGGAAACCCATCTGCGCACCAAGCTGCTGAACCGCACGACACGGCGCGTGACGGTGACGCCCGATGGCGCGGCCTACTACGAGCGCGCGACGCGGCTGCTGGGCGACCTGGACGAGCTGGAAGGCAGCATGAACCAGGCGCGCATGACGCCGCGTGGGCGCATCCGCATCGACGTGCCGGGCGTGGTGGGGCGCGAGATGATCATTCCGCACCTGCCGGACTTCTACGCGAAGTACCCCGACATCCAGATCGAGCTGGGCGTCAGCGACCGCACGGTGGACCTGATCAGCGACAACATCGACTGCGTGATCCGCGGCGGCGAGCTGACCGACCAGAGCCTGGTGGCGCGGCGCATCGGCGAATTCCATTTCGTGACCTGCGCGACGCCCGAGTACCTGCGCCGCCACGGCACGCCTGCCCATCCGCTGGAGCTGACGCAGCCGCCGCACCGCATGGTGGGCTACTTCTCGGCGCGCTCGGGCAAGGTCATGTCGGACACCTTCAAGCGCGGTGACGAGGTGGTGGAGGTAGTGGGCAACCACGTCATCGCGGTCAACGACGCCAATGCCTATCTGAACGCGGGGCTGGCCCACCTGGGGGCCGTGCAGATCACCTGCTTCATGGCCGCGCCGCTGCTGAAGAGCGGCGGCCTGGTGCGGGTGCTGGAGGACTGGACGGTGGATCCGATCCCGGTCTATGTCGTCTACCCGCCCAACCGCCACCTCAGCAGCAAGCTGCGGGTGTTCGTGGACTGGGTGGTGGAGCTGCTGGGCAGCCAGAGCACGGCAGGCCTCAAAGTGCGCTGTGCGCTGAGCTGAGCGCTCAGGCTTCCTCGGGCGCGGCGCTGGCCGTCAGCTGTGGTTGGCCGAAATCTTCGCTGGCGGGTGCCGGCGCATTGATCGCCAGCATCAGGCCCGCCGCCAACGCCGTGACGGCCGTCGCGGCGGTGATCAGCGTGAATAGGGAACGGGTGTTCATCGTGACTCTCCTGGGTGCCACCTTGGCGGGTGGGTCTATGGATCGTCACTTTAGAAACTTGGACCTGAATGAGTAAGCCGGCCGGATAGAACGGCGAGTTGCTGCTGGCGGAACAATCGTGCCGTTTCAGGCCTTGCGCGGCGCGCCCCGGCCGCGCTCCTCCAGCCAGGCCTTGGCCGTCGAGAAGTGCCCGCAGCCGATGAAGGGCCGCGGCGGCTTCAGCGCCGACAGCGGCGAGGGGTGGTTGGCCTTCAGCACCAGGTGATCCTGGCCGGCGGCCTCGATCAGCGGCGCCTTGGCCTGCGCGTAGCTGCCCCACAGCATGAAAACCTTGGGCGCGGCGTCCTGCGCGGCGGCCTTGATCAGCGCGTCGGTGAGTTGTTCCCAGCCGCGGTTGGCGTGGCTGGCGGCCTGGCCGTTTTCGACCGTCAGCACGGCGTTCAGCAGCAGCGTGCCGCCCTCGGCCCAGCGCACCAGGCTGCCGGTGGGCGGGAAGGGCTTGCCGAGGTCGCGCTGGATCTCCTTGAAGATGTTGCGCAGGCTGGGCGGGAAGGGTACGCCTTCGGGCACGCTGAAGGAGAGGCCCTCGGCCTGGCCGGGGCCGTGGTACGGGTCCTGGCCCAGGATGACGACGCGGGTGCTGGCCAGCGGCGTCAGCGTCAGTGCGCGCAGTGGCTCCGGCGGGTAAATCGTGGCGCCGGCGGCATCGCGCTCGGCCAGGTAGGCCAGCAGCTTCTGGCCCACGGGCGACGCGGCCCAGGCTTCGACGACGGGGCGCCAGTCGGTGTCGGGCAGTTGCAGCGGCAGCTTCATCCGAACAAGTGTGCCAGCGCGGCACCCGGGTCCGGCGCACGCATGAAGGCCTCGCCGACGAGGAAGGCGTGGACGTTGGCGTCGCGCATGCGCTTCACGTCGGCCAGGCCCAGGATGCCGCTCTCGGTCACCAGCAGCCGGTCGGCCGGCACGCGCGGCAGCAGGTCCAGCGTGGTGTCCAGCGTCACGTCGAAGGTGCGCAGGTTGCGGTTGTTGATGCCCACCAGCGGCGTCTTCAGCGCCAGCGCGCGGTCCAGCTCGTCGCCGTCGTGCACTTCCACCAGCACGTCCAGGCCGATGGCGTGGGCGGCGGCTTCGAGGTCGGCCATCTGCGAGTCGGCCAGGCAGGCGGCGATCAGCAGGATGCAGTCGGCGCCCATCGCGCCGGCTTCCATGACCTGGTAGTCGTCGACGATGAAGTCCTTGCGGATCACCGGCAACTCGCAGGCGGCGCGGGCCGCCTGCAGATAGGACACGCCGCCCTGGAAGAAGCGCTCGTCCGTCAGCACGCTGAGGCAGGCGGCGCCGTGGCGGGCGTAGCTCTCGGCGATGGCGGCGGGCTGGAAGTCCGCGCGCAGCACGCCCTTGCTGGGGCTGGCCTTCTTGATCTCGGCGATGACGCCGGCCTGGCCCGCGGCGATCTTGGCGCGCAGCGCGCGCTCGAAGCCGCGCTGCTCACCCTTGCGGCCTTCGGCCTCCTCGCGTTGCGAGGCCAGCGAGCGCTTGGCTTTTGCTGCGGCGATCTCTTCCCACTTGACTTCGACGATGCGGTTCAGGATGTCGGCCATATCTTCTACAAACTCAGGCCTTGGCGGCCCATGTGCAGCCGCGCGCTGAGCGTGTCGGCGAGCTGGCTGGTCAGTTGATGTTCGGCGCGGTTGGCGCCGGTGCGGGTCTGGAACACGCGCAGCGGCTTGCCGCCGTCCTCGTGGCGGAACTCCAGCGCCAGCGTGCGCCGGCCGTTGCCGCCCACGCAGCAGACGGACCAGCCCGTGCCGTCCAGCGTGCGCGCCTCGCCGTCCACGCCCACGGGTTCGATGCGCGCGGGCGTGGCGAGGTGCAGACGCCAGCCGATGCCATCGCGGCGCAGCGTGGCATACAGCGCCATGCCGACGACGCACAGCGCCAGCGCGATCCAGCCCAGCAGCGCCGAACCCTGGCGATGGCTGAAGACGCCCAAAGCAGCGCCTGCGAGGCCGGCAACCAGCGCCGCCGGATGAGGCTCCAGCCGCGGGCACCACAGCTCGGCCGCGTCGCGCGCGTCCGTGACCATGCCGCGCAGCAGCGCCTCGGTGGATCTCACGCGGCGCCCAGCCTCTGCGTCGCCTTGACGAAGGCGTCCAGCTTGGCGCGCGCGGCGCCGCTGTCCAGCGCCTGGCGGGCGCGGGCGATGCCGTCGGCCAGCGAGGAAGCCACGTTGGCGGCATACAGCGTCGCACCGGCGTTCAGCAGCACGATGTCGCGCGCCGGGCCGGCCTGGCCGTCCAGCACGGCCAGCAGCATCTGGCGCGACTGCTCCGGCCCTTCGACCTTGAGGCTGCGGTTGCTGGCCATCGCGAAGCCGAAGTCCTCGGGATGGATCTCGTACTCGCGCACGGCGCCGTCCTTGAGCTCGCCGACCAGCGTCGTCGCGCCGAGGGAAATCTCGTCCATGCCATCCTTGCCGTAGACCACCAGTGCATGCTCGGCGCCCAGGCGCTGCAGCACGCGCACCTGGATGCCGACGAGGTCGGGGTGGAAGACGCCCATCAGGATGTTGGGCGCGCCGGCCGGGTTGGTCAGCGGGCCCAGGATGTTGAAGATGGTGCGCACGCCCAGCTCCTTGCGCACCGGGGCCACGTTCTTCATGGCGGGGTGGTGGTTGGGCGCGAACATGAAGCCGATGCCGACGTCGGCAATGCACTGGGCGATCTGCTCGGGCTTGAGGTTGATGTGGATGCCCAGGGCTTCCATCACATCGGCGCTGCCGCTTTTGCTCGACACACCGCGCCCGCCGTGCTTGCTGACCTTGGCGCCTGCAGCAGCTGCCACGAACATCGAGCAGGTGGAGATGTTGAAGGTATTGGCGCCGTCGCCGCCCGTGCCCACGATGTCCACCATGTGGGTCGCGTCCTTGACGTGCACCTTGGTGCTGAACTCGCGCATCACCTGCGCGGCGGCGGTGATCTCGCCGATGGTTTCCTTCTTCACGCGCAGGCCGGTCAGCAGCGCCGCGGCGATGACGGGCGACATCTCGCCGGCCATGATGCGGCGCATCAGCGTCAGCATCTCGTCGTGGAAGATCTCGCGGTGCTCGATGACGCGGGTCAGGGCTTCGGTGTCGGTGATGGGCATGTCAGGCCTTCAAGAACTCTGCCGCAGAGGCAATGGCGTGGTCGACGCCGGCGGCATCGACATCGAGATGGGTCACGAAGCGCAGGCCGATGAGGCCGGTGGCCAGCACGCCGCGCGATTTCAGGTGTTCCAGCAGCGCCGGCGTGCGGCCGTCGCTGACCTGGGCGAAGACGATATTCGTCTGCGGTGGCGTGACGGTGACACCCGGCAGCGCCGCGAGACCGTGGGCCAGGCGCTTGGCCAGCGCATGGTCATCGGCCAGCCGCTCGACGTGGTGCGTCAGCGCATGGTCGGCCGCGGCGGCCAGCAGGCCCACCTGGCGCATGCCACCGCCCACCATCTTGCGCACGCGGTGGGCGCGGGCGATCAGGTCCTTGGAGCCCACCAGCATGGAGCCTATGGGTGCGCCCAGCCCCTTGCTGAAGCAGATGGACACCGAGTCGAAATGCCGCGCCAGCTCGGCCACCGTGCGGCCCGTCGCGACCGCGGCGTTGAACAGCCGCGCGCCGTCCAGGTGTGTGGCCAGGCCGCGCGAATGCGCCAGCTCGCAAGCGTCAGTCACATAGCTGGCCGGCAGCACGTTGCCGCTCCAGGTGTTCTCCAGCGCCAGCAGACGCGTGCGCGCGAAATGCGGGTCGTCGGGCTTGATGGCGGCCTCGATGTCCTGCGGCTTCAGCGTGCCGTCGGGCTGGTTGGGCAGGGGCTGGGGCTGGATGCCGCCCAGCACCGCCGCACCACCACCTTCGTAGCGGTAGGTGTGGGCCAGCTGGCCGACGATGTATTCGTCGCCCCGGCCGCAGTGCGCCAGCAGGCCGCAGAGGTTGCTCTGCGTGCCGCTGGCCATGAACAGCGCGGCTTCCTTGCCCAGCAGCGCGGCGACGCGCTCCTGCAGCGCGTTGACGGTGGGGTCGTCGCCGAAGACGTCGTCGCCGATCTTGGCGGCGGCGATCGCTTCAAGCATCGCAGCGGTCGGCTTGGTGACGGTGTCGCTGCGGAGATCTACAACGGTGGCCGGGCCGCCACCGCCGGAAGACGGGGCGTAGTCGGTCACTGGTGCCCCCTTCGGCCTGCGGCCTGTCCCCCCGCGGGGGTGTGAGCTTGCTTGGGGCGGCCCGGCGCGGCGCTCATGGCCGCAGCTCCAGGAAGTTGCGCAGCATCGCGTGGCCATGCTCGCTGAGGATGGACTCGGGGTGGAACTGCACGCCCTCCAGAGGTGTGGCCGTGCCGGCCAGCTCGCGGTGGCGCACGCCCATGATCTCGCCGTCATCGCTGCGCGACGTGATCTCCAGCACCGCCGGGCAGGTCGCTTCCTCGATGACCAGCGAGTGGTAGCGGATCACCGAGAAGTCCTTGGGCAGGCCGGTGTAGACACCGCGCTGGTCCGTCGTGATGGTGCTGGCCTTGCCGTGCATCTGCGTCTTCGCGCGGATGATCCTTCCGCCCAGCGCCTGGCCCATGGCCTGGTGGCCCAGACACACGCCCAGCAGCGGCTTCTTGCCGATGAAGTGCTGGATGGCTTCCACGCACACACCCGCCTCGTTGGGCGTGCAGGGGCCGGGCGAGAACACGATGTGGTCGGGATCCAGAGCAGCCATTTCAGCGACCGTGATCTCGTCATTGCGCACCACCTTCACGTCGGCGCCCAGTTCACCGAAGTATTGGACGATGTTGAACGTGAAGCTGTCGTAGTTGTCGATCATCAGCAGCATTTAGAAGCCCTCCTCGACGAGTTCGGCGGCGCGCAGCAGCGCTCTGGCTTTGGCTTCGGTCTCTTGCCACTCAAGTTCGGGCACTGAATCCGCGACAACCCCCGCAGCGGCCTGCACATACAGCGTGCCGTTCTTGATGATGCCGGTGCGGATCGCAATCGCCAGGTCCATGTCGCCGGCAAAGCTCAAGTAGCCGCAGGCTCCGCCGTAGATGCCGCGCTGCACGGGCTCCAGCTCGTCGATGAGCTCCATCGCGCGCACCTTGGGCGCACCGGTCAGCGTGCCGGCCGGGAAGGTGGCCTTCAGCACGTCCAGCTGGCCCACCTCGGGCCGCAGCACGCCTTCGACGTTGGACACGATGTGCATCACGTGCGAGTAGCGCTCGACGACGAAGGCCTGCGTGACCTTGACGCTGCCGGTGCGCGCGATGCGGCCGATGTCGTTGCGCGCCAGGTCGATCAGCATCAGATGCTCGGCGCGTTCCTTGGGATCGGCCTGCAGCTCGGCTTCCAGTTCCAGATCTCGCTCCGTCGTCGCCCCGCGCGGGCGGGTGCCGGCGAGAGGCCGGATCGTGACCTTGCGCGAACCGTCGCTGGCATGTTCTTCACGCACCAGGATCTCCGGGCTGGCGCCGACGATCTGGAAGTCGCCCAGGTCGTAGAAGTACATGTAGGGGCTCGGGTTCAGCGCCCGCAGCGCGCGGTACAGCGCGATGGGCTCGGCCTTGTAGGGCTTGGAGATGCGCTGGCCCACCTGTACCTGCATCAGGTCGCCGGCGGCGATGTAGTCCTTGGCCTTCTGCACGGCGACCAGGTAGTCGGCCTTGGCGAAGCCGCGCGTGACCGGGTGCGATTCGCTGCGCTGCACGCGCGGCACGCTGACCGAGTAGGTCAGCTTGTCGCGCAGCGCCGACAGGCGTTTCTTGGCACGGAAATAGGCCTCGGGCTGGCGCGGGTCGGCCCAGACGATGAGGTAGAGCCGCCCCGACAGGTTGTCGATGACGGCGATCTCCTCGGACAGCAGTAGCACGATGTCCGGCGTGCCCAGGCCTTCGCCCTGGTGCGCGCGGTCCAGCTTCTTCTCGATGGCGCGCACGGCCTCGTAGCCGAAGTAGCCGGCCAGGCCGCCGCAGAAGCGCGGCAGGCCGGCGGGGATCTTGGGCTTGATGCGGTCCTGGTAGGCCGCGATGAAGTCCAGCGGGTTGGCATCAGCCGTCTCGACGATCTGGCCGTCGGTCAGCACCTCGCAGTGCGTGCCGGTGGCGCGGATCAGCGTGCGCGCCGGCAGGCCGATGAAGGAGTAGCGCCCGAAGCGCTCGCCGCCGACGACGGACTCCAGCAGGAAGCTGTTGCGCCCGTGGCCGGAGCCGGAGCACAGCTTGAGGTACAGGGACAGCGGGGTTTCGAGGTCCGCAAAGGCTTCGCTGATGAGCGGGATGCGGTTGTAGCCCTCGGCGGCGAGGCTCTGGAATTCGATTTCAGTGATCACGACGTCAAACCTTGAAAAGACAGCTTCAGGGCTTGGCGTGCAGCCCGGTGGAGAACGGGCAACGCGATGAAAAGCGCGTCAGGGCGCGCCAAGCGGCATCAAACGGCGGTGGCCCAGGGACGCCAGGGCCAGGCTCCCCGGTCGCTCGACCCCGTGATGTGCTTGCGCGTGATGAACATGGTCGGTCCAGTGTATCAGCGGGTATTCACACGGGCCGCGCCATACTTCGGCTCACGGAGACGCCGCCATCGCGGCAGAACAACGGAGCGAGATATGCGCGCATTCATCGTCGCGGCCTGCCTGGTCGTGGGCAGCCTGAGCGGGGGCGCCTGGGCCCAGGTGGTCGAGGTGAGCAACGTCAAGTACGAGTCGGCGCTGGACCTGGCGGGCCAGAAGCTGCAGCTCAATGGCGCGGGCACGCGCTACAAGTTCGTCGTCAAGGTCTACACGGCCGGCCTGTACCTGACCGCCAAGGCCGCCACGCCGGCCGATGTCTACGCCGCGCCCGGCCCCAAGCGCATCAGCATCCACATGCTGCGCGACATAGACGGCAACGAGCTGGGCAAGCTGTTCACCAAGGGCATGGAGGCCAACTCGCCGCGCGACGAGTTCGTCAAGTCCATCAACGGCGTGCTCAAGCTCAGCGAGATGTTCGCCAGCCGCAAGCAGCTCAACAGCGGCGACAGCTTCTCGGTGGACTACGTGCCCGGCGTGGGCTCCACCGTGCTGCTGAACGGCAAGCCCATGAACGAGCCGATCAAGGAGCCCGAGTTCTTCACGTCGCTGCTGCGCATCTGGCTGGGCGACAAGCCGGCCGACGATTCGCTGAAGGACGCGCTCTTGGGCATCAAGAAAGAACGCCGCCGCTGATCTCGTCCAGGCGTTGCACATGCTGCAGCGCCGCCACGGCGCGGATGTCCTCGCCGTGGTTGTAGCCGTAGGTCACCAGCACCAGCGGGCAGCCGGCCGCTCGCGCCGCCTCGGCGTCGTTGCGCGAGTCGCCCACCATCCAGGTCGCTGACGGCGGCGTGCCCAGCGCCTCGCAGGTCTTGATCAGCGGCAGCGGGTCGGGCTTCTTCTTCGGGAAGCTGTCGCCGCCGAACACCTGGGCGAAATAGCCGTCCAGCCCCTTGCGCTTCAGCAGCTCGGCAGCCGGCGCGGCGGGCTTGTTGGTCAGCACCGCCAGCGGAAGGCCCTGCGAGCGCAGCAGCTCCAACCCTTCGACGACACCGGGGTACACGGCCGCATGCTCGCCGTTCACGGCGGCGTAGTGGCGCTGGTACAGCGCCCAGGCGTGGTCGAACAGCGCCGGTTCGCCGCCTGCCTCGGCCAGCGTCATGCGCACCAGGTGCTCGCCGCCACGGCCAATCGTGTGCTCGACGAAATCGCGGCTGACGGCCGGCAGGCCCAGGTCGGCCAGCGTCAGGCCCAGCACGGCGACAAAGTCGCCCAGCGTGTCGACCAGGGTGCCGTCCAGGTCCAGCATGCAGGCCTTAGGGAGCGGTGTGTGGGGCATCGGATTCATCAGGTTTCAGGAAAGTACGGTCCTACGATCCGGCATCGAACCCACCCGAGAAGCCCCATGGACAGGATCCCGAAAGCGCCCGCCACCGTTGCCGACTGCGCGGCCCAGGAAGATTCGCTGGTGTTCGACCGGCTGAACGCGGCGGATGCGATGGCCATCGGCCAGGCCATCGTGGCGCTGGCGCTGGACTGGTTTCCGGGCCGGCCCATCGCCATCCACATCGAGACGGAAACCCACCCGCTGTTCGTCTACTTCATGGATGGTACGGGCGCCGGCAATGCCGACTGGGTCAACAAGAAGAAAAACGTGGCCCGCCGTTTCGGCCACAGCTCGTGGATGGTGCGGCAGCAGTTCCTCGAACGCGGGGCCGACTTCGGCAAGGAGACCGGGCTGGACCCGGAGCTGTTCCGCGCCGAGGGCGGCGCCGTGCCGCTGGTGCTCCGCGGCAAGGGGCGCGTGGGCATGCTGGTCGTCTCGGGCCTGGACGGCTGGGAAGACCATGTGCTGGCCGTGGGCGGGCTGGAGCTGTGGCGCAGCCACGGCATCGCGTCGCCCACGCGCTGAAGGCTCAGGTCTTCAGCACCCCGTCCGCCTTGAACATCGCCTTGATGCCGCGCACCGCCTGGCGGATGCGCGCCTCGTTCTCGATCAGCGCGAAGCGCACATGGCCGTCGCCATGGTCGCCGAAGCCTATGCCGGGCGACACGCAGACCTTGGCCTTCTCCAGCAGCTGGCGCGCGAACTCCAGCGAGCCCAGTTCGCGGTAGGGCTCGGGGATGCGGGCCCAGATGTACATGCTGGCCTTGGGGCAGTC
>CBFGPX010000022.1:0-30240 GCA_965650725.1 uncultured Comamonadaceae bacterium | reverse complement strand
AACTCGACCTTCGTCAACTCCACCGGCCTGCCCGCCGACGGCCAGCAGACCACCCAGGAAGACCGCCAGCAGCGTGTTCAGCAGCATCTTGGGGCTGCTGTGCTCGGACGGCGGCTGGGCCACGGTCAGCACGTTGGCATAGCTTTGCGTGTTCTGCGCCTCCAGCGAGGATTGGTTCAGGCGTGCGACCAGGCTGTCGAACACGCGCTGCGCGTTCTCCACCTCGCGCTGCAGCACCATGCCTTCGTCGCGCACGGCCTTCATCTCCAGCATCTTGGTGCGCTGCGCCTCCAGTGCCGCACGCAACTGGCCTTCACGCGCCTTGTTGATGGTGTTGCTGACCGTCACGCCGCTGGTCACGCGACGCGTTTCCGCGTCGATGCGGCTGCGCAGCTCGGCGATGTTGGCGCGGGCTTCCAGCACTTGCGGGTTCTTGTCACCCAGGCGCTGGGAGAGTTCCTGCAGCTTGGCCTCGTTGCGGGTCAGGTCAGCCTTGAGGCCGCTGATCAGCGGGTTGTTCAGCACTTCCTGAATCCGGTCGCTCTGGCTGCCCTGGGCCTGAGTCTGGCGGCTGCTGCTCTCGGCCGAGACGGCCTGGGATTGCGTCAACTGGCTGTTCAGTTCCGCCAGACGCGCGTTCTCGATGTCCAGCCGCTCGTCGGTGACGATGATGCCCTTGGCCTGCTGGAAGGCCGACAGCCGCTGCTGGGCGCGCTCCAGCGATTCCCGCGCATCCTTGACCTGCGCCTGGAAGAAGCTGTTGAACTGCTTGGCGGGGTCGGACCTCAATTCCAGCGTGGTGGCGATGTAGGCCTGCGCGAAGGCATTGGCCAGGGCTGCCGCGAACTCCGGGGAAGGGCTCCGGTACTCGATGCTGATGACGTTGCTCTGCTGGCTGGGCTTCACGTCCAGGTACTTCTGCAAGAACGTGACGAGGAACTGCTCCAGCGTGCCCTTGCCCTGGGCCTCGGCTTGCCACTGCTCGCGGATGGCTGCGTTCTCGGTCAGCTTGAGGTCACGGATGACCCGCAACGCGACACGCTCGCTCTGCAGGATGTCGACCTGGGTCGCCATGAACGCAGGGGTGGACAGACCGGGATAGACGGTCGCCGACACCGGGTCGGGCTTGACGTCGACCACCACGCTGGCGGAGCCGGCGTACTGCTTGGGCAGCAGCAGGCTCACCACGACGGTGGTCACCACCACCAGCGCAAACACCACCAGCGCAGCCCACTTGCGCGCGCGCAAGATCGACAAGAACTGTGCAAACGTCATTCCCAACTCCCTATTTCTCGCCTGCCTCGAGCGGGCTCAAGCTCAAGATCAGAACAGGCTTTCCTTGACGTAAACGACGTCGCCGTCCTTCACGCCCTCGTCCATCGCCGCCTGCATCACCTGCACCTTGCCGTCCGCGCCCTTGCGGTGCACGCGGATGCCGCGCTCGGTGCCGCGCTGGTTCAGGCCACCGCCCGCGGCCAGCACCTGCATCAGCGTCATGCCGCGCTCCAGGCGCATGGGGCCGGGGCGCTGCACTTCGCCGTAGATGTAGACCAGCGGTGCACGGTCCACCCACAGCACGTCACCGTTCTGGATCAGCACGTCGTTGATGCGGCCCTGGTCGGCGCTGGGGCCGAAGACGCTGGGCAGGTCGATCTCGAGGCGGAAGGGCTTGCCATTGCGCATGCCGGTCAGCACGAGCTGGTCGCCACCGGTCGTGGCCACGCCGCCGGCATTGGCCAGCAGGTCGGTCAGCCGCATGTCGGCCGTCTCGATGGGGTAGCGGCCCGGCCGGTTGACCTGGCCCAGCACGCTGGCCTGGTTGCCCTTGACCTGCAGCAGCGTCAGCGTGACCTGGGGCTGCTTGACGAAGTTGCCGTTCTTCAGGCCGTCTGCGATGAGCTTCTCCGCAGCGCTGACCCCCAGCCCACCGATGCGCACATTGCCCAGCAGCGGGAAGCTGATGACGCCGGTCTCGGACACGCGGGTCTCGATGGTGAGGTCGGGGTTCTGGTAGACCAGGACGCGCACGACGTCGCCGGCACCCAGCCTGTATTCGGCCGAGGCGGTGGCGGCGGTGGCGGTCTGTGCCTGCGCCGCCAGGGCGGGCAGGCTCAGCGCGGTGGCGAGGATCAGGTGGGAGAAGCGCATCTTCATCATTTCAAGCCCATGCCCTTGCTGATGGAAGCAGGATCCAGGCCACTGGCGGCCGGCGCGGGCTCGGGCGCGACGACGGCGGCGGCCGGCGCGCTGGCGGCGCCCGGGGCCGGCTGGGCGAACTTGCCGACGTATTCGATCTTGGAGCTTTCGCGCAGCGCCTTGATGTCCTTCTGCACCAGTTCGGCCTTGCGCTGGTTCAGCAGGAAGGCCTCGATGGCCGGGCGGGCGCGGGCTTCGTCCACGGGCTGGCTGCGCGAGCCGGCCAGGGTCAGCACGGTCATGCCGGCAGGCGTGATCGTCACGGTCGACTCGCCGTCCTTCAGGCGGGCGATGCCGTCCAGGCCGGCCAGCGGCAGTTGCTCGGCGGCGCGCACGGCCTGGTTGCCGGCGAAGCGGAAGTCGTTGGCCTTCAGGAATTCGATGAACTCGGGCAGGGTCTTGGCCTCGGTCAGCTTCTCGCGCAGCACGGGCAGCTGCTCGGGCTTGGCCTCGATCTGCAGTTCCTGCAGGCTGTAGATGCGGCGCTCCTTGAACAGCGCCGGCTTGTCGGCGTAATACTTGGCGATCTCTTCGCTGGTGGGCTTGGCGGCGCCTTCGCCGACTCGATCCACATAGGCGCGGGCGATGATCTCGCGCTTGGCCGCCTCGATCTGCTGCACCACGCGCGGGTCGCGGTCCAGCTTCTGCTCCTCGGCCTTTTGCACGGCCAGCTCCTGGTCGATCAGACGCTCCAGCACCTGGCGGCTGGCGGCCTCGGCCTGCTCGGGCTTGAGGCCGGGCTGGCGCTGCAGCACGAAGTTGATCTGATGGACGGTGACCTCTTCCTTGTTGACCTTGGCCGCCGTCTGCGAGGCCTTCTCGCCTTTGTCGCCACCGCAGGCGACCAGCAGGGCTGCAACCGCCACGGCTGCGAGCAGCGAGGCACGAGGTTGGATCATTCGCTTAGCCATCTTTTCGAGGTCCTTGTTGTGTATGGGAGGGCGCCCCATCCCGCGGAGCGATCGAGTGTACTGGCGGGATATGTCGCTTCTATGGGCCGCGCGCCCCCAATACTGGGTTCGCGATCAGCACCCATTTAGAGCTATTTCAAGGCGGAAGTTCCCTGGCCCCCACGTTCATGGGGGATAGGGCGTCAGCTTGCGGGAGGAGGCGGGCCGGCGGCACTCAGCCGCGCACGGACCGCGGCGTCAGCACTTGATGCCGGCGTGCAGCGCGACGATGCCCGCACTGAGGTTGTGCACGTCCACATGGCCGAAGCCGGCCGTCTTCATCATGGCCTTCAGCGTCGCCTGGTCGGGGTGCATGCGGATGGACTCGGCCAGGTACTTGTAGCTCTCGGCGTCGCCCGCGAACAGCGAGCCCAGCTTGGGCAGGATGTTGAAGGAGTACCAGTCGTAGGGCTTGCGCAGCGGCTCGGCGATGCGCGAGAACTCCAGCACCAGCAGGCGGCCGCCGGGCTTGAGCACACGGCACATCTCGGCCAGGGCCAGATCCTTGTGCGTCATGTTGCGCAGGCCGAAGGCGACGCTGACGAGGTCGAAGCTCTCGCTCTTGAACGGCAGCTTCTCGGCGTCGGCCAGGCTGGTGGGCAGCACCAGGCCTTCGTCCAGCAGCCTGTTGCGGCCCTGGCGCAGCATGGCCTCGTTGATGTCGGTGTGCACCACCACGCCGCTGTCGCCCACCTTGCGGGCAAAGGCGCGCGACAGGTCACCCGTGCCGCCGGCGATGTCCAGCACGCGCTCGCCCGGCTTCAGGTTGGCGACCTGCACGGTGTAGGCCTTCCAGGCCCGGTGCAGGCCGGCCGACATCAGGTCGTTCATCAGGTCGTACTTGGACGCGACGGAGTCGAAGACGCCGCGGACCTTGCCGGCCTTCTCGTTCTCGTCGACCTGCTGGAAACCGAAGTGCGTTTGGCTCATGACGGAGGATTTCAGTGCGATTGGCAGCCACCGCCCTTGGCGGGCATGGGGTCGTCCCGGCCCTTGCCGGCGGCGGCGAGGCGGGCTTCGTAGTCCTGCCACAGGCCATCCTGCTGGCTGCCGAGCTTGTAGAGGTAGTCCCAGCTGAACAGGCCGCTGGCGTGGCCGTCCGAGAAGTCGGGGCGCACGGCGTAGTGGCCCACCGGCTCCAGGCCGGTGATGAGCACGTCGCGCTTGCCGGTCTGCAGCACCTCCTGGCCGGGGCCGTGGCCCATGACCTCGGCCGAGGGGCTGTAGACGCGCATCAGCTCGAAGGGGATGCGAAAACGCGCGCCGTCGTCGAAGGCGATCTCCAGCACGCGGGACTGCTGGTGGACGGTGATTTCGGTGGGGGCGGGCATGTCGGGAGTGTCCCTCAGAACGATTGATAGGCAGGAAGCTGGCCGTCCCTGGGCCGCACCTGCGTGAAGCGCACGGCCAGCCGCGACTGCACGCCGACCGGCAGCGGCGCAAAGCCCGTGCCGCGCGTCAGCTCGTCGCCGTGCATGAAGCTCCAGTACAGGAACTTCAGCGCGCCCTGGGCCTTGGCGGCGGTGGCCGGCTCGGCATCGACGAGCACGAAGCTGGTCAGCGTGATGGGCCAGGCTTGCGGGCCGGGCCGGTCCAGCAGCGTGGCGCGGTCGTCGCCCAGGCGGTGCATGTCGCTGCCCAGGATGGCCGCACGAAAGCCCGCCTCGCTGGGCACCACGTAGCGGCCGGCGGCGTTGCGCAGCTTCACGGCGGCCAGCTTGTCGCGCAGCACGCGGTCGTAGGACACGTAGGCTATGGATCCCGGCGTGGCGCGCAGCGCCTGCACCATGCCGTCGTTGCCCTCGGCCTTCATCGGCTCGGCCGGCCAGGTGGGCGCCGCGCCGGCGCCCACCTCGGCCTTGAAGCGCGGCGACGCACCGGCCAGGTAGCGCGTGAAGCCCTCGGTCGTGCCCGACTTCTCGGCCCGCACCACCCGCCGCACGGGCAGCACCGGCAGCACGACGCCGGGGTTCAGCGCCGCGACGCGGGCGTCGTTCCACACCTTCACGCGGCCCAGGAAGATGTCGGCCAGCAGTGCGCCGTCCAGTTGCAGCGACGCGACCGTGCCGGGCAGGTTCACCACCGGCACCACACCCCCCACCAGCATGGGGATCTGCACCAGCTTGTGCTTCGCGAGTTCGGCGGCCGTCAGGGGAGCGTCCGTGCCGCCGAAGTCAATGGCTCGCGCCTGGATCTGCTTGATGCCATCGCCCGAGCCCGTGCCCTTGTAGGCCACCGCCCCGCCTCCGGCCTTGGCAAAGGCACGCGCCCAGGTGTCGTAGACCTTGGACGGGAAGGTGGCGCCCTGGCCTTGCACGGTCTGCGCCAGCGCGGCGCCGGACAGGATCAGGCCGGCGAGTGCCAGCGGCAGGCGATAGAAAACAGGCATGACCGGAAAACTAGCGAAAACCCGTAATCATGCCCGGTGTCTTCCTTCCAGTTGATGAAGCCGGCCTCTAATCGGCGTTTTCACAGGCTTTGCTCCACTGCCATGAACCGCTTTCCCCTGCACCGCCTGGCCGCCGCCGCACTGGCCGGCCTGGCCGCCACCACCAGCCTGGCGCTGGACCTGAAGGGTCTGTCCAAGGACGTCAAGCCCTGCGACGACTTCTATGCCTTCGTCAACGCCGACTGGGAGGCTGCCACCGAGCTGCCCGCCAGCCGCGCCCGCATCGGCAGCTTCGAGCAACTGCGCCAGGCCAATGACGCGCTGCTGAACCAGGCGCTGAAGGAGCTGGCCGACAAGCCCGCGCTGCAGACCACGCCGGGCCTCAAGCTCATCGCCGCCTACTACGCCAGCGGCATGGACGAGGCCGCCATCGAGGCCCGCGGCCTGTCGTCGGTGACGCCGCTGCTGAACCGCGTCGCCGGGCTGCAGCGCCGCGAGGACCTGCCCACGCTGGTCGCGCTGCTGAGCCGCAGCGGCGTCGCCGCGCCGCTGGGCTGGGGTGTGCAGCCCGACCGCAAGGACACGCGCAAGAACGTACTGAACCTGGCGCAGGCCGGCCTGGGCCTGCCCGACCGGGACGACTACTTCCGCGACGACGAGCGCACGCGCGGGCTGAAGGCGGCCTACCGCGGCTACGCCCGCGCACTGCTGGGTGCCGCCGGCCTGCCCGCGGGCGACGCCGAACTGGACGCCGTGCAGGCCTTCGAGACCCGGCTGGCCGAGGCCTCGCGCGAACGCGCGCGCATGCGCGACCCCAACGGCAACTACAACCCCATGAGTCCGGCCGAGCTGGCCACGGCTGCGCCCGGCTTCGACTGGACCGCCTACCTGGCCGTGCTGACCGCCGGCGCCAAGCTGCCGCAGCGCCTGCTGGTGGGCCAGCCCGAGTTCGCCACGCGCGTGGCCCAGTTGGCGGCCGACACGCCGCTGGAGGTCTGGCGCAGCTACCTGGCGCTGCGCGTGCTGGACACCGCCGCGCCGCGCCTGCCCAAGGCCTTCGCGAACGCGTCGTTCGAATACCGCGGCAAGGCCATCACCGGCCTGCAGGCACCGGCGCCGCGCAACGAGGACGTCATCCGCCAGATCGGCGGCCAGTACGGCACCGAGCCGGTGGCGCTGGCGCTGGGCGAGCTGTTCGTCGCGCGCGCCTTCTCGCCCGAGGCGCAGAAGCGCTCGCTGCAACTGGTGGAGGACGTGCGCGCCAGCATGAAGGAGCGCATCGAGAAGCTGGACTGGATGACCGCGCCCACCAAGGCCAAGGCGCAGGACAAGCTCGCCCGCATGCAGCCCATGATCGGCGCACCGGCCAAGTGGCCGCAGTTCGAAGGCCTGCAGCTCAGCGACACCGACTACGCCGGCAACTGGCTCAAGGTGGCGCTGTGGCACAGCGGCCAGCAGATGAAGGACCTGGACGCGCCGGTCGAGCGCGACCGCTGGCGCGTCAGCCCGCACATCGTCAACGCGTTCGCGGGCGGGCTGAACCAGATCACCTTCCCGGCCGGCATCCTGCAGCCGCCCTTCTTCGATGCGAAGGCCGACGACGCCAGCAACTACGGCGGCATCGGCATGGTCATCGGCCACGAGATCACGCACCACTTCGACGACAGCGGCCGCAACTTCGATGCTGGCGGCTCGCTGACCGACTGGTGGACCGCCGAGGACGCGGCCGGCTACAAGGCCCGCGCCGACAAGGTGGCCGATCGCTACGCCGCCATCTCGCCGCTGCCGGGCTACCACATCAACGGCCGGCTGACGCTGGGCGAGAACATCTCCGACCTGTCCGGCATGCCCATCGCGTTCGAGGGCCTGCTGCGCGCGCTGAAGCGCAGCGGCGGAGCGGACAAGAAGGTCGAGGGCTACACGCCGGCGCAGCGCTTCTTCATCAGCAACGCGCTGATCTGGCGCACCAAGGTGCGTACCGAGTTCCTCATCAACCAGCTGCGCACGGACTCGCACTCACCCGCGAAGTACCGCGTGCTCACGCCGATGAGCAACACGCCCTACTTTGCGCAGGCCTTCAGCTGCAAGGCCGGCAGCCCGATGGTGGCCAAGGAGCCGCTGACGGTCTGGTGAGCCGCCGCCGGCGGCAGCGAACGACGGGGCCGCGAGGCCCCGTTTTTCTTGTGGCACGGCAGGGCGCGCGCAACGCGAAGTCAGCCTTCTCGGAGTCCGCGGTGACACAAGTCACGCCGTCGCCCCGACACCCCGACAACACCATGACGAACGGCACGAGCCGCCTTGACGGCGCGAATCGCAGTTCGCGCAATTCATGCGCGTTTTTCCGCATGCCGTCGCATACAGCAGGCATCTCATCACCTCCAACTTGGGTGCGCTCGAACGGGGACCTAGTCTGAGCACAGGTCGACACATGTCGTGTCCCCTGCAGTCAAACGAAGAAGGAGTCCCGTCATGTCCACCCGCTATTCCCTGTCGCAACGCACCCCCACCCAGAACGGCCTGTTTGCCGCCGCGGCCTGCGCCGTCACGCTGATGCTGACGGCCGGCCCCGCCATGGCCCAGGGCCCCGCACTGGATCGCGTCGAGATCAGCGGCCGCGTCGTCGAAGCGCCGGTGCGCTACGACGTGACCGCGCAGTGCCGCAACATCGGCCCGCAACTGGAAGAGGCCCTGCAGACGACCTGGGCCAAGCAGCGTGCGCTGGGCAGCGTCCATGTCCGCCTGCTGATGGAAGCCGGCCAGGTCGCCGGCGTGAAGGCCCGCGGCATCTCCTACCCGGTGGCACGCGCGGTGCGCAATGCGGTGCAGGAGCTGGAGTGCGGCCCGCAGATCACCGCGAATGCCCAGATCTACAGCTTCATCGTCGACTTCGTCGACCCCGACGCGCGCACCTACGGCGACACGCGCATGGCCGGTGCTCAGTCCCGCATCCGCATCGCGGCGGCGGCGAGCGAGTGAGCGATCGCAGCGTCGACTTCTTCGAGCGGCCGCGCCAGCAGCGGCGCGGCATCACGCCGGGCAGCAGCCCAGATGGGCGCGGGGAAGTGGGCATCGCCGTCGAAGCGCGCGATGACGTGCCAGTGCAGGTGAGGCACCACGTTGCCCAGCGAGGCCAGGTTGACCTTGGTGGGCAACAACAGCTCGCGCAGCACCCGCTCGATCTCGGTGACCGCATCCATGCAGGCGTGCCGCTCGGCCGCGGCCAGGTCGCTGAACTCGGCGACGTGGTCGCTCCAGATCAGCCGGTAGAAGGCCGGGTGCGCCGGCTCGTCGAGCACGCGCACGACGCGAAACCGCGGCGTGCGGGCGACGACGAGGCCGCCATCGGTGTCACACAGCGCGCAGCTCACACCAGCACCCGCTCGATGCCGCCGTCGTTGGCCTTCTTGACGTAGTCCGGCAGCCAGTTGTCACCGAGGATCTGCTTGGCCATCTCGACGACGATGTAGTCGGCTTCCAGCAGGCCGTTCTGCAGGTCGTCGCCGTAGCGTGTCAGGCCTTGCAGGCAGCTGGGGCAGGAGGTCAGGATCTTCAGGTTGTCGTTGGCGCCGACCTTGCCGGATTCGCGCAGCTGCGCCTCGGTCTTGCGCAGTTCTTCTTCCTTGCGGAAGCGCACCTGCGTCGAGATGTCGGGGCGCGTGACGCCCAGCGTGCCGCTCTCGCCGCAGCAGCGCTCGTTCTTCACGACGTTGTCGCCCACCAGCGCCTTCACCGTCTTCATCGGCTCCTGCTGCTTCATCGGCGAGTGGCAGGGGTCGTGGTACAGGTAGCTCTGCTTGGAGCCGAGCGTGATGCCCTTCTCCAGCAGGTACTCGTGGATGTCGATGATGCGGCAGCCCGGGAAGATGTCCTCGAACTTGTAGCCCTGCAGCTGGTCGTAGCAGGTGCCGCAGCTGACCACCACGGTCTTGATGTCCAGGTAGTTCAGCGTGTTGGCGACGCGGTGGAAGAGCACCCGGTTGTCGGTGATCATCTTCTCGGCCTTGTCGAACTGGCCCGAGCCGCGCTGCGGGTAGCCGCAGCAGAGGTAGCCGGGCGGCAGCACCGTCTGCACGCCGGCATGCCACAGCATGGCCTGCGTGGCCAGGCCGACCTGGCTGAACAGGCGCTCGGAGCCGCAGCCGGGAAAATAGAACACCGCTTCCGTCTCGGCCGGCGTCTCGCGCGGCCGGATGATGGGCACGTAGTCCTTGTCCTCGATGTCCAGCAGCGCGCGCGCCGTCTTCTTGGGCAGGCCGCCGGGCAGCTTCTTGTTGATGAAGTGGATGACCTGTTCCTTGATCGGCGCCGGGCCCAGCGTCGCGCGCGGCGCGCTGGTCTGCTTGCGGCCGGCGGGCTTGAACAGGTCCACCGCCAGGCGCTGCGCCTTGAAGCCGATGCCCACCATGGCCGAGCGGGCCAGCTTGATGGTCTCCGGATTGGTCGCGTTCAGCATGAACATGGCCGCGGCATTGCCGGGGCGCCAGGTCTTCTGGCCCATCTTGCGCAACAGGTTGCGCATGTTCATGGTCACGTCGCCGAAGTCGATCTTGACCGGGCACGGCGTCAGGCACTTGTGGCACACCGTGCAGTGGTCGGCCACGTCCTCGAACTCCTGCCAGTGCTTGATGGACACGCCGCGGCGCGTCTGCTCTTCATAAAGGAAGGCTTCGACCAGCAGCGAGGTCGCCAGGATCTTGTTGCGCGGGCTGTAGAGCAGGTTGGCGCGCGGCACGTGCGTGGCGCACACCGGCTTGCACTTGCCGCAGCGCAGGCAGTCCTTGACCGAATCGGCGATGGCGCCGATGTCGCTCTGCTGCATGATCAGCGACTCGTGGCCCATCAGGCCGAAGCTGGGGGTGTAGGCGTTGGAAAGGTCGGCGCGGCGCAGGCTGGTGTCGGCGGCGAGGCCCTTCACGCCCGACAGGTCGCGAATCAGCTTGCCCTTGTTGAAGCGGCCTTCCGGGTCCACCTTGGCCTTGTACTCGGCAAACGGGCGCAGCTCGTCGTCGGTCAAAAACTCCAGCTTGGTGATGCCAATGCCGTGTTCGCCCGAGATCACGCCGTCCAGGCTGCGCGCCAGCACCATGATGCGGGCCACCGCCTCGTGCGCGGTCTGCAGCATCTCGTAGTTGTCGCTGTTGACGGGGATGTTGGTGTGCACGTTGCCGTCGCCGGCATGCATGTGCAGCGCCACCCACACGCGACCGCGCAGCACCTCCTTGTGGATGCGCCTGCATTCGGCCAGCAGCGGCTCGAAGGCCGCGCCGCTGAACAGGCCCTGCAGCGGCTTGAGGATCTGCGCCTTCCAGGACGCGCGCAGCTCATGCGTCTGCAGCCGCTCGAAGAAACCTTCGCTGTCGATGCCGTCCAGCCATTGCTGCCACAACGCGCGCACCTCGCGCAGCAAGGCCAGGGCCTGCTGCACGCGGTCTTCCAGCAGTTCCGCGCTGGGAATCTCCCCCGCGTCGTCGGTCTTGCCCAGCGGCAGTTTGCCGGCGCTGAACAGCCCGGTCAGCGCATCGACGAGTTCCAGCTTGTTGCGCAGGCTCAGCTCGATGTTGATGCGCTCGATGCCCAGCGTGTACTCGCCCATGCGCTCCAGCGGGATCACCACGTCTTCATTGATCTTGAAGGCGTTGGTGTGGCGGGCGATGGCGGCGGTGCGCTTGCGGTCGAGCCAGAACTTCTTGCGCGCGTCGGCGGAGACGGCGGTGAAGCCCTCGCCCGAGCGGCTGTTGGCGATGCGCACGACCTCGCTGGCGGCGCGCGCCACGGCGGCGTCGTCGTCGCCGACGATGTCGCCGATCAGCACCATCTTCGGCAGCGCGTTGCTGCCGCCGGAAGCCCCGCGCTTGCTCTTCGTGGTGTAGCCCACCGCCTTGAGGTAGCGGTCGTCCAGGTGCTCCAGGCCGGCCAGGATGGCGCCGCCCTTCTTCTGCTCCCCGAACATGTAGTCCTTGATCTCGACGATCGAAGGCACCGCCTCGCGCGGGTTGCCGAAGAACTCCAGGCACACCGTGCGCACGTGCTTGGGCATGCGGTGCACGATCCAGCGCGCGCTGGTGATGAGGCCGTCGCAGCCTTCCTTCTGGATGCCCGGCAGGCCGGCGAGGAACTTGTCCGTGACGTCCTTGCCCAGCCCTTCCTTGCGGAACACGCGGCCCGGGATGTCCAGCCGCTCGGTGCGCTCCAGCGTCTTGCCGGTGGCGTCGAAGTAGCGCAGCTCGAAGCTCGCCACCTCCACGTCGTGGATCTTGCCCAGGTTGTGGTTGAGGCGAGTCACCTCCAGCCACTTGGCCTCGGGCGTCACCATGCGCCAGCTGGCCAGGTTGTCCAGCGCCGTGCCCCACAGCACCGCCTTCTTGCCGCCGGCGTTCATGGCCACGTTGCCGCCGATGCAGCTGGCCTCGGCGCTGGTCGGGTCCACGGCGAACACGAAGCCGTTGGCCTCGGCCATGTCGGCCACGCGCTGCGTGACGACACCGGCCTCGCTGAAGATGGTCGGCACCTCACGGTCCAGACCCGGCAGCTTCAGCATCTCCACGCCGCGCAGGGCTTCCAGCTTCTCGGTGTTGATGACGGCGCTGTTCCACACCAGCGGAATCGCGCCGCCCGTGTAGCCGGTGCCGCCGCCACGAGGGATGACCGTCAGCCCCAGCTCGAAGCAGGCGCCCACCAGGGCCGCCATCTCGGCCTCGGTGTCGGGCGTCAGCACGACGAAGGGGTACTCCACGCGCCAGTCGGTCGCGTCCGTCACGTGCGACACGCGGGACAGGCCGTCGAACTTGATGTTGTCCTTGGCCGTGACCTTGCCCAGCCGCTTGGCAGCGCGTTTGCGCAGCTCGGCCACCTGCTCGAACATCACGGCGAACTGCGCCACCGCCTCGCGTGCCGCCACCAGCAGCTCGCCGACGTAGCCGTCGCGCTGCGGGTCGGCCGCGGCATCACGGCGCTTTTCGACCTCGGCCAGCCGGTGATGCAGTGCCTCGATGAGCAGCACGCGGCGCTTGGGGTTGTCCAGCAGGTCGTCCTGCAGGTAGGGGTTGCGCTGCACCACCCAGATGTCGCCCAGCACCTCGTACAGCATGCGCGCGGAGCGGCCCGTGCGGCGCTCGCCGCGCAGCTTGTCCAGCAGCTCCCAGGCCCGGGAGCCCAGCAGGCGGATGACGATCTCGCGGTCCGAGAACGACGTGTAGTTGTAGGGGATCTCGCGCAGACGCGGCGCGTCGTGTGCGTTGCTGTCGGCCGCATCAGCGGCGACCGGCATCAGGGGATGCGGAGCGTTCATAGGGGGAGCGGGGAGCGGCCCGGGATCGTATCGCAGGGGGTTTCACCCCAGAATCCGTCGGATGAAGCCCTGGCCCTACCCCCTTTGGCTCGCCCACCGCGGCGCCGGCAAGCTCGCCCCGGAGAACACGCTGGCGGCGTTCCGCGTGGGCACCGGTTTTGGCTATCGAGCCTTCGAATGCGATGTGAAGCTCAGCCGCGACGGCGAAGCCTTTTTGCTGCATGACGACACGCTGGAGCGCACCACCAGCGGCGCGGGCTCGCCCGCCGGCATCGCCTGGGCCGATCTCGCCCGCCTGGATGCCGGCGCCTGGCACAGCCCGCCGTTCGCGGCCGAGCCGCTGCCACGGCTCTCCCAGATCGCCGCGTTCTGCCAGGCCAACGGCTGCGCGCTGAACATCGAGATCAAGCCATGCCCCGGCGTCGAGCGGCTGACCGGCGAGGTCGCCGCGCGCGAGGCGGCGCGGCTGTGGGCCGGCATGCTGCCGCCACTGCTGAGCAGCTTCAAGACGGAGGCGCTGGAGGGCGCGCGCGCCGCCGCCCCCGACCTGCCCCGCGCGCTGCTGCTCGACGAACTCTGGGAGGGCTGGCCGGAGGCCGCCGAAGCGCTGGGCGTCGTGGCCGTCATCACGAACTGGCGCCTGATGGAAGCCGCGCTGATCGAGCGCCTGCACGCCCGCGGCTGGCGGGCGCTGGTCTACACGGTCAACGACGCCGACGTGGCCCAGCGGCTGACCGCGGCCGGCATCGACGGCCTCATCACCGACCGCGTCGATCTCCTCGGCCCCGCCGCCTGACCGCAATATTGATGAACCCCGCGGGTCAACGCGGTTCATCTGGCGGGCCATCGTCGGTAAAAACGTCCGCAGCATCCATCGCCTGGGGACGCCATGACCACCACCGACCCGCCACCGCCGACGCCTGCCAGCGACCCGGCGCCCACGGATGACCTGGCCGCGCTGGTGCAGCGCCGCCGCGCCAGGCTGGCCGCTGCGGAGCGCCCCGCCGACGATGCCGGCACCTGGGGCCTGGCGCTGTCCGGCGGCGGCATCCGCAGCGCCACCTTCTGCTTCGGGCTGCTGAAGGCGCTGGCGCACAACAAGGTGCTGCACCGCTTCGACCTGCTGTCGACCGTGTCCGGCGGCGGCTACATCGGCGCCAACGTCGGCAAGCTGTTCCACAACGCCGCCGTCACGGGCCAGCCGGCCAAGGAGGTGGAGGAGGCGCTGGCCGATGCCGACACGCGCTGGTTCGCGTTCTGGCTGCGCGCCAATGGCCGCTACCTGATCCCGCGCGGCGGCAAGGACCTGCTGTTCGCGGCGGCCAACTTCAGCCGCAACCTCGTCGGCGTGCACATCGAGCTGGCCCTGCTGTGCCTGCTGGCGGGCTGCCTGCTGGTCGGGCTGGACCTGGCCGTGTGGCAATGGGCCGACTGCCTGCTCAGCGGCAACGGCTGCTGGCAGCCGGCCTGGGTGACGCCGGCCACGCTGGACGCACTGTCCGACTGGCCGACGCTGTGGATGCTGCTGCCGCCACTGCTGCTGGCGGCCACGTCGCTGGCCACGGCCTACTGGGCGCTGCCGGCCGCGGCGGGCTCGCGCCTGCCGCTGCAGCGCTGGATCATGGTGGTGCTCTGCGTGCTGGGTTGCTGGCAGCTGGTCGGGCACTGGAACCTGCAGCAACTGCCCGTCGACCGCGGCGACACGCTGCAGGTCCCCGGCTGGCTGCTGATGATCGCCGGCGGCATGCTGTGCGCCTGGGTCATCGGCACGCTGGTCGCGCAGTTCCTGACGCTGCGCCACGCGTCGGCACCCGACCGGTCCCGCCACCGACTGACCGCCGCCCTGGCCCGGGTGCTGAACGCCATCCTCATCGTCGCCGCACTCGGCCTCATCGACGTGATGGCCTGGCTGCTGGCCAGCGCCAAGGGCGACCACCAGGGTGCGATAGGCACCATCGTCATGCTGACCGTCGTCGCGCTGCGCGCCGTGCTGCCCAAGATCGCCGACCTGCCGCGCAGCCTGACGCCCGGCACGCGGCTCAACCTCGACGGGCTCATCAACGTGGCCGGCGTCGTCACGCTGGCGGCGCTGCTGGTCTTCTGGGTCAGCGTCGTCCACCGCAGCGCCACCTTCGTGCTGTTCGACGAGACACGGCGGGTGCTGCAGTTCGGGCTGGGCTGGAACTGGCTGCTCGTCATCGCGCTGCCGGTGCTGCTGATGATCGTCATCTCGTTTCGCAACCGCGACTTCCTCAACCGCTCGTCGCTGTACGCCTTCTATCGCGCCCGGCTGGTGCGCAGCTACCTGGGCGCCACCAACGTGGAGCGCTTCCGCGGGCTGCAGAAGGCCGCGACGGAGACCTATTCGCGCCACGTGGCTGCCGGCGGGCCCTGCGTGTCCGTGCAGGACGTGCATGCCGGCGACGACGTGCCGCTGGCCGACTACGCGCCGCACGACGGCGGCGGCCCGGTGCACCTGATCAACGCCTGCGTGAACCAGACCCGCGACCCGCGCGGCGGCCTCTTCAACCAGGACCGCAAGGGCCTGCTGATGACGGTCGCGCCTCAGGGCCGCGTGCGTGTCGGCCAGAACGGCTGGCGCCGCATGCACGGGCCCGACAGCCTGACGCTGGGCTCGTGGGTCGCCATCTCCGGCGCCGCCGTGGCGCCGGGCCTGGGCAGCAGCACCAGGTCCGGCATCGCCGCGCTGCTGACGATGTCGGGCGTCCGTCTGGGCTATTGGTGGAATGCGCTGGCGCTGCAGCGCGACCCCGGCGAGCCCACGCCGCGCCGCGTCGGCAAGTACGCGCAGCTGCTGGGCGAGCTGCGCGGCCGCTTCGACGGGCTGCGCCGCGCCGACTGGTACCTCACCGACGGTGGCCACTTCGAGAACACCGGCGCCTACGCGCTGCTGCGCGAGGAATGTGCCCTCGTCGTCGTGGCCGACTGCGGCGCCGACCCCCGCTATGCCTTCGCCGACCTGGAGAACCTCGTGCGCAAGGCCCGCATCGACCTGCAGGCCGACATCGTCTTCCTCAAGCCGCGCCTGCCCAAACCGGCCCCCGCCCCGGCCGCGGACAAGCCCGATGCAGACGCCACCGCCGATGCGGTCGCCGCACCGGCGCCCCCCGTTGAAGGCGCACCGGCGGTGTTCGGTTCGCTGAACGACCTCGTCTCGACGGACAGCCAGGCTTGCCTGGCGCTGGCCAGCATCCGCTACCGCAGCGGCAAGACCGGGCACCTGGTCGTCGTGAAGCCCAATATGTGCGCGGGCGTGCCGGTGGACCTGGTGAACTACAAGGCCGACCACCCGCTGTTCCCGCAGGAGCCCACCACCGACCAGTTCTTCAGCGAAACCCAGTGGGAGAGCTACTTCCAGCTCGGCCACACGCTGGGCCTGAACCTGCAGCGCCACCTGCTGGACGACCTGCCGAGCATCGCGGACCTGCGCTTCGAGGTGGACGACGGCAGCGTGGCAGTGCGCGACGAAAGCGGCCAGCTGCACGCCGCGTCGGCGCCCAAGCGCCTGCCCTCGCGCATCGCGGCCACCGGCGCGGTCACGGCCTCGGTCAGCCTGGGCGCGCTGGCGACGCTGGGCGCCACGGCCTGGCAGACCGTCGACCAGCAGATGCAGACCCGCGAGAAGGCCCGCCGCCTGGACCCGGCGGTGCTGAAGGAGCTGACCGACCTCTACGGCAAGCTGATGCCCGACGTGCCGCCCACACCCGTCGCGCCGGCCAGCCAGGTGATCGGCAAGGCCGAGCCCGCCGCCGCGGACAAGACGCCGACGGGCCTGGGCGAGATGGCCACGGCCTTGCTGCGCATCGGCGACGCCGCCTGCACGCTGGACAACACGGAAGCCTTCCGGCGCTCCGCGCTGATGCAGATGATCCTCACCGGCACCAAGCAGAGCTGCCGCGACAAGAGCCCGCGGCACCGCTCCTGCGACGTGCTGCTGGACCCCGAGCAACCCGTGGCCTGCCTGCGCGAGCGTGCCCAGGTCACGTGCGCGCCGCGCTACTGGGTGCGCGACTTCGGCGAGACCGATCCGGGCAAGCAGAACTGCCTGGTGACGCCACCGCCGGCGCCTCCCGCGGCCCCGCTGGAGGAGACGGGCATCGCCGAGAACGACCAGCACCTCCTCCTCAGACCGGCGGCCATCCTCGAATGGCTGGGGCTGCGCGACGCCAAGGTCGCCACGCCGCCCTCCGTGGGCGAACCGGGCGGCCCCAGCGAAGGGCCAGCCACGCCAGCGTCAAGCACCGCAGGAGTTCCGGCCAAGCTGGGCACGGCCAGGCCCCCCGTCACAGGCGGCGCCGGGCTGCCCGCGAGTGCCGGGCCGGCATCTGCGCCCCAGCCCATCGCGCCCGGCCTCTGCGATGGCAGGACCATCTACATCCAGATCTACGGCCCCGAGCTCCGCGAGCAGATGCGGCAGATGCGCTCGCCCTGGGAGGCCATGGGCGCCAACCTGCCACCGATGGAGGACGTCTGGGACAGCGCCCGCCGCCGCGGCCGCGCGTCGCCCAAGGCGCCCATGCAGCCGACCGTGATCTATCACGATGCCGCCTCCAAGGCCTGCGCCGAACAGCTGCCGCCAAAGGACGACTCAGGCCGCTGGGCCATCAAGCCGCTGTCGTCGCGCCTGACCGGCACGCCCGGTGTCATCGAGGTGTGGGTGCCACCGGCGCTTACCCCGACCGTCGGCACGGCCAGCACGGCGCTGCCGGCGCAGTCCTTCTGCTACCAGGAGGACGCCGGGCAGGACGGGGCCCAGCGCTACGGCGCTCATTGCCATGCCAGCATGGCCGCCTGCGAGAAGGTCCGCGGCCCCAATCCCCGCCGCCTCCAATCGGTCTGCGCGGCGGTGGACACGTCGACGCTGGGGCCGCTGCTCAACCGCCGCGGCTCGGGCGGCTCCTGGTACGCGATGCAGCCACAGCCCTTCGCTGAGCCCTTCCCCAAGCTGCCCTGAACCTTCAAGCGGCTGCGATGCGCGCGTACACCGCGGTATCGCGCGCATGCCCGTCCACGCCAAGGGCGTGGTTGCGCAGCGTGCCTTCCAGCTCGAAGCCGCCGCGCTCAGCCACGGCGCGGCTCTTCAGGTTGCGTGCGTCGCAGCGGATCTCCACGCGGCGTGCGCCCAGGCGGTCGAAGGCCAGGGCCGTCAGCAGCCGCACGGCTTCGCCCACATGGCCCTGGCCCGCCGCGTCGGGGCGTATCCAGTAGCCGATCTCGAACTTGCGCACGGCCCAGTCGATGCGGTGCAGGCCCGCGCCGCCCAGCAGCCGCCCCGGGCTGCCATCGGCGCGGCGGGCGACCATGTGAAAGCACAGGTCGCGGCGCGCGATGAAGTCGGCATGCATGCGACGCACCACCAGCTCGGCGCTTTCTGCGGTGGGCGCCTCCTGCGCCCAGATCATCCAGGGCTTCAGGTGGGACAGCGACTGCGCGATGACCACGGCCATCTCCGCCCCCGCGCCGGCCCGCGGCATCAGCAGCACCGTGCGCTCACCCTCCAGCCGCTCGGGCACCTCGATCAGCAAAGGGTCGGCATTCATGCGGGCAGCACCTCCACGGGCTTGGGCAGTTCGCGCACGGCCCGCAGCGTCGCATGGTTCCAGGCCCACACGGCCACCAGCAGGCAGCCCACGCCCGAGAACGCCAGCGTGGCGCGCAGGCCCAGGTGCTCACCCATCCAGCCGCCCAGCAGCGCGCCGGGGGCGGCCGGCAGCAGGATCAACCAGCGCACCGTGCTCGTCATGCGACCCAGCATGGGCGCCGGCGTGACGGCCTGGCGCAGCGACAGGAAGTTGATGAACATCAGCACCGCGCCCACGCCCCAGATGAACAGCATGGCACCAAAGCCCAGCACGCCGAGGCGCCCCGTGGGCGCCAGCGCCAGCAGCAGCCAGCCCAGGCCGCAGGTCGCGAAACCCACGACCAGGCAGGGCCCGGGGCCCAGGTGCTTGCTGATGCGGTGGCCGTAAACGCTGGCCAGCACGGTGCCCAGGCCGATGGCCGCGTAGGACCAGCCCACCGTCTGCGGCGCCAGCTTCAGCTCGCGCGTCGCGAACAGGATCTGTACGACCAGCGCGCCGTTGTGGAACAAATTCCAGGCCGCGACGACGATGGCCATGCTGACCAGCAGCTCGCGCTCGCGCACGAAGCGCAGGCCGGCCTTCAGCTCGCGCCAGAAGTCCTGCGCCTGGCGCGGCGGCAGCGTCTCCTGCACGCGGATGCCACGCAGGATCAGCGTCGACACGGCCAGCATCACCGCGTCCACCGCCAGCGCCAGCGGTGCGCCCACCAGCTTGATCAGCAGGCCCGCGACGCCCGGCCCGGCCACCTCGGCGCCCGACGAGGCCAGCGCGTTCTTCGCATGCGCCTCCACCAGCCGCTCGCGCGGCACCACCTGGGTCAGCACGATCTGGCCGGCGCTGCCCGCCGTCGTATGCACGGCGCCGATGACGAAGCCCACCAGGTACAGCCAGCCCATGCCCAGCCAGCCCAGCACCGCCGCCAGCGGCACGGAGGCCACGGCCAGCGCCAGCACCACCTCGCCGGCGATGTAGACCGGCAACTTGCGCACCCGGTCCAGCAGCACGCCGGCCGGCAGCGAGAACAGCGCGAACGGCAGCACCTCCAGCGCCTGCAGGATGCCCATCTGCGTGGGCGACGCGTTCAGCAGCACGGCGGCCGTCAGCGGCAACGCCAGCAGCGTGATCTGGCCGCCCAGCGAGGAAACGAGGATGGAGGTCCACAGGCGCCGGTAGACGGCGTCGCGCAGCAGGTCGCCGGGCGCGAGGGTGAGGAACTTGAAGGACATGACGCGAAGGAGAGCTGGCAGGACTCGACGGGCGGGCAACGCCCGCGGGGTGGTGACGCGTCGGCGGCGTCAGTCGAGGTCGAGCAGCTTGGTCATGGCGCGGATTCTAGGCTCGCAGCCACGCCGGCGTCGCTGGCCTGTGCGGGTTCGGGCCGGTCAGGGCTTGCCCGCCTCCTTGGCCACCGGCTTGACCGGGCCCACCTCCACCCCGCCGCGCACCGAGCGGAACGCGGCCTGCTCGACGAGCTGGTTGAGCTGGGTCACGATCTGCGCCGGCGAGACCTGCTCGACCACGTCGATGGACTTGGAGTTCGGGTCGCTGTACTTGGTGTGCGAGAACTGCGGCTTGCGCGCGATGACGGCCAGCGTCTTGGCGTCCAGCGTCACGCGCTCGAAGGAGATGAAGGGCGCCACATAGGACTTGTCCTTCTGCTGCTCGCCGGTGCGGGGGTTGGTCGTCGTCCGGTCCGGGTCCGCAAGATCTTCCTTGCGGTCGATGCCGTCCTCGTCGAGAAGCTCCCACTGGTTGCCGGTGGGCTTGACGTAGATGCCGATGCCGCCCAGCCGGTTGGGCATGCCCTCGCGCGTCTCCCACGCATAGCGCGGCAGGATGGCCTCGATGCGGTCCCACTCGGCGCGCTGCGGCATCTGGGCCAGGCGCTCGCGCAGCGCGTCCAGCACCAGCGCATCGCGGGCCTCGAAGGAGGCGTTCTTCAGCTGCTCCGCGAGCCCGGGGTTGGCACTCCAGCGCAGCATGATGCGGCGTGAATCGGGCTCCTCCTCGGCCAGCGCACTGTCCAGGCCGCGCAGCACGGCCATGTTCAGCAGCTGCGGGTCCACCTGCAGCGTGCGGCGCGAGAAGTCGTCCACGCTGCTGGCGCGCTTGCCGCGCTGCTTGACGACGCTGAGCTGGTCGCCCAGCGTGGAGATCAGCGCAATGGTCTGCGCCGGCTTGGCGGCTTGCTGGGCCGGCGCGGCCAGCGGCAGCACGATCATGGCCACGACCCACAGTCTCTTGAACATCGGTGCCCCTCCCGGCTTGCCCTGGGCGCGGATGCTAATGCCGACACCGGGGTGTACCCCGCGTGCCGGAAGCCACGCTTGGGGGGACGACCGCTGCGCTACAGGTGAAAGTCGCCGGCCGCCTCGGGCTGGTAGAGCAGCTTGCCGACGCGGATGTGGCGGGTGCGCCCGCCCACGCGCCAGTCGAAGGCATCGCCCTCGCGGTAGCCCAGGATGGCGGTGCCGATGTCCGAGCAGACCGACAGCTTGCCCGCACCGTCGTCGGCGTCCTGCGGATAGACCAGCGCCACCTGCAGCGCTTCGCCGTCCAGCTGCAGCAGCGCGCGGGAGTTCATCGTGACCACGTCGGGCGGCAGCTGGCGCGCATCGACGACGACGGCCCGCTCCACTTCATGCGCCAGCTCGAACACCGCATGGGCCTGCTCGCCCAGCAGCAGCCGCCTGAGCCGCGCCTGATCGAGCTCGGTGACCCGGATGTCGCCCGCATGCCCGGCCCCGGCCGTGCGCAGCAGCCGCAGATAGCGCGCCGCGGTCATCGCGCAGGACTGCAGCGTCGGCGTGCGGCTCTCGGCGGTGAAGCCGCAGCGCTCGAAGGCGGCCAGCGAGCGCCGGTTGTCCGGGTGGATGCGGGCGACGAGCCGCTCGGCCTGCATCTCGAAGAAGGCGAGCTTCATGCCCTCGCGGATGACGCTGCCGCCCAGCCCATGACCCCAGTGCTCCCGGTTGCCGATGGCCAGCACCATCTCGCAATCCGGGCCGGACTGGACGAGGCGGACAAAGCCCACCGGCACGTCGCGCCGGTCGCAGGCCATGAAGAAGCGCCCACCCTGGTTGAAAAGATGCGTCAGCACGGGCAGTTGCACCCGGCCGATGACCTGCTCGATGAAGCGCGAGACGTGGCGCGAGTCGCTCAGGTAGCGGGTGACGCTCTCGTCCTCCAGCCAAGCCATCAGCGTCAGCGCATCGCTGCGGGTGATCTCGGGGCACAAGGAAACGAAAGGCCGGTTCATCTTCATGCCGGGCTCCCCCAGGGGCCGCGGTCCCAGAAGCCGCTGAGCAGGTTCTCGGGGTGGGTGCGCGACACCACGCGGCCGCAGGAGGGCCAGGCATCGCGGCGGGCGCTCAGGCCGGCGCAGACGCCGAACCCCTCCCCCGTGCGGATGCTGCCGCCGCTGACGATGCATTCGCCGGCGCGGATGGCGCCCTCGCTGGCGATGTCGGCGCCTGCGACGATGCCCCAGCCCGCATCGATGTGCATGCCGGCCTGGATCGACTGCCCGACCTGTATGCCGTGTCCGGCGCGCAGGCTGTCCGCGCAGGCCAGTCGCCCGCCCACCCGCAGGCTGGCGCCGCCGTGGATGGGGCCGTCCACCGCCAGGTCGTCGGCCACCGCGATCACCCCCTCGCCGCGCAGGGTCTGGCTGCAGCTCAGGCTGCCGCGCACGCGCAGGTCGCCACGGCAGGCCAACTCGCCGCCCACCTCGACGCTCCAGGACGAGACCAGATGCCCGCCGGTGCGCAGCGAGCCCGGCGTGCGCAGCCCCGCGCCGGCATGCAAGTCGTTGCCGACCACGACGGCCCCGCCCGCGCGGATGCTGCCGCCCACCCGCAGCGAGCCGCCGATGCGCAGCGGCCCGCTGACCTCGATGTCGCCGAGCACGTGGACCGAGCCGGCATGGACGAAGGCCTCCGCCGCGATGGCATCGACCACCAGCACGGACTCGACGGGACCGAACTGATCGAGCAGCCAGCAGGCGTCGTCGGGGCGTCCGTCGGCGACGAGGGCGTCGATGACGCGCTGGTATTCCGCCGGACTGTCGAAACGCCGTGCGAACCAGCGGTAGCCGCTGGCACAGGAACGCTTGGCCCGCAGCGCGCTTGAACTGATCTTCATGGGCATGGCCCTCCGAACTCGGGGGAGGCGCGTGGCCGTCCCGGATGCATGGGCTGCGGGACGGCCATCTGCCGTCACCCGCCGCGTGAGGGGCGACTCAGCGGCCGCCCGCGTGCACTACAACGCGTGCACGCAGCCTGCGGCCGGCAGCGGCCTGGCGCGCGGACCGGGGCGGCACGGATTCAAAGGGCGGACGATGTCCGCGCTGCTTCAGCGGGCGCTGGGAAAGAAAAGCTTCCACGAGGCGATCCTCCAGTGGCAGGGCCGCACCTGCCAAGGCAGGCGCAAGCCATCGCGCGGGCTGTGGGCCCGGCGATCTGGAGTTTGCGCAAATGGGGAGAGGGTGATCGCCGGGCTCAGGGATGTGCGGCCGGCTGACGGAAGCGGGGCCCCGTCCCGGCGCGCCACTGCGGCGCGCACGAGGCCGCCGCAGCCCGCAGGGCCTTGGCAGCAACATCGCCGCAGGACGCGGCTGGGGAGAAGGGAAAGCCCATGTCGGCATCGTAGGCGCAGCCGTGCGCGCCGGCAAACCGGCCGGCACAAGTCGCACTGGCGCACCCGAGTATTGCGACGCGGCGCCCGCGTGGTCTCACCAGCCGACGGCGGCGCCGTCGCGGCGCGGGTCGCTGGCGGCCACATAGCCGTTCACGGCCGGGTCGCCCAGGCGCCAGATGAACTGGCCGGCGCCGAAGTCCTGGTAGCTGTCGTGGATGTCGCCGATCTGGTGGCCGCGCGCGCGCAAGGCCTCAATCGTGGCGGCCGGCATGTGGGGCTCGACGTTGATGGACAGGCCCTCGTTGAAGCGCCAGCGCGGCGCATCGCAGGCGGCCTGCGGGTTCTGGCCGTAGCTCAGCATGCGCACCAAGGTCTGCATGTGACCCTGCGGCTGCATGTTGCCGCCCATGACGCCAAAGCTCATGACCGGTGCGCCATCCTTCGTGAGGAAGGCCGGGATGATGGTGTGGAAGGGCCGCTTGCCCGGCGCGACCCGGTTGGGGTGGCCGGCCTCCAGTGTGAAGCCGTGGCCGCGGTTCTGCAGGCTGATGCCATAGCCCGGCAGCACCACGCCCGAGCCAAAGCCCATGTAGTTGCTCTGGATGAAGCTGACCATCATGCCGCGCTCGTCGGCGGCGGTCAGGTAGATGGTGCCGCCCTTTACGGGATTGCCGGCACCGAAGACCTGGGCGCGTGCTGGATCAATGAGCTTGGCACGCTCGGCCAGGTAGGTCGGGTCCAGCAACTGCGCGGCGCTGACGGGCATTGCGCCGGGCTCGGCGACGAAGCGGTAGACGTCCGCAAACGCCAGCTTCATCGCCTCGATCATCAGGTGCTGGGCCTCTGGGCTGTCCACCGCGTGGGCCGCCACATCCCAGTGCTGCAGCAGGCCCAGCGCCATCTGAGCCGCAATGCCCTGGCCGTTGGGCGGGATCTCGTGAAGCGTGTGGCCAGCGAAGTCCTGCGCCAGCGGCGTGACCCACTCGGGCTGGTGCGCCGCCAGGTCGGCCTCGGTCATCGCGCCACCGGTCTCGCGCGCGTAACGGGCCAGTGCGGCGGCGATCTCGCCGCGATAGAAGGCCTCGCCCTTGGACTCGGCGATCAGCTTCAGGCTGCGAGCGGCGTCCGCGAAGCGGAACAGCTCGCCCACCACCGGTGCGCGACCGTTCGGCAGGAAGGCTTGCGCGAAGCCAGGTTGCGACGTGATCTCGCTCAAGGCGGCGGCCATGGCCCACTTGCCCTGCACGATGGGCGGCACCGCATAGCCGCGCTCCGCAATCTCGATGGCGGGCTGCAGCAGATCTGCGAACGGCAGCTTGCCGAAACGCTCGCTCAGCGCCACCCAGCCGCTGACGGCGCCCGGCACGGTGACCGAGTTCCAGCCACGGCGGGGCACGGCCTGACCCTCAAAGAAGTCCGGCGTCCATGCCGCCGGCGCGCGCCCCGAGGCGTTGAGGCCGTGCAGCCGCCTCCCGTCCCACAGGATGCAGAAGGCGTCCGAGCCGAGCCCGTTGCTGCATGGCTCGACCAGCGTCATGCACGCCGCGGCCGCAATGGCGGCATCGACGGCATTGCCACCCGCATGCAGCATGCGCAGCCCGGCCTGCGCCGCGAGGGGATGCGAGGTCGACACGACATTGCGTGCGAACAGCGGGCTGCGCTGGCTGGGATAGCCGGCGCTCCAGTCGAAGCGATGTGGGGTGTTCATGGGGGCTGATTCTGCGCGGTGTAAGGCTTTGCAACCCCGTCAACGCTGCAAGAAGAGTCGTCGTTGTGGACTCAAGCTTTGGCGAGTCCTGCGAACTTTCGCGAAGCCCCCCGCAACCCGACACCCCCAGGAGCACCTCTGATGAACACGCTGAAGACCACCATCGCCACCGCCCTCATCACGCTCGCCTCGGGCGTGGCGCTGGCACAGACCGCGGCACCCGCGGCGACGCCGGCCCCTGCCGCCGCGACCACGACTCCCGCCGCGGCCCCCACGCCGGCCGCCCAGGCGGCGCCGGCTGCCGCTCCGGCCGAAGCCGCCAGCGGCGCCAAACACGGCCACAAGCACGCGAAGAAGCACGCCGAGGCCAAGGCCGGCAATACCACCGCCAAGACCGAACCCAAGACGCAGTAAGCGCGACAGCGCTCGGCGCAAGGCCGCAGTCCGAAAGGGCCGCGGCCTTTTTTGTGAATTCCGTCACCCGGGGTTTGTGAACTGCTTCTCGAAGCGGTCATGACACCCCCGCATCGAAGCGTGATGCGAGGGTGAGGGCATTCCTAGACTGGTGGTCTTTGCCGTTCGCCACCTCCGCACGATGCGCCGCCTCCTGTTGACCGCCTGTTTCGCCCTCGCCTCTTCCGCCCATGCCGCCCCCATCAGCCTCGGCCTGGACGCCAGCCTCAACCTGCTGGCCTTCGGCAACATGAACGTGGGCAGCAGCGACGTCGAGGGTCGCGTGGCGGTCGGTGGCAACGCGACGATCAGCGGCTACTCGATCAACACCAAGACCGGCACCAGCGCGCTGTACGGCGGCACCGGCCTGACCGTGGGCGGCAACCTCGACTTCACGAACGGCACGATCTGGAGCGGCGTCGCCGTGGGCGGCAGCTACGCCCCCAACGCCAGCGGCAACGTGTTCGGCGGCGTCAGCTACGGCCAGGGCTTCGATTTCGCGGGCGAGAAGCAGCGCCTGGGCGCGCTGTCGACATCGCTGGACGCGCTGGCCAACACCGGCACCGCGGTCGACAAGTGGGGCACGCTGCACTTCGACGCCGCCGACCAGATGCTGGCCGTGTTCGACATCGCCGCCGCCGACGCGATGCGCAACATGCAGATCGACAACCTGCCCACCGGCGCGCAGATCCTCATCAACATCCACGGCGCCGCGGTGGACTTCGGCAACCACGGCTACCTGGGCTTCAGCAAGGGCCAGGTCTTGTTCAACCTGCCGGACGCGACCAGCCTGCTGCTCAACGGCGGCATCAATGCGTCGGTGCTGGCGTTGAATGCCTCCGTCGCCCAGGGCTGGGGCCAGGTCAACGGCCAGGTGGTCGTGAAGGACTGGAACAGCAGCGTGCAGGTCAATGACGCGCCCATGCCCTCGGCAGGCATAGACCGCCCCTCCAGCGGCCAGCAGGCGCAGCGCCTGCCGGAGCCCGCATCGCTGGCACTGGTGGGCCTGGGGCTCGTCGCCGTGGGCTTTGCGCGCCGCCGCCGCTTCTGATCAGCGGATGGGCGCCAGCTCGCGCATCGCCTTCACGGCGCCCGCGCCCACGCCCGCGCCGAAACGCTTGGCCAGCCGCTCGGCGACGTTCTCGCGCGGCGTGTAGTCGATGACTTCCTCGGCCTTGACGACCTCGCGCGCCACAAAGTCCAGATTGCCGTAGTGGTCCGCTAGGCCCATCTGCACGGCCTGCTCGCCGTTCCAGAACAGGCCCGAGAAGATCTCCGGCGTTTCCTTCAGCCGCTTGCCGCGGCCCTCGCGCACGACCGCGATGAACTGCTGGTGGATCTGGTCCAGCATGGCCTGCGCATAGGCGCGCTGCCTGGGGTTGACCGGGCCGAACGGGTCCAGCATGCCCTTGTTCTCGCCGGCGGTCAGCAGCCGGCGCTCCACGCCCAGCTTGTCCATCAGCCCGGTGAAGCCGAAGCCGTCCATCAGCACGCCGATGGAGCCGACGACCGAGGCCTTGTCCACATAGATCTCGTCCGCCGCCGCCGCGATGTAGTAGGCGCCCGAAGCGCACATCTCCTCGACCACCGCGTAGACCGGCTTGTCGTACTGCTTCTTCAGCCGCTTGATCTCGTCGTAGACGATGCCGGCCTGCACCGGGCTGCCGCCGGGCGAGTTGATGCGCAGCACCACGGCCTGGGCGGCGGAATCCTTGAACGCGTCCTTCAGCGCGGCCAGCAGCATCTCGGCACTGGCCTCGGTGTCGGCCGCGATCTCGCCGCGCACCTCCACCAGGGCCGTGTGCGGCGTGGTGGTGGGCGTCACGTGCCGGCCCTGCAGCCACAGGCTGTAGACCAGCAGGGCGGCCAGCGCCAGCCAGAACAGCCGGAACACGGTGCGCCAGCGCCGCTCGGCCCGGCGCTCGCGCAGGAAGTCGCGCGCCAGCTCGGCCAGCATCGGCTCGTTCAGCGCGGGCGCCGCAGGCGCGGCGGGCACGCCCACCGGTTCTTGCATGGGGGGCGGCAGGGAATCGTCGGAGTTGCTGCTCATATCAGTCCTGGAAGGCGGGCTGGGTGTCTCGTGTCGGGTGCCAGTAGACCTCGCCGTCGCGCTCGGTCAGGTTGATCTTGGTCAGGCGCCCGCGGTTGCAGGGGCCCATGACGCACTGGCCGTTGAGCGGGTCGTAGACCGCGCCGTGGATGCTGCACATGATGAAGCGTTTGTCGGCATCGAGGAACTCGCCCTCCTGCCAGTCCATTTCCGTTGGCACATGCGCGCAGCGGTTCAGGTAGGCGACCGCCTGGCCGTCGAAGCGCAGCGCGAAGGCGCGCACGGGCTCGCGCCACTGGATCACGTCGAACAGGACCGCCTTGCCGCGCTCCTGAAGTTCGCTGGAACCGCAGAGCAACTGCGGCGGCGCGATGTCCTGCTCAGGCATGCTGGATCAACCAGTCGTGCAACTCGCGCGTCGAGTGGGCCACGAAGAGCGGCTTGAGGTCGGCGAAGGTCTCGTGGTCGTGCGCGCCGAAGCTGACGCCCACGCTGGCCACGCCGGCGTTCTGGGCCAGCAGCAGGTCGTGCGTGGTGTCGCCGATCATCAGCGTGCGCTCGGGCTCCACGCCGAACTCTCGCATCAGCTCCAGCAGCATCTGCGGATGCGGCTTGGAGCGCGTCTCGTCGGCCGTGCGCGTGCCGTCGAACATCTGCGTCAGTTCGGCATGGGCCAGCACGCGGTCCAGGCCCGCGCGGTTCTTGCCCGTGGCCACGGCCAGCCAGTGGTGGCGCTCCTTGAGCGCTTGCAGCATCTCCAGGCTGCCGTCGAACAGCGAGACCTCGTGCTCCGACCCGAGGTAGTGGTGGCGGTAGCGCAGACCCAGCTCGCCGTAGCGGTCGTGCGACAGGCCCGGCACCACATGCTCCAGCGCATCGCGCAGGCCCAGGCCGATGACGTACTTGGCCCGCTCGAACTCGGGCTCGGGTTCGCCGATGTCGACGGCGGCGCGCTGGATGCAGCGGGCGATCAGCGCGGTGGAATCGAACAGGGTGCCGTCCCAGTCGAAGGCGATCAGGTCAAAACGTTGCGGTCTCATGGGGTGGTCAGCTTCTCACACTCGGGCGGCAGCGGGGCCTGCAACGTCATCTCGGCCCCGCTGGCGGGGTGGTTGAAGCGCAGTTGGCGCGCGTGCAGGAACATGCGCTCGAACTTCGCCGGGCCACGTGCCAGCTCGCGATTGCGTTCGAAGTCGCCGTACTTGGGGTCACCGACGATAGGGTGGCCGGCCTGTTGCAGGTGGACGCGGATCTGATGCGTGCGGCCCGTCTTGATGGTCACGTCCAGCAAGCTGAAGTCCTTCGTGCGCTACATGACTTTCACGAGGCTGATGGAGCGCTTGGCGTCTTCCTCGCCTTCCTTGCCGGGGCGCACCCAGCGCTCGCCGTCACTGCCGACGAACTTCACCAGCGGCACGTCGATGACCTTGAGCTTGGCCGGCCAGTCACCCCAGACCAGCGCCGCATAGGTCTTGCCGGTCTCGCGGTCGCGCAGCTGGTCCTGCAGGTTGACCAGCGCGCTGCGCTTCTTGGCGATCATCAACAGGCCCGAGGTCTCCTTGTCCAGCCGGTGCACCAGCTCCAGGAACTTGGCCGCGGGCCGCGCCCGGCGCAGCGCCTCGATGACGCCGTAGCTGACGCCCGAGCCGCCATGCACCGCCACGCCGGCCGGCTTGTCGATGACCAGCAGGTGCTCGTCCTCGAACACGATGGGGAACTCTCGCGCCGGTGCAGCCGGCGCCTCGGCCCGCTCGGGCACGCGCACCGGCGGAATGCGCACCTCGTCGCCGATCTCCAGCCGCGTATCGGCCTGGGCGCGGCCCTTGTTGACGCGCACCTCGCCGGCCCGGATCACCCGGTAGACATGGGTCTTGGGCACCCCCTTCAGCTCGCGCAGCAGGAAGTTGTCCAGGCGCTGGCCGACCGACCCCTCGTCCACGACGACGCGCCGAACCGCGGGTTTGTCCGTACTCACGGCGGGGTTCGCCCCCGTGGTAGGGGCCGCAATGCCTGCCCCTATAATCCTTTTCACCACGTTGCTGCCGTAAGTGTTTGATTTTTTTGATTTTAGCGGCGACAACGCGGCGCCCCAGGGCTAGCCCCGGGGCACAACAGGCGATGCAACGCATCCTGTGGCCGGCAGGCGGTTTCCCCAAGTGAAACGGCGGCGGGCGGCACGATGCGGCAGAGCGATGACACCCGGAACCCACCGGCCTCTCGTCGACAGCCCTCAGGCATGACGAGATCCGGTTGCCAGAACAAGGTTTTCACGGCGCGAGAGCGAGCGGCCCCATCAAGCCGCAAACGCTCGCGCCAGCGTCCAGCAGTCCTACGCGGATGAGTCCTTCCCTCCCCCACCCGCTGCGCTTCGCCGCACGACCCCAGCCAGAAGCTGTGGTGGTCGTCCGGCCCGGCGCCTTGGCACGCGGCAAGGTCGAGGCAGGTCTTCCCCGCGCCATGGCCGCCCGGTCGCATGCGCCAACGCCGCTCGACGTCTGACCTCACGTCAGAAACCCGAGCGGTCCAGGGCACTCCTTCCACGGTTTCCACGCTTGTCGCTCGTGCGTCTTGAACGCCACCTCCGGGTGGCATGACGTGGCGCGCTCCTGCACGGAGCGCGCGAAGGAGTGATGACATGAAACGCATGCTGATCAATGCGACGCAGCCGGAAGAGCGGCGCCTCGCCATCGTCGATGGCCAGAAGCTGCTGGACTTCGAGACCGAAATCGAAGGCCGCGAACAGCGCAAGGGCAACATCTACAAGGCCGTCGTGACGCGGGTCGAGCCCTCGCTCGAAGCCTGCTTCGTCGACTACGGCGAGGACCGCCACGGCTTCCTGCCGTTCAAGGAAATCTCGCGGCAGTTCTTCCGTGAGGGCACCGACGTCAAGAACGCGACCATCAAGGACGCGATCAAGGAAGGCCAGGAACTGCTGGTCCAGGTCGAGAAGGAAGAGCGCGGCAAC
>CBFGPX010000021.1:0-30712 GCA_965650725.1 uncultured Comamonadaceae bacterium | reverse complement strand
GGAAGGTGGCCCTGCCGCTGCACCCCGAGTACCGCACGCTGCCCATGGTCTGGTACGTGCCGCCGCTGTCGCCCATCAGCGCGGCGGCCAACGCCGGCCAGATCGGCGCCGTGGGTGAACTGCCCGACGTGAAGCAGCTGCGCATCCCGGTGCAATACCTGGCCAACCTGCTGACGGCCGGCGACGTGTGGCCCGTGGAGCGGGCGCTCGAACGCATGCTGGCCATGCGCGCCTACCAGCGCGGCAAGCATGTCGATGGCGTCACCAACCGCATCGTGCTGGACCAGGTGGGCCTGCTCGCGGACGACGTGGAAGAGATGTACCGCGTGATGGCCATCGCCAACTACGAGGACCGCTTCGTCATCCCGACCACGCACCGCGAGTACGCCGAGAACGCCTTCGACGTGCGTGGCGGCTGCGGCTTCAGCTTCGGCAACGGCTGCTCCGACGGCGAGACCGAGCTGAGCCTGTTCGGCTCGCCCAAGCGCCGCACCATCCCCATCAAGGCAACGCTGTGAGGCGGGCATGAGCATGTTCAACAAACCCACCCCCGCCACCTACACGCTGCGCGTGCTGGCCGCGCTGCTGCGCTACCCGGACGCCGCCTTCCGCGCCGCCGCGCCGGAGCTGCGGCAGGCCCTCTGGGCCGAGGCAGCGCTGCCGGCAACCCGCATCGACGAGCTGTGTGCGCTGCTGCAGCGCCTGCAGCGCGACGACCCGTTTGCGGTCGAGGCCGAGTTCGTCGACCTGTTCGACCGCGGCCGCGGCACGGCGCTGCACCTGTTCGAGCACATCCATGGCGACTCGCGCGACCGCGGCCCGGCCATGATCGACCTGCAGCAGACCTACGAGCGCGCCGGCCTGCTGCTGGCCCCCGGCGAGCTGCCGGACCACCTCGCCGTGATGCTGGAGTACGCCTCGACGCAGCCGCCGCGCGAGGCGCGCGACTTCCTGGCCGAGACGGCCCACATCGCCCGCGCCATCTTCAGCGCGCTGCAGCGCCGCGAGAGTGCCTACGCCAGCGTGCTGGCCGCCGTGCTGGAGCTGGCCGGCGAGAAGGCCGAGGCCGTGGACATTCCGCCCGAGCCGGAGCTCGACGAGGCCTGGGCCGAGCCCGAGGCCTTCGGCGGCTGCTCCAGCGCCGGCCAGTCCCGCCCCGCGCAGCCGCAACCCATCCACATCGTGCGCCCGCAGCGCACCCATCAACCGGGAGCCCAGGCATGACCGCCGCTCACAACTTCCTGTTCGTCGTCTACCCCTACATCTGCCTGGCCGTGTTCCTGCTGGGCAGCCTGGCCCGCTTCGACCGCGATCCCTACACGTGGAAGAGCGACAGCTCCCAGCTGCTGCGCAGCCGCGGCATGAAATGGGCCAGCAACCTGTTCCATGCCGGCATCCTGTTCCTGCTGGTGGGTCACACGGTGGGCATGCTGACGCCGCATGCCGTCTACGAGCACTTCATCAGCGCGGGCAACAAGCAGATGCTGGCCATCGTCGCCGGCGGCGTGGCGGGCACGCTGTGCTTCATCGGCCTGACCATGCTGATCTGGCGCCGCACGACGGACGCGCGCATCCGCCTGACCAGCCACCGCAGCGACCTGGCGCTGCTGTGGGTGCTGTGGCTGCAGCTGACGCTGGGCCTGGTGACGCTGCCGTTCTCGCTGGCGCACAGCGACGGCTCGGTCATGCTGCTGCTGTCCGACTGGGCGCAGCGCATCGTCACGCTGCGGCCCGACGCCAGCGGCCTCGTCGCACTGGCCTGGCCCTACAAGGTCCACATGGTGCTGGGCATGACGATCTTCCTGATCTTCCCGTTCACCCGCCTCGTGCACGTCTGGAGTGGCCTGGCGTCGGTGTTCTACGTGCTGCGCCCCTATCAGGTCGTCCGCTCGCGTCGACTGCACGCCCGCAAGTGAGGTCCGTCATGCCCTCTGTCAACGACATCGAGATCGCCACCGCCGCCGAGGCGCTGGACGACGAGGCGCTGCGCCAGCGCGCCTGCACCGAGCTGCTGCGCCAGCGGGCGATGGCCCTGAGCCTGCTCGCCGCCGACGACCCCGCGCCGCACGAGGGTGCGGTCAGTGCGGCAGCCAGCGCGGCCATCGAGGCACTGATCGCCCGCGAGCTGGCCGGCCCCGAGCCCGACGAGAGCGCCTGCCGCCGCCATTACGACGCGAACGCCAGGCACTACGCGCAGGGCGAGCGGCTGCAGCTGCGCCACATCCTGTTCGCCGTCACGCCCGGCGTGGATGTGGGGCTGCTGCGCGAATGCGCAGAGGGCCACCTGATCCGGCTGCGCGCCAGCGACGCCGCCGCCTTCGGCGAGGCGGCGCACAACCTGTCCAACTGCCCCAGCGGCGCCGAGGGTGGCCACCTGGGCTGGCTGTCCGCCGCCGATTGCGCGCCCGAGTTCGCCCGCGAGCTGTTCGGTCGCAGCGAGATCGGCGTGTTGCCGCAGCTGGTGCACAGCCGCTTCGGCCTGCACATCGTCGCCATCGACGCGCGCGAGCCCGGCCGGCTGCCGGCCTTCGAGCAGGTGCGCGAGGCCGTGGCCCAGCGCATGCGCCAGCTGCACCAGATCAGCGCGCTGCGCCAGTACCTGCAGACGCTGGCGGCGGATGCGCGGCTGCAGGGCGTCGAACTCCAACAGGCGACGTCTCCGCTGGTCCAGTAGTGACCCAAGCCATGCCCGACGAACTGCTCGAACGCCTGCGCCGCTTCCAGACCGACGCCTTCCCGCAGCAGCGTTCGCTGTTCCGCCACCTGGTCGACGAGGGCCAGCATCCACTGACGCTGTTCATCGGCTGCTCGGACTCGCGCCTGGTGCCCTACCTGCTGACCGGCGCAGGGCCGGGCGAGCTCTTCCTCGTCAGGAACGTCGGCGCCTTCGTGCCGCCCTACGACCAAAGCCAGGGCTTCCACGGCACCGCCGCCGCCATCGAGTTCGCCGTGCTCAACCTGCAGGTGCGCCGCATCATCGTCTGCGGCCACAGCCATTGCGGCGCCATCCGCGCGCTGTACGGCGAGGTGGCGCCCGCCGCGCAGAACCTGGCGCGCTGGCTGGACCTGGGCCGCGAGGCCACGCTGCCGGTGGCCGAGCCCGGCCCCGAGGTCATGCGCCGCACCGAGCAGCGCGCCATCGTGCTGCAGCTGGAGCGGCTGATGGACTACCCCATGGTGCGCGAGCAGGTCGAGGCGAGGGCGCTGACGCTGCACGGTTGGCACTACGTCATCGAGGACGGCGAGGTGCACGTGTTCGACGTCGCGGTCGGCGCCTTCGTGCCCGCCTCGCGCGCCGACAACGCCGGCACCGGCCCCTACCAGCTCATCGAGCTGGACCCGAGCGGCATCCCCTGTTCTTGAACCAGTTCAAGGCGCCGCGAGGCGCTCCACCCTAGGCTGACAACCATGACCACACCCCTCTACGACTTCCGTTCGCTCGCCCCCGTCGAGCGCCACCAACTGGCCTTCCAGAGCTTCGACGCGCTCGCGCCGGGCGAGGCCTTCGAGCTCATCAACGACCACGATCCGCGCGGCCTGCTGATGCAGTTCGGCCTGCGCCATGCCGACCGTTTCAGCTGGCGCGTGCTGGAGGCCGCGCCCGGCGCCTGGCGCATCCGCATCAGCCGCGTGGCCGCGGGCGAGGCGGCCGTGGTGCCGGCCAACGGGGGCTGCGGCTGCGGTGGCGGCGGCGGTGGCCGCTGCGGAGGCTGAAGCCGCCGATGTCCGCTGAATCCTCCCCGCCGCCGCGCAAGCCCCAACTGGTCTGCCCCGCCGGTTCGCTGCGCGCGCTGCAGCTGGCCGTCGAGGCCGGCGCCGACGCCGTCTACCTGGGCCTGAAGGACGCCACCAACGCGCGCAACTTCGCCGGCCTGAACTTCGACGCCGCGGCGGTGCGCGAGGGCGTCGCCTTCGCACACCGCCGCGGCCGCCAGGTGCTGATGGCGCTGAACACCTTTGCCGACGCGCGCGACACCAGCCCCTGGCAGCGCGCCGTGGACCAGGCTGCCGAGCTGGGCGCCGACGCCCTCATCGTGGCCGACATCGCCGTGCTGGCCGACGCGCGCCGGCGCCATCCGCAGCTGCGCCTGCACCTGTCGGTCCAGGCCTCGGCCACCAACCACGAGGCCATCAGCTTCTACCGCGAACGCTACGGCATCGAGCGTGCCGTGCTGCCGCGCGTGCTGACGCTGCAGCAGGTGCAGCAGTTGCTCAAGCACTGCACGGTGCCTGTCGAAGTGTTCGGCTTCGGCAGCCTGTGCGTGATGGTGGAAGGGCGCTGCGCGCTGTCCAGCTACGCCACGGGACGGTCGCCCAACACGGCCGGCGTCTGCTCGCCGCCATCGGCCGTGCGCTGGGACGAGGCTCCCGACGGCGTGCGCGCACGCCTGGGCGGCGTGCTGATCGACCACTACCGGCCCGGCGAGCCGCGCGGCTACCCGACGCTGTGCAAGGGCCGCTTCGAGGTGGGCGACCTGGCCGGCGACTACGCGCTGGAGGAGCCCACCAGTCTCAACACGCTGGCGCTGCTGCCGCAGCTGATCGCCAGCGGCGTGGACGCCATCAAGATCGAGGGCCGCCAGCGCAGCCCGGCCTACGTGGCCGAGGTCACCAAGGTCTGGCGCGCCGCCATCGACACGGCCTGGGCCGCCCACGAGGGCCGTGGCCGCTACAGCGTGCAGCCGGCCTGGGACGGCCAGCTGGCGCGTTGGGCCGAAGGCCAGCAACACACGTTGGGCGCCTACGACCGCCCCTGGAGATGAACACGATGCCGGAGCTTTCCATCGGCCCCTTACTGTACTGGTGGCCGCGCGAGGCCGTGTTGAACTTCTACGCCGACCTGGCCGACTCGCCGGTACATAGCGTCGTGTTGGGCGAGCTGGTGTGCTCGCGGCGCAACGAGTTGAAGTTCGACGATTGGCTGGCCATCGCGCGCGAGCTGCGTGCGGCCGGCAAGGACGTGCGCCTGGCCACCATGGCCCTGGTCATGAGCGAGGCCGAGCTGCGCACGCTGCGCCGCGTCTGCGAGCAGGACGAGTTCCCGGTCGAGGCCGGCGACGCTGGCGCGCTGCAGGTGCTGTCGCGCGCGCGGCGCCGGCCGCTGACCCTGGGGCCGCATCTCAACATCTACAGCTTCGCCGCGCTGGGCGAGCATGCGGCACTGGGCGCCGACCGCTGGGTCGCACCGGTGGAGCTGTCGCTGGACGCCGTGGCGCGCATCAACCCGCAGCCGTCGGTGCTGCAGACCGAGGTGTGGGGCTTCGGCCGCCTGCCGCTGGCCTTCTCGGCGCGCTGCTTCACGGCCCGCCACCACCGGCTGCAGAAGGACGACTGCCAGTTCCGCTGCCGCGACGATGCCGACGGCCTGCTGCTGAAGACGGGGGAGGGCGAGGACTTTCTGGCGCTCAACGGCATCCAGACGCAGAGCGCCGCGCTGCAATGCCTGATAGCCCACGGCGCGGCGCTGCAGGAGGCCGGCGTGAGCCTGCTGCGGCTGTCGCCCTGCGGTGCGCACTTCATGCGCGTCGTGGAGCTGTTCGACGCGGTGCTGGCGCACGGTGCCGATGCCGACGACGCGCTGGCCGAGCTGCGCGCGCTGCCGCTGCCCGGCCGACTGGTGGACGGCTTCGCGCGCCGCCAGCCCGGGCTCGCGGAGGCTGCATGAATACCTTGCCACCCCACTGGCGCGAGCGCATCGCCCGCCTGCCGTCGCGACCGCCTTCCACCGTGCTCGCACTGCTGCTGGACCGCCTGCTGCTGCCACGCCTGGACGCCGGCCAGCGCCGGTCGCTGCAGGGCCGCACCGTCGAGATCGAGCTGCAGGAGCTGGGCGCCCGCGTGCGGCTGCAGCTGGGCGAGCGCGGCTTCCGCGCGGCGGGCGAGGGCGGCCCGCCCCACCTGCGCCTGCGCGCCCGCGCCGATGCGCTGTGGCGGTTGCTGCGCGGCCAGGACGACGCCGACCGTTTGTTCTTCGACGGCGCCCTCGTCATGGAGGGCGACACCGAGTACGGCCTGATCCTGAAGAACACGCTGGACGCCATCGGTCCGCTGTGGAGCCCCGCATGACGACAAGCACCACCCTGGCGCAGCGCCTCGTCGACGCGCTGCTGGCGCGCGGCGCGCGCGAGATCTTCGGCATCCCGGGCGACTTCGCGCTGCCGCTGTTCCGCGAGATCGAGCGCGACGGCCGCCTGCCCATCCTGACGCTGGCGCACGAGCCCGGCGTGGGCTTCGCCGCCGACGCCACGGCGCGCGTGCGTGGCGGCCTGGGCGTGGCCGCCGTGACCTATGGCGCCGGTGCGCTCAACCTCGTCAATGCGGTGGCCGGCGCCTATGCCGAGCGCGTGCCGCTGGTGGTGCTGTCCGGCGCACCGGCCGCGCACGAGGCCGTCAGCGGCCTGCTGCTGCACCACCAGGTCAAGCAGCTCGACTCGCAGTGGCGGCTCTTCGACGAGATCACCTGCGACCGCGCCCGGCTGGACGACCTGGAGCGCGCGCCGCAGGCCGTCGCCCGCGTGCTGGACAACGCGTTGCTGCGCTCGCGGCCGGTCTACCTGGAGATCCCGCGCGACCTGCCCGGCCGGCCCTGCGCCGAGGTGCCCGCACCCGCACCGCGGCGCTGGGACGCCGAGCGCGTGGCCGCCTGCGCGGACGAGCTGCTCGCGCGGCTGCGCGTGGCGCGCGACCCGCTGCTGGTCGTCGGCGTCGAGGTGCGGCGCTACGGCCTGGAGGCGCGCGTGGCCGAGCTCGCGCGGCGGCTGGGCCTGCCGGTGCTGACCAGCTTCATGGGTCGCGGCCTGCTGGCGGACGCGGACCTGCCGCTGGCGGGGACCTATCTGGGCCTGGCCGGCGACCCCGAGCTGAGCCGGCGCGTCGAAGCCTCCGACGCCTTGCTGCTGCTGGGCGTCATCGTGTCGGACACCAACTTCGCCGTGTCGGCGCGGCGCATCGACTTCCGCCATGCGCTGGTGGCCTACGACGACGAGGTGCGCGTGGGCCACCACGTCTACCCCGAGCTGCCGCTGGCCGCGCTGGTCGATGCGCTGCTGGAACGCTGCCCGCTGCCGCGCGTGGCCGTCGTCGCGCCCCCCGCGCCGCCGGCCTACCCGCAGGGGCTGGTGGAGGACGAGGCCGCCGTCGAGCCCGCCGACATTGCCTGCGCGATCAACGACGTGTTCGACCGCCAAGGCGCCATGCCCATCGCCTGCGACGTCGGCGACTGCCTGTTCACCGCCATGGCCGTGCGGCCCACGGCGCTGCTGGCGCCGGGCTACTACGCCACCATGGGCTACGGCGTGCCGGCCGGCCTGGGGCTGCAGCGCGCCAGCGGCCAGCGCCCGCTCATCCTGGTCGGCGACGGCGCCTTCCAGATGACGGGCTGGGAGGTCGACCACGCCGCGCGCCTGGGCCTCGACCCCATCGTCATCGTCTTCAACAACGGCGGCTGGGAGATGCTGCGCAGCTTCATGCCCGAGGGCGGCTTCCACGACCTCGGTGCCTGGGACTTCGCGGCCATGGCCGCCGGCATGGGCGGCGACGGCTACACGGTGCACACGCGCGCCGAGCTGGGCGCGGCGCTGCGCCAGGCGCTGGCCACGCGGGGCAGTTTCCAGCTGCTCGACGTCCGGCTCGCGCCGGGGGCGCGCTCGCCCACGTTGCAGCGCTTCGTGCAAGCGGTGCGGCGCCTGTCCATGCCCGAAGCTTGATCTGGTTCAAGGACAGTCCCATGCCCGCTGGACACACTGCGACCCACTAGATGTAGCGCTGTTAATGCGCTACGAACACCATAGGTAGCGCAATGTCCCTCTATCCCCAGCAGGTGGTGAAGCGCGATGGCCGGTTGCAGGCCTTCGACGCGAACAAGATCACGCAGGCCCTGGCCGCCGCCGGCCGTGCCAGTGGCGAGTTCGGCGACGACGAGGCGCGCTGGCTGACCGAGAACGGCGTGCTGCCCGAGTTGATGGCCCGCACGCTGCCCGGCATCGAGCAGATCCAGGACGCCGTCGAGTCCACGCTGTTCGGCGCCGGCTGGCGCAAGACGCTGCGTGCCTACACGGTCTACCGTGAGCAGCACCGCCGCCTGCGCGACGCGCGCCAGACGCTGGTGGACGTGCAGGCCACGATGGACGAATACCTGCAGCAGCGCGACTGGCGCATCAACGCCAATGCCAACCAGGGCTGGAGCCTGGGCGGGCTCATCCTCAACGTGTCGGGCAAGGTGGTCGCCAATTACTGGCTGGACCATGTCTACCCGCCCGAGGTGGGGCAGGCCCACCGCGAGGCCGACATCCACATCCACGACCTCGACATGCTCAGCGGCTACTGCGCCGGCTGGAGCCTGCGCACGCTGCTGCATGAAGGCCTGAACGGCGTGCCGGGCAAGGTGGAGGCGGGGCCGCCCAAGCACTTGTCCAGCGCCGTGGGCCAGATCGTCAACTTCCTGGGCACGCTGCAGAACGAGTGGGCCGGCGCCCAGGCCTTCTCCAGCTTCGACACCTACCTGGCGCCCTACGTCCGCAAGGACGGCCTGAGCTACGAGCAGGTGCGCCAGTGCCTGCAGGAGCTGATCTACAACCTCAACGTGCCCTCGCGCTGGGGCACGCAGACGCCGTTCACCAACCTCACGTTCGACTGGACCTGCCCGGCCGACCTCGCCGAGCAGGTGCCCGTCATCGCCGGTGAGGAGCAGCCCTTCTGCTACGGCGAGCTGCAGGCCGAGATGGACCTCATCAACCGCGCCTACATCGCCGTGATGACGGCCGGCGACGCCAAGGGCCGGGCCTTCACCTTCCCCATCCCGACCTACAACATCACCAAGGACTTCGACTGGGCCCACCCGAACACCGAGGCCTTGTTCGAGATGACGGCGCGCTACGGCCTGCCGTACTTCCAGAACTTCCTGAACTCCGACCTGGAGCCGCAGATGGTGCGCTCCATGTGCTGCCGCCTGCAGCTGGACCTGCGCGAGCTGCTCAAGCGCGGCAACGGCCTGTTCGGCTCGGCGGAGCAGACGGGGTCGGTGGGTGTGGTGACGGTGAACTGCGCGCGGCTGGGCTACGTCTACGCCGGCGACGAGCCCGCGCTGCTGGCGCGGCTGGACCGTTTGCTGGAACTGGGCCGCGACAGCCTGGAGCTCAAGCGCAAGCTCATCCAGCGGCTGATCGACCAAGGCCTGTTCCCGTACACGCGCCGCTACCTGCGCACGCTGCGCAACCACTTCTCCACACTGGGCGTGAATGGCATCAACGAGATGGTGCGCAACTTCACGCGCGACGCGCACGACATCACCGCGCCGGAGGGCCATGCGCTGGCCGTGCGGCTGCTGGACCATGTGCGCGCCCGCATGGTGGAGTTCCAGGAGCAGACCGGCCACCTCTACAACCTGGAGGCCACGCCGGCCGAGGGCACGACCTACCGCTTCGCCAAGGAGGACCGGCGCCGCTGGCCCGCCATCCTGCAGGCCGGCAGCGACGCCAACCCCTACTACACGAACAGCTCGCAGCTGCCGGTCGGCTTCACCGACGATCCCTTCGAGGCGCTGGAGCGCCAGGAGGAGCTGCAGCGCAAGTACACCGGCGGCACGGTGCTGCACCTCTACATGAGCGAGCGCATCAGCTCGGCCACCGCCTGCCGCGAGCTGGTCAAGCGCGCGCTGTCGAACCACCGCCTGCCCTACGTCACCGTGACGCCGACCTTCTCGATCTGCCCGACCCACGGCTACCTGGCCGGCCACCACGAGTTCTGCCCCCACTGCGACGCCGAGCGGCTGGCCGCCAAGCGCCGCGCATCCGAATCCCAACCCGCCTGAAGGAGAACACCCCATGAACGCTGTCATCGAACGCCAAGAACAGGACATCACGCTGCTTGATGAGGAACGCCAGCGCTGCGAGGTCTGGACAAGAGTGATGGGCTACCACCGCCCGGTCGCGTCCTTCAACATCGGCAAGCAGGGCGAGTTCGCCGAAAGAGTCCACTTCGTGGAAGCTCCTCGCCCATGCTCGCCGCGCTGAACGCGGGCGAGCCTGGTCCGGGACCGCGCTGCGGCCTGGGCCGCAGCGCTTCGGCAGGCACAGGCCGTCCACTGGACGCCCTGTGTCCGGCCTCAGCCCCCGAGGGGACGGCGATGCTTGCGGCATCAAGCCGCAAGCACATCGCCAAGCCGGGCCGGCTTGGGAACGGCCCGGCGCTCGGCCCGCATGGAGTAGCGAGTGATGCGCTCGCCGTCGCCGGCCTGCAGCCCTTCAGCAGCGTCGACTTCCCCGGCCGGCTGGCCGCGGTGGTCTTCCTGCAGGGCTGCCCCTGGCGTTGCGGCTACTGCCACAACGCCGACCTGCAGCCCAAGGGCTCGGGTGCCGGCCCGCGCTGGCCCGAGCTGCGCGACTGGCTGGCGCGCCGGCTGGGCCGGTTGGACGGCGTCGTGTTCAGCGGCGGCGAACCCACGCTGGACCCGGCGCTGCCGGCGGCCCTCGCCGAGCTGCGCGCCATGGGCTATGCGCTGGGCCTGCACACCGCGGGCCTGGCGCCGAAGCGGCTCGCGCCGCTGCTGCCGCTGCTCGATTGGGTGGGCCTTGACATCAAGGCCGCGCCCACCGATGCCGCGCTGCACGACCGCATCACCGGCCGGCGCGGCAGCAGCCGCGCGGTGCAGGCGACGCTGGCGCTGCTGCGAGGCAGCGGTGTGGACTACGAATGCCGCAGCACCGTGCACCCGCGCTGGTTCGGCGATGCCGATTTGCTGCGCCTGGTGAGTGAACTGGCCGACGCGCCGCGGCATGTGCTGCAGGTGGCGCGCTTGCCCGACGAGGCGGGCGCGTTGCGCAGCCCGCTTGCCTGGCCTTCGGCGCCGCTGCTGGCTGCGGTGCGACGGATGCGGCCGGACCTGGGCCTGCGGGCTTGATGGTTCTGCGTGACTTGTGGAAGGGGCCGGCGGCAGCTTCGCAGCACTTGCCGTCCTGAGGCAGCCTTCGGGCCCGGTGGCTGCGACGGCGCATCCGCATGTGCTACTGGAAGCAGTGGCGCTGGGCGCGCACGAAGATACGCCACCTGCTGGCCTTGGGCGTGAGCCTGAAGCCGGCCATCCAGCACGGGGTCAGCAGCCACGGCTACTGGCACATGGCACGAACCCCGGTGACGCAGCAGGCGATGTCCAATGCGTGGTTGAAGGCGCAAGGCCTGGTCAGCATCAAGGATCTGTGGTGCAAGGAGCAGGGCTACTCGACATAACGTATTCGTCGAGCGTGTCAACTGGTTGAACCGACCACTGCGGACCCGCGTGGTGGGTGGTGTGGGGGCTGGGGGCTAGATACCCCTGGCTACCCGATTGGGCCGCGTTTGTGCTTGCATGCTCACGCCTACTTTGCCTTGCTTATATCTATTTGGCGCAGCGTGTCCAAAGCCAGCCATCCAAAAGACTTCCCGGTGCCTGGTAGGTACTCCGACGTTGAGACTTGCTCCGAAACGTCCTCAAGCTCAACGTGTTCTAGCCGACCTGAGCCCTCCAACGGTCGCGAGCCGAACGCCTCGTCCGCCACAAATTTCAGAAAGACCCCGGAGTTGGTCAGCCACATGCCGTAGTGCACCCAACAGCCTTGATCTGGAACTGAGCGGAGCTTCACCAGAATGCCGGCTCCAACGTCGTACCCGCGGGCTGTAAGCATCGCCCGAAGCCACTCGAATCGTTCTGGATGATCAGTAAATGAGCGTGCGACATCGACGATCTCGGCGCCTTGCACAGCGGCCTGCATTTGAACGCTCCTCTGCTTGCCCATGCGTGCCTTCTACGCTGCCCAACGTTTGAATTCAGCCGACCAGCCAGCGAAGCTGGCGCAGGTCGGCTGCAATGAGAGGTTAGCCATCAGCGTAGGCACGGGTACTCCAAGACGAACGCATCGAGAATGAGTTGCTCGACGAATTCATCCGGCTTTGGCTTGCGGGTTTTGATATAGAAGTCGATGACCGACAGCAACACATCTTCATTGAGTCGGAGAGATCGAGGCGGGCAGAACAGCCGTCGCTGGCCGGCCACACCTACGAAGGAATTTGTGTAGAACGTTCCCCGAGCGAAGCCGACGAGATAGGAGCGAATATTGGGATCCTCTCGAAGTCGCTCGTAGTCGCGCACCAACATGTCGGCTCGCGCCGACTGAACCGCTAGGGACAACAAGGCGAATACACAAAGTAGGGTGAAACGCACGCGCTTCTCTCAGATGGCTAACGTTGGCGCTCAGCGGGCGGCGAAGCCGTCCGCTGCAGCAAAAGGTTAGACGGCCGATGCCTGCCAAAGAACATGCATGTCTCCATCAACGAAACCCATTCCGACTCCGCGCGCGCCTTTGAGGATGATCGATTTCTCACCGCTAGCGATGTAAGAGCGCACGAGCTCTACGCTTGTTTGCAGCCATGCTTGCCAGTCCTTGCCGGCAACGGCGTAAGGTATCTCGAAGATGTCTTCGCCAGTAGTGAACGTCTCGGAACCTGGCCAATAGTCGCGTTCCGGAACCTCACCGGGAACAAAGGAATCGGTGCCCATGAGCTGGACGTGCACCGAATCCTCGCCCTCATAGAGGTTGAAGTGAAATGCGACCGTGGTATCAGGAATGCGTTGAGATAGCGCGCCGTCCGTCCAAGCGAAGAAGCTGAGCTCGACTGATGAAAGCGACTGTTCCATAGGCCGTTTAACGTTGAAATTCAGCGGACGGCGAAGCCGTCCGCTGCAATGAAAGGTTGGGCATCAACATCTCCCCCCGATTCGTTGAGCACTCTGATCATTGTTGGTCAGCGAGCTCGTTAATGCGACAGCGCAACAGGCGAGCATCGTCGTGTCGCGTCATGTTTAGTGCCGCCAGTTCAAGCGACTCAAGAAGCGAGACGGTTGACCACTGGCTTTCTCTGGCAATCGACAGCAGCCAGTCGAAGGCCAATCCCAGTTCGTTGTGGTCAATAAATTCAGCAAACTGCGAAAGGCTTAGGGCATGTTGCGCTTCGACACCAGGTAGCAATGAGGAGCCAGCCACCCGCAAATGATGCTCAGTAAGTTCCCATGACTGCACTAATTCAGGTGTAGCCATTGGTTGCTGCTCAACGTTGAAGCTCAGCGGACGGCGAAGCCGTCCGCTGGAGCGACCGGTTATGCGTGGCTTGCGGCCGGCCAACCACGTTAGTGGGCATGCTTTGCCTTGTATTCCAGGAGCGCCTCGGCCAGAACGGGCCCGATGTCTTCGCAGTCCTTACGCCACACGTAATCTGTATCTTGCCGCGTGACAACAACGGTGCACCGGTTTCTCGCGCGCTCACCATCCCACTTCAGCAGAACGATGGCACCTTGCTCCTGCAACTCTTCGATCTGTGGAATCAGCGAATCAATCATGAGCGGCAGGAGGCAGTTGACGCATAACGTCTGAATTCAGCCGACCAGCCAGCGAAGCTGGCGCAGGTCGGCTGCAATGAGCGGTTATGGCTCGCTGCGAAACAGGTCATGAAGATACGTGTCACTGGGCGAGACCTGGGTGATTGCGCCGCCTCTTGTGGCGGTAAGAACGAAGTCCGACCTCTCCTCTGAATTCTCAATCGTCCGAACTCCATCGACAACGCAAAGGACGCCGAACAGCGTTGCGTCCGCGACCTCTTGTAGGGCTAGTCGAAGGCAAGACTTATCGGCCTCGGACAGAGACTGAAACCACTTTGAAACTCGAACCAGGTCCGCGTGAGGGGCTCTGCCGGGCGGGCTCCGAAAGATGCTGAGACAGTCATCCACAGCGGCATCGCTGCATTCCGACTTCAGGGCGCGAACGAAATCTTCAGGGCTCATAAAGCGCCATAACGAATAGCGTTTATCCGCCGCCCAGGCGAGGTAGGAAGACGTGCAGGCATGGCAGCGGCGGATAAACCTGTTGAACTGAACCGCCGGCCCGAGGTGGGCGGCAGTCGTTGAGATAGGGGAATGTAAGGTTCAACGCCCCTGTCGGCCCAGTGCGGATTCACCCCGGCCGGGCCGGCGAGCGCCATGGAGCTGGCCGGACGCCGGACCGGGCCGACACGACGCCTGGCCAGGCGCACCCACCCGCCGGCGACGCTGGGTTCGCGGCGGGCTCGCACGCCTCGGGCACGGCTTGGCGCCGACGCCTTCACCGCGCCTCGTCCCCCCGCGAGCCGGGCCACGCTGGGTCATGGCGGCCCCCGGCAGCCGGCTTGCCGCACCGGCAGCAGCGCGCCAAGCGCCGGCACATCCGCTGCACGTTGTTCCACCACGCGCCAGCGCCCCTGGCAGTGGGGGCAGGTGTTGATCTCGATGCTCGCCACCCGCTTCATGAAGGCCCGGGCGTCTTCTTGCGCCTGCGGGTTGGCCGCCGGCATGGCCAGCAGTCGCCGCGCTTGGCGCAGCCGCTCGGCCTTGGCGCATGGCGCCAGCAGCCCGTAGTGGCGGATGCGCTTGAAGCCGCCGGGCAGCACGTGTTGCAGCAGCCGCGCGATGAACTGCTCGCCCGGCATGGCGATCGTGCGCTTGCCGCCGCGGTCGTCGGCGCGCACGCGCAGTCGCACGCTCTGGCCGGCGATGCCGACCAGCCGCTCATTGCCGATGGCCGTGCGGTGGGTGTAGCGGCTGAGGTAGTCCAGCACCGCCGCTGGCCCGGCCAGCGGGGTCTTGGCGTAGACCACCCAGTCATGGCGCCACAGGACCGCTCGGCGTTCGCGGCGCGCGTGCGCATCGGCCGGGTCGCGTGGCAGCTCGCCTGCGGCTTCGGCCGCTTGCAGCGCCGCCATGAACTTGCCTCGGAAGACGCGGCAGAGCGCGTGCACCGGGAACAGGAAGCGCGCGCTGCGTGTGGGGCGACCCACGTCGTCGTCGCCGAGTCCGCGTCCAGCCGCATCGCGCCACAGGCCATCAGCGCATGCACGTGAAAGTGGCGCCGCAAGTCCTGCGTCCAGGTGTGCAAGACCAGCGTGAAGGCTGGCGTGCCGCCGAGCCAGCGCGGGTTGGCGGCGAAGTCGGTGAGCGTGGCAGCCGTCGCGTGCATCAACGTGTCGTACACCCAGCGCGCATGGGTTGCGGCCAGCGCGTTGAGTTCGTGCGGCAGGGTGAAGACGAGGTGGCAGTAGGGCACGTTGAGCAACTCGCCCAGTCGCGCGGCACGCCAGGCGTCGCGCTGGCGGCTCTGGCACTGCGGGCAGTGGCGGTTGCGGCAGCTGTGCCAGCGCCAGTGCTCGGCTGCGCAGCCATCGCAGCGCAGCCGCTCGCCGCCCAGCGCTGGCGTGCGGCAGGCGAGGATGGCGCGCCAGGCGCGGGCCTGTGCGCTGCTCAGGGTGTGCGTGCGCAGGTACTCGGCGCCGAAGCGGCGCAGAACCTCGGCCAGCGGGGTGGCCATGGTGGGCTCGGCGAGGCTGGCGTCAGTGCAGCGTGCTTAGCAGGGCCAGGGGTTGGCGGCGGGCCAAGTCGGGGGCATCGGGGCGGGCCAGGTGCAGGTAGCGCATGGTGGTGCTGATGTGGCTGTGGCCCAGCCATTGCTGCAGGTTGTGCAGGTCCACCCCGGCCTCCAGCAGGTGGGTGGCGTAGCAGTGGCGCAGGGTGTGGATGCCGCCGCGCTTGGTGATGCCGGCGTGAGCGCAGGCGCGGCGGTACCAGCGCTGGGCGACGCAGATGTCCAGTGCCAGCATGGGATCGCGCTGCGAGGTGAACAGCCAACCGTGCGGACGCCCGACGAGCCACCAGGCGCGCGCCACGGCGAGGGTGTCGGGGCTCAGCGGCACGAGGCGGTCCTTGGCGCCCTTGCCCTGCACGACGTGGATGCACATGCGGTCGGCGTGGCTGTCGATGTGTTCGACGCGCAGGCGGCACAGTTCGGACACGCGCAGCCCGGTGCCGTAGGCCAGTTGCAGGAAGCTGCGGGCCTTGGCGTGGCAGGCGGCGTCGAACAGGCGGGTGAGTTCGGCGCGGGCAAGGATCTCGGGCAGGGCCTGCGGGGCCGGACCCAGAGGTATCTGGAACTGGTCGTTCGACTCCAACACGATGCGGTACAGGAAGCGGAAGGCGCAGCCGTACTGGTTGAGCGTGGAGCGCGAGAGATGGCACTCACGCAGCAGGTGCAGCAGGTAGGCCTGCACTTCATCGGCGCTGAGCAGGTCCGGGCTGCGGTGGTAGTGCCGCGCCAGCCGGGCCACGGCTTCGATGTAGCTCTCTTGCGTGCGCTCGGACATGCCGCGCAGTTGCAGGGCGTCCAGCATGCGCTGGCGCAGCGGGGTGATCGGGGTGGGTGCGAAGGTGACCATCTCGGCGCTCCTGATCGGCTCGGGCTCTTGCCCGCGTCGATCAAGCTACGCCTGCCGCACGCCCCACTTCCCAGCAGGGTGACCACCGCGGCAGCGGTTTAGTTCAACGTTTGAGATAACCGGCGTGGGCCGGCTTGCCGGACCACGTCCGGCTGATTGAAAGGTTAAAGCGAACCACGCTGGTCCCAGTAGTAACTGAACTCGTCTTGCCCCGCAGCCTCAAAGTACTCGGTACCATTCTTTGGAACGCCTGGCTGGATCAAATCGGCCGCGACCAGCGGGCGCCAATCGCGAGCCCTTGCGGTGCCATTGAAATCTGCGACGCCGAACGGAATCCTCTCAAGTAGGGCAGCCTGACGGATGCTGAGACTTTCCTTATTTGCGCCGCCACCCATCGTTGGATGAGTAAGCTGGACAGGGTCATCTTCCCAGCCACAAATCACACAAATCTCATAACTTCCAGGCGCCTCGCCAAAGGTCAGGAAGCCACAACAAGGACAGGGGAAGTCGCCAACGTCCATAAGTGCGCTTTAACGTGTTCTCGGGAGACAGCCGCTGCTGCTTAGGCAGGAACGGTGCGCCACAACATATCCCTGGTCGGGCGCTGCAAGTGCTTGACTCATAAGCGAACTCTCAAAAAGTTGATGGACGAAACGGCCATTAAATTTCCGACAAAAGCGGCGCGTTGTTACAAGTTCTCGTCGCGCGAGAACGCGCTTCCGCCAAGTCCAGATGGTGCCAGCCATGGTTCGCTTGAACTCGGTGAAAACTGCCATGCGCCCAGGCCGATTCAATGGCCGCTGTGCGCGCGAATGCCTACGGTCGGCTCGCGCCAGTGGATCGCTGCAATGGGTCACTAGGCCCCGGCCACTGCCCGGCTGGCCATTCGCCGCCCCGCGGCGTGAGCTCAGGCCGAGGCTGATGCAGCCGGTTTGAGCAAGTCCCGGCAACGGGCCAGCAGCGCCTCGGCCTGGGCCGGGTCGAAATCGCCATGCTGGACCTTGCGCACGCCGTGTTCATGCAGGCGCAGCTCGGTGCCGGCCGTCACGCCCACGCGGGCCAGGCAGGCGCGCACGCAGGCCAGCGGGCAGCCGTCGATGGCGAGTATGGGCCGCCCGGACCCGGCCGCGCGCTGGGCGGTGCGTACCAGCGCCTTCACGCCGCCGCCCACACCGGCGATGCAGGACATCTCCGCCTCGCCGCCACGGTCCAGCCGCACGGCCAGGTGGTTGGCCAGCTGGGCCGCGCTGGAGCAGCCCGAGCAGGCGTAGACCAGCGGCAGCTCAGGCATGGGGCTCAACCAATGAACACGGCCTCGCCCGCGGGGTTGAACGGCAGCAGCCCGCCGAACTCGCCCGTCTCCACGCGCTTGACCAGCAGCTCCAGCATGCGCTGGATCTCGCTGGCCGTCGTGCGGCCGGCCAGTGCCGCGGTGAACATCAGCTGCCAGGCCGGGCCGGCCTGGCGGGCCTCGGTGGCGAGGGCCTCGAAGTCCTTCAGCTCGGCCGGGTCCTTGTCCACGCACATCAGCGGTCGCAGCACGCCGCCTTCGCCCGCGGCGTGGGCGGCGCGCTGCTCGGGCGTGGCGTCGGCGTCGCACTCGGCGGTGGTGAAGACCATCAGCAGATGCTGTGGCTCGCGTTGCTGGCGCGCCATGGCCAGCAGGTCGTCGAAGTGTTCGATGTTCATGGGTGCGCAGTCTGCGCGGATGGGTGGGCGCCCGGCGTGTCCGACGGACGAGGCCTGCATCCGCCGGAAGAACTAGGCGCTGCCAAGCCGGCTCCTGCCACGGCCGGATGGGCCGCCGCGGGGTGGCGCCCAAGAATGCGCCGCATGGACACCGTGCCCCGCCCCAGCGCCGACGGTGCGCTGCGCGACCGCCGCCAGCGCCCCTGGCGCGACCTGCGCATCTCGCTGACCGACCGCTGCAACTTCCGTTGCGGCTACTGCATGCCGCGCAGCAAGTTCGGCCCGGGCCACCGCTTCCTGCCGCAGTCGCGGCTGCTGAACTTCGAGGAGATCGCCCAGGTGGCGCGCCAGGCGCTGGCCCTGGGCGTGCGCACGCTGCGCCTGACCGGGGGCGAGCCGCTGCTGCGCCGCGACCTGCCTCGACTCGTCCGCCAACTGGCCGAGCTGCGCACGCCGGACGGCACGCCGCCCGACCTTGCGCTGACGACCAACGGCAGCCTGCTGGCCGGCCAGGCCCAGGCGCTGCGCGACGCCGGGCTGAACCGCCTGACCGTCAGCCTCGATGCACTGGACGATGCCGTCTTCCAGCGCATGAACGAGGTGGGCTTCCCGGTCGCCGAGGTCCTGCGCGGGCTGGACGCGGCCCAGCGCGCGGGCTTCGAGCGCATCAAGGTCAACATGGTGGTGCGCCGCGGCGTCAACGACGGCGAGTGCCTGCCATTGGCGGCCCACTTTCGCGGCAGCGGCATGGTGCTGCGCTTCATCGAGTTCATGGATGCCGGCCGCCACAACGGCTGGCAGCTCGGCGAGGTGCTGCCCAGCGCCGAGCTGCGCGCGCGCATTGCCGCGCGCTGGCCGCTGCAGCCGCTGGCGCCCACGCGCGGTGGCGAGACGGCCGAGCGCTGGCGCTATGCGGACGGCGCCGGCGAGATCGGCTTCATCAGCAGCGTCAGCCAGGCCTTCTGCGGCGACTGCACGCGCGCCCGGCTGACGGCCGAGGGCCGGCTCTACACCTGTTTGTTCGCGTCCGAGGGCCAGGACCTGCGGCCGCTGCTGCGCGGCCCGGACGGCAACGAGACCAGCCTGCGCGAGCGCCTGGCCGGCATCTGGGCCGCGCGCAGCGACGCCTACTCCGAGCAGCGGGGTCGCGTCATCCGCATCGAGCCGGCCGACATGCACGTGCTCGGCGGATGAATCCGCCAGACCTTGAACTGCATCAAAGCGGCGTCGGCAGCTTGACGCCAGCATCGACGCCCTTGCCTTCAACCCCACCCAGGCCATGACCACTCCCTCGCTCCTCGAACGCATGGCCTCCGCCGGCCTGCGCCCTTTGCAGCTGGCCGGCCGCCAGCTGCTGCCCGTCGTGCAAGGCGGCATGGGGGTGGGCATCTCGGCGCACCGGCTGGCCGGCAGCGTTGCCGCGCTGGGTGCCTGGGGCACCATCGCGTCGGTGGACCTGCGCCGCCACCATGCCGACCTGATGGCGCGCAGCGAAGGCCTGCGCGACGGCGACGAGAAGAAGGCCATCATCGAGCAGGCCAACCAGGAGGCGCTGGCGCGCGAGATCCGCCAGGCGCATGCCATCGCCGGCGGGCGCGGGCTGGTGGCCGTCAACGTGATGCGCGCCGTCAGCGACTACGCGGCCTCGGTGCGCACGGCCTTGCAGCAGGGCGCGGACGCGCTGGTCGTCGGCGCCGGCCTGCCGCTGGACCTGCCCGAGCTGGCCCAGGACCACCCGAACACGGCGCTGGTGCCCATCCTCAGCGACGCGCGCGGCGTGGCGCTGCTGTGGCGCAAGTGGGAGCGCCGCCAGCGCATCCCCAGCGCCATCGTCATCGAGCACCCGGCCCATGCCGCCGGCCACCTCGGCGCGGCCCGCGTGGCCGACCTGGGCGATGCGCGCTTCGACTTCGAGACCGTGCTGCCGGCCGTGCGCCAGCATCTGCGCGATGCCGGCGTGGAGGGCCAGGTGCCACTGATCGCCGCCGGCGGCGTGCGTCGCTGCGAGGACATCCAGCGCCTGCAGTCGCTGGGCGCCGACGCGGCCCAGCTCGGCACCGCCTTCGTCGCGACGCAGGAATGCGATGCCCACCCCAACTTCAAGCAGGTGCTGGCCGAGGCGCGCGACGAGGATCTCGTCGAGTTCACCAGCGTGGCCGGCCTGCCGGCGCGGGCGGTGATGACGCCCTGGCTGAAGAAGTACCTGAAGGCCGAGGAGCGCCTGCAGGCCGTGGCCCAGCTGAAGCAGCGCTGCACCATGGCCTTCGACTGTCTGAGCCAGTGCGGCCTGCGTGACGGGCTCAAGGGCTGGGGCCAGTTCTGCATCGACCAGCGCCTGGCCGCCGCGCTGCGCGGCGAGATGGCCAAGGGCCTGTTCTTCCGCGGCCGCGGCGAGCTGCCGTTCGGTGCGCAGATCGCCAGCGTCGGCCAGTTGCTGGAGCGGCTGCTGACGCCGGGCGTGCCGCTGGGAACGCCCGCCACGCCGGCATGACCTCGGGCGCCTGGCGGTGGCGGCGGCTGCTGGACGCGCCGCACCGGCTGGGCTTTGCCGTCGGCGCGGCGGCCATGGGCGTGCTGGCGCTGTGGTGGCTGGCGCTGCTGCTGGCGCCGCATCTCGGCTTGGCGCCGGCCTGGGCCGTGCCGCCCACGCTGGCCCATGGCCTGCTGTTCACGCTGGGCTTCATGCCGGCCTTCATGGCCGGCTTCCTGTTCACGGCCGGGCCCCGCTGGCTGGGCCTGCCCGGCGTCGATGCGCGGGCGCTGCTGACGGCGCTGCTGCAGTTCGGCGGCGGCTGGCTGATCGCGCTGGCCGGCGTGCATGCCGGCGTCTGGCTGGCGGCCTTCGGCGTCGCGATGGCCGCCTGCGGCTGGCTGCGGCTGTGCCTGCGCTTTGCGGCGCTGCTGCGCGCCAGCCGTGCGCCGCAGCGGCGGCATGCACGCGGGCTGCTGGCGGCCTGCCTGGTGGGTGTGGCGGCGATGCTGCTGGCCTGCCTGGCGCTGCTGCAGGGTGAGGTGGCCTGGCTGCGCGGCGCCGTGAGGCTGGGCCTGTGGGGCTTCATCGCACCGGTGTTCGCCGTGGCGTCGCATCGCCTGTTGCCCTTCGTCGGCGACGCGGCGCTGCCGATGGCCGCCGGCCTGATGCTGGCCGGCCTCGCCGAGACGGCCTGGCTGCCGCCCTGGCTGCTGGCGCCGCCGCTGGCCGCCGCGTCGCTGGCCCTGCTGGGCGTGGCGTGGCGCTGGGCGCGGTCGCAGCGCCTGCAGGGGGCGTCGCAGCGGCTGCCGGCCATGCTGCGCGGCGGCTTCGTCTGGCTGGGGCTGGGCCTGGGCCTGCAGGCCATCTCGCAGGTGCTGCAGGCGGCGGGCCACGCCGGCCTGGGTGCGGCGCCGCTGCATGCGCTGACGCTGGGCTGGCTGGGCTGCACGTTGCTCGCCATGGCCACGCGCGTGGCCGCCGGGCACGCCGGCCGGCCGCAGGCCATTGACCGCCTGGGCTGGGCCGCCTACCGGCTGCTGCAGCTGGGCGTGCTGCTGCGCGTGGCGGCGGCACTGGGCCTGGCCGTAGGCCTGCTGCCGGCCGCCGCCCTGTGGGCCGCGGTGACGCTCGGCTGGGGCGGGCGGCAGCTTGGCTGGCTGGGCCGTCCACGCGCCGACGGCCGCGCGGGCTGAGCATGGAGGTCGCCGCCATCGCGCGCTGTCTGCAGCGCCTGCCCATCTTCAGCGAGATCGACGCCGACTCGCTGCAGCACCTGGCCGCCGCCACGCGGCTGCGGCCGCTGGAGCGTGGGGCGTTCGCGCTGCGCGCCGGCGAGGGCTGCGAGGCCTTCTTCGTCAACCTGGGCCATCCGGTGAAGTTGTTCGTGCTGGCTGCCAACGGCAACGAGAAGGTCATCGAGCTGATCGCCGCCGGCCAGAGCTTTGCCGAGGCCCTGATGTTCCTCGGCCGGCCCAGCCCCGTGAACGCGCAGGCGCTGGGCGACACGCAGCTGCTGGTGCTGCCGCGCGAGGCCGTGCTGCAGGCCATGGCGGCTGACCAGCGCCTGGCGCTGCGCATGCTGGCGGGCCTGAGCCGGCGCCTGCACGGCTTGGTGGGCGACGTGCAGGCCTATGCGCTGCAGTCCGGCCTGCAGCGCGTCATCGGCTACCTGCTGCGCGACGCGGGCGACGGTGGCGCCAGCCGGGTGGAGCTGCCGGTCAGCAAGGCGACGCTGGCATCGCGGCTGTCGCTGACGCCGGAGTATTTCTCGCGCGTGCTGCGCGAGCTGGAGGACGCCGGGCTGGTTGCCGTCCATGGGCGCCGCATCGAGATCCTGGACGTGAGGCGGCTGGCGGCCTACCCGGGCGCCTGATCGATCAGGTTTCGGTGTTGAACAGCATGGCCTGATCGCGCGGCTGCGAGATGCGCAGCGGCAGGGCGCTGTCGGGCGCCGTGCCCAGGCCGGCTTCGGCCAGCCGCTCGCGCCAGGCGAGCGTGCCGGGTTGGGCCGTCGCGCGCAGCACGATGCCGAGGCGCCATGGCCAGTCCGGCGAGCCCGGGCCCGGCACGACGCGGTCGACGCCGTGCAGCTCGCGCAGGCGTGCCAGCAGTTCTGCCGACGGGTCGAGATGCCGCCACAGCGCGAGCACGCCGGGCTGCGGCACCGGCGTGGGCGGCGGCTTCAGCACCAGGCCTTCGAGCTGGCCGCTGCGCCGCCAGGCGCTGAGGTGGGCCAGCACGCGGTGCTCGCTGCAGCCCAGCCGCTTGGCGCAGTCGGAAAACGGCTTGGAGCTGACCTGCAGGCCCTGCTCCACGCAGGCGGCCAGCCGCGGGTCGTCGCAGCACAGGGCGACGTCGGCGGAGGGCTCGGGCAGGCGCAGGCGGGCCAGCGGCTGCAGCGGCAGGCGGGCGAGCTGGGCTTGCAGCGTGGCCTCGTCCAGCACCTCGATCTCGGCCCAGACCGACGGTGTGCCGGCCTCGGCCCGCTCGATGCGGTAGCAGCCGGGCAGGGCCGCCAGCGCGGCGGCCAGGTCGGCCGGCGCGTCGAAGGCCAGGCGCCAGCGCTGGCGCCGCAGCGAGGCGCCCCAGCGCACGCGTATGGGCTGCAGCGCGCCGCTGCGCTGCAGCTCGCGGCAGGTGCTCAGCAGCTCGCGCGGCGTGGCGCCGCTGCGCGCCGCCATCAGGCGGAACGGCGAGGGGTGCAGCGGGAAGTCCTGCTGCCAGCCGTGGATCAGGTTCTGGCGCAGGCCGGCGCAGCAACTGGGCGGGGGCGCGTGCGTGGACATGGTGCGCCATGCTGGGCCTCTCGCGCCGGCGCGACCTTGATCTGCTTCAAGTTCGCCGATGTGGCGATTTGAGCGAGGTCAAGGTTGCTGCAGCGGCTGCGCCTGCGTGCCGACTTTCAGCACCAGGCCGTGCTGGCCGGGCCGGGCAGGAACGGCCGCGCTGAGCCAGTCGTCCGGCTGGGCCAGGGCCTGGCCCGAGGGACTGATGCGCGCCTGCACGGTGAGCGCCTCGAAGCGCGACAGCGGTCGCTCGGGCGACATGGCGTGGCGGTCGTCGATGACGACGTCGGCCGGCAGCTCGCGGGCGCGCAGGCGCAGCACGGCCGCCGGCATGCGCTCGCCGGCGGGCCGCACGACGACGAAGACGGTGGCCTGCGCCGGGATGCGGCCGGCCAGCGCGGCGTCGAGGCTGATGCGCACGCCGAGCGAGGCCGGCCCCGGCAGCGGTGCCGGGACAGGGACCGGGGCGGGCGCCGCGGACAGCCGCTGCAGGTCGGACTCGACGCGCAGCGCCAGGTCGGAGCCGGGCGGCAGCAGGCCGAGCAGCCGCTGCCAGTGCCGGCGCGCGCCGGCGGCATCACCGCGGCGCAGCGCGGCAGCGCCGGCCAGGGCCAGCGCCTTGGGCTGGTCGGCGTCCAGCGCCAGCGCGGCGTCGATGGCGGCCTGCGCCGGGCCGCCCAGTTCGCCCTGCTGCGCCGAGCCCAGCGCGTCGGCGAGGTCGGCCTGCAGCCGGGCGACAACGTCGGCGGGCGCCTGCTGGCGCGTCGCGGCGGCGATGGCCTGGCGGTAGGACCGGGCGGACTCGTCGAATCGCTCCATGGTCTCCTGCGAGCGCGCCAGCACCAGCCAGCCCTGCAGGTCGTCGGGGTCGGCACGCAGGCGCTCGGTCAGCTTGGCGACGGCGGTCTCGACCGGATTGGTGCCGCCCTCGTGCATGGCCGGCGCGGCCATGGCCAGCTCGGCCACGGCGCGTGGGTCGCCGGCGTGCAGGTAGAGCGCCAGCGCGGCGACGGGCAGTGCCAGGCTGAGCAGTGCGGCGGGCAGGCGGGTCTGCCACGGGCCGGCGCGCGGCGCGGGCCCGGGCGCGATGGCGTCCAGTTCCTGCAGCAGGTCTCGCTGCAGTTCGTCCAGCGCCTGCTGCTGCTCGGCGGGGTCCAGCGCCTGCTGCGCCAGCTCGCGGCGCTTGCCGCGGTACAGCTCGCGCAGGCGCTGCGCTTCGTCGGCGGGCGGGTCGCGCGACTCGCGCAGCAGCGGCCACAGCAGGCCGCCAAGCGCGACGAGCAGCAGCGACAGTGCGACGGCCCAGAGCGGCCACAGCGACGCGCTCATGGTGCCTCCTCGCCGTCCAGCAGCCGGCGCGCGCGCTCGCGCTGGGCGTCGTCGAGCACGCCGGGCGCCATCGCCCGCTGGCGCTGCCGCAGCGTGGCAGCGAGCGCGGCCATGCCTGCGAGCAGCGCGAGGAAGGGCAGGCCCCACAGCAGCCAGGTCGACGGCCGCAGCGGCGGCGTGTAGCGCACGAAGCTGCCGTAGCGCTGCTCGAAGAAGGCCAGCACCTCCTCGTCGCTGCGGCCGGCCTGCAGCTGCGCGCGGATCTCGCGCCGCATGTCGGCCGCCAGCGGCGCGTTGGACTCGGCGATGGTCTGGTTCTGGCAGACGACGCAGCGCAGTTGCGCGGCCAGCTGCGCTTCGCGGGCGTCGATGTCGGCCCGGGCGGTGCAGCTCCAGACGAGCAGTGCAATCGCGATCACGAGGTGCTTCACTTCAAGGCCTTCACGGCGGGCATCAGCTTGTCGCGCCAGACCTCGGCCGTGACCGGCCCGGTGTGGCGCAGGCGCACGCGGCCGTCGGCGTCGATGACGAAGGTCTCGGGCACGCCGTGCACGCCGAAGTCCATGCCGACGCGGCCGTCGGCGTCGACCGCCGAGGCGAGGTAGGGGTTGCCGACCTGTGCCAGCAGCGCGAGCGCGGCGGCGTCGCGGTCCTTGTAGTTCAGGCCGAACAGCGGCACGCCATCGCGCGTGGACAGCACCTTCAGCGCCGGCAGCTCGCTGCGGCAGGGCTCGCACCAGGAGGCCCACACGTTGAGCAGCCAGACCTGGCCGCGCAACTGGGCGGTGTCCAGGCTGCGCGTCGCGTCGTGCAGCAGCGGGCGGGCTATGGCGGGGGCGGGCTGGGCGATCAGCGCCGAGGGCAGGACGCGGGGGTCGCGCTGCAGGCCCAGGCCGAGTGCGACAGCCAGCGCGAGGAAAGCCAGCAGTGGCAGCAGGTAGCGCATCAGGCGCCCCTCTCGGGCCGAGCGTCGGGCCGCTCCCAAGCCGGCCCGCTTGGGCGATGTGCTCGCGGCTCGATGCCGCGAGCACCGCCGTCCCTCCGGGGGATCGACCAAGGTAGTCCTTGGGCGAGGGGTCTGCTGTAACGGTGATCGGCGAGCGCCAGCAGCCCGCCCAGCGCCATCAGCGCACAGCCGATCCAGATCCAGGCCAGGAAGGGCTTGACCTGGATGCGTACCGTCCAGGCGCCATCGGCCAGCGGCTCACCGAGGCCCACCAGCAGGTCGCGCCGCAGGCCGCTGTCGATGGCGGCCTGGCTCATGGGCATGGCCTGGGTGCGGTAGACGCGCTTCTCGGGGTGCAGCGTGAGCGGCGGCTCGCCGTCGCGGCTGACGGTGAAGGTGGCGCGCTGCGCCTCGTAGTTGGGGCCCTTGACGGCCTCGGTCGCGCCGAGGCGGAACTCGAAGCCGCCGACGCTGACCGGCGCGCCCGGCGCCAGGCTCAGCTCGCGCTTGCTCTCGAAGCCGCCGGACAGCGTGACGCCGAGGACGAACAGGCCCACGCCGGCATGCGCCAGCAGCATGCCCCACCAGGCGCGCGGCTGCCTGGCCCATCGGCCGCGCCAGTCGCCCCGCAGCCGTTGCCAGGCATGCGCGGCGGCCGACAGCACGCACCAGGCCGACAGCAGCAGGCCGAAGGCGGAGAAGGGCGTCCAGGTCTGCCCCGGCTCGCGCGGCAGCAGCCAGCCCAGCAGCAGCGCGCACACGCCGCTGGCCGCCAGCGCCCAGCGCAGCTGCAGGCGCAGCTCGGGCAGCGTGCTGCGCTTCCAGCGCGCCAGCGGGCCCACGCCCATCAGCACCAGGGCCGGCACGACGAGGGGCACGAAGACGGCCTCGAAGTAGGGCGGGCCGACGGAAATCTTGTCGCCGCCCAGCACGTCCAGCAGCAGCGGGTAGAGCGTGCCGATCAGCACGGCCAGCGCGGCGCTGGCGAACAGCACGTTGTTGACCAGCAGCAGCGTCTCGCGCGACAGCGCCGCGAAGCGCCCGCCCGGCGCGATGGCGGGCGCGCGCCAGGCGAACAGCAGCAGCGACGTACCGACGACCGTCACCATGAAGCACAGGATGTAGAGGCCGCGGCCGGGGTCGACCGCGAAGGCGTGCACCGAGGTCAGCACGCCGGAGCGGACCAGGAAGGTACCCAGCAGGCTCAGCGAGAACGCGGCGATGGCCAGCAGCACCGTCCAGCCGCGGAAGGCGCCGCGCTGGTCGCTGACGATGAGCGAATGGATCAGCGCGGTGCCCACCAGCCAGGGCATGAAGGACGCGTTCTCGACCGGATCCCAGAACCACCAGCCGCCCCAGCCGAGCACGTAGTAGGCCCAGGCGCTGCCGAGCAGGATGCCCAGCGTCAGAAAGCTCCAGGCCGCCAGCGTCCAGGGCCGCGACCAGCGCGCCCAGGCGGCGTTCAGCTCGCCCGACAGCAGCGCCGCGATGCCGAAGGCGAACGCGACCGAGAAGCCGACATAGCCCATGTAGAGCAGCGGCGGGTGCAGCACCATGCCGGGGTCCTGCAGCAGCGGGTTCAGGTCGCGGCCCTCGGCCGGCGCGGGCACGAGGCGGTCGAAGGGGTTGGACAGCAGCAGCAGGAACAGCAGCAGCCCGACGCTGAGCAGGCCCATGACGCCCAGCACCCGGGCTGCGAAGGCCGGCGGCAGCGCCCGGCTGCGCAGCGCGACGGCCAGCGTCCAGGCCGACAGCAGGCCCTGCCACAGCAGCATGGAGCCCTCGTGGCTGCCCCAGACGGCGGTGAAACGGTAGATGGCGGGCAACTCGGAGTGCGAGTTGGAGGCGACATAGCGCACCGAGAAATCGCCGGTGAGAAAAGCATGTGCGAGGCAGCCGAAGGCCAGCCACACGAAGCCGCATTGCAGCGCGGCGGCCGGGCGCGCGACGCGCATCCAGCCCGCCATGCCCCAGTGGGCGCCGGCCAGCGGCAACAGCGCCTGTACGCCAGCCACCAGCAGCGCCAGCACGAGGGCGAAGACGCCGATCTCCGGGATCATTTCGTGGCGCCTGCGGTGCGGGCCTGCTCCAGCGCGGCGGCGGCCGGCGGCGGCATGTAGTTTTCGTCGTGCTTGGCCAGCACCTCGGTGGCGCTGAAGACGCCACTGCCCTGCAGCCGGCCGGCGACGACGACGCCCTTGCCCTCGCGAAACAGGTCGGGCAGCAGGCCGCGGTAGTGCACCGGGATGCGGTGCGCGCCGTCGGTGACGACGAAGCGCAGGTCCAGGCCGTCAGCCGCGCGCTGCAGCGAGCCCGCCTCGACGAGGCCACCGAGCCGGAACGCGGCCTGGCGCGGCGCCTCGCCGGCAGTCACCTGCGTGGGGCTGTAGAAGAAGGTGACGTTGCTGCTCAGCGCGCTCAGCACCAGCGCGGTGGCGGTGGAGACGGCGGCCAGGCCCAGCAGCACGAACAGCAGGCGGCGCTGGCGGGGCGTCATGGCAGCTCCCGCCGGGTGGCCGCGGCGCGGCGGCAGCGCCGCCACAGCATCAAGGCCTCGGCCCCGATGAGCAGCGCCGACACGCCGTAGGCCAGCGCGAGATAGAAGTCGTGGTGGGCGCCGTTCATGCGTCGTGCTCCAGGGCCGCGCGTTCGTCGATGAGGCAGCGCACGCGCGCCAGCGCGGCGGCGACGCTGTAGGCCCAGCAGGCGGCGGTCATCAGCAGCATGCCGGCCAGCATGGTGTGGGTCATCGCCGGCGCGGCGTCGAAGCGGATGGTGGCGCCCTGGTGCAGCGTGCTCCACCACTGCACAGAGAAATAGATGATGGGCACGTTGACGACGCCGGCCAGCAGCAGGATGGCGCCGGCGTTGTCGGCGCGCCTAGGGTCTTCGATGCTGGACACGAGGGCGATGTACGCAAGGTAGAGGAAGAGCAGGATCAGTTCCGACGTGAGCCGCGCGTCCCACACCCACCAGGTGCCCCAGGTCGGCTTGCCCCAGGCGGCACCGGTCCACAGCGCGATGGCCGTGAACAGCGCACCGGTGGGCGCCAGCGCGCGCGACAGCAGCGGCGACAGCCGTGTGCCGAATACCAGGCCCAGGCCGGCGTGCAGCGCTGCGACGAGGTAGAGGAACATCGACATCCACGCCGCCGGCACGTGGATGAAGATGATGCGGTAGACCTCGCCCTGTTGGTGGTCGGTCGGCGCGACGGCGAAGCCCATCCACAGGCCGGCCATGGCCAGCACGGCCGCCAGACCGGCGAAGCCGGGGATGAGGCGGCCGGCCAGCGGGCGGAAGTGGGCGGGCGACGCGAAGCGTCGCCAGGGGCTGGAGGCGGTGGTGGGCATGGCGTTCATTCCAGCGCCAGCCGCAGGGCGGCGGCGCTGGCCCAGGGGCAGAGGAAGGTGGCCAGCGACAGGCAGGCGCCCAGCAGGCTGAGGTGAGGCGCGGCCGGCAGGCCCTGCTGGCCGGCCATGACGGCGGCGCAGCCGAACACCAGCGGCGGCACGCTCATGGGCAGCACGACCAGCGCCAGCAGCACATGGCCGCGCAGCCCCAGCGTCAGCGCGGCGCCGAGCGCGCCGATCAGCACCAGCGTGGGTGTGCCCAGCAGCAGCGCAAGAACGAGCGTCAGGGCCGTGTCACCGGCCAGGCCATATTGCAAGGCCAGCAGCGGCGCGACGACGATCAGCGGCACGCAGGCGATGCACCAGTGCGCCGCGATCTTCATGGCCATCAGGCCCATCAGCGGACGTGGCGCCAGCAGCCACTGCTCCAGGCTGCCATCGGCCAGATCCGGCTCGAACAGGCGGTGCAGCGAGATCAGTACCGCCAGCAGCGCCGCCACCCAGACGACGCCGGGGCCGATGGCGCGCAGCAGTGCGGCGTCCGGCCCGACGGCCAGCGGGAACAGGCCGCCCACCAGCACGAAAAACAACAGCCCGCCCAGCGCATCGGCCGGGCGATGCAGCGCGATGCGCAGCTCGCGGGCGAAGACGGCGCTCAGCATGCGGCGGGCTGGCCCAGCAGCAGCGGGCGGCACAGGTGAGCGGGCACGCGCAGCGGCTGGTGCGTTGCGACGACGGCCAGGCCGCCGGCGTGCAGGTGCTCGGCGAGATGGGCATCGAACAGCTGCTCGCCGGCTTCGTCCAGCCCGGCGCAGGGTTCGTCCAGCAGCCACAGGCGGCGGCGGGCCAGGCTCACGCGCGCCAGCGCGACCCGGCGCTGCTGGCCTTGCGACAGGCGCCGCACCGGCCGTGTGGCGAACGCGCCCAGACCCCAGGCCTGCAGGGCCGCACCCGGCGCCGTGTGGTCGCCGGCGATCAGCTGCTGCGAGAAGCGCAGGTTCTCCAGCGCGCTCAGTTCGGGGCTGAGGCCGTTGGCGTGGCCGAGGTAGGCGCTGTCATGCCGCAACTCGCCGGGGCCGCTCCAGCGGGCTGAGCCGGCGGCTGCAGGCATCAGCCCGGCCAGCATGCGCAGCAGGCTGGTCTTGCCGCTGCCGTTGGCCCCCCGCAGCTCCAGCGCCTGCCCGGCGTGCAGCTCGAAGCTCAGGTCCTTGAAGACGCTGCGCCCGGCGCGGCGGCAGGCCAGCGCCTCGGCGTGCAGCAGTGGGCGCGCGTCCTCATGGCTTGGCATCACCGGCCCGGGCTACCTCGTCGCTGTTGGGGACCTTCTGGCCCGGCGTGTCGGTGGGGCCTTCGCCCGGCGGGATGTGCGGCAGCTTGTGCGCAATGCCCTTGTGGCAGTCGATGCAGGTCTTTTCCTTGCTGGCCAGGTAGGTCGAATGCATGTTCTGCGCGCGCTGGCTCTGGCGCGTGAAGTCCATGGAGTCGTAGTTGTGGCAGTTACGGCATTCCAGCGAGTCGTTGGCCTTGAGCCGGGCCCATTCATGCTGGGCCAGTTCGAGCCGCTTGTCCTGGAACTTCTCGCGCGTGTCGATGGTGCCGAAGATCTTGCCCCAGACTTCCTTGGAGGCCTGCATCTTGCGGGCGATCTTGGCCGTCCATTCGTGCGGCACGTGGCAGTCGGAGCAGACCGCCCGCACGCCCGAGCGGTTGGTGTAGTGGATGGTGCTCTTCAGCTCGGCGAACACGTTGTCACGCATCTCGTGGCAGCCGGTGCAGAACTTCTCGGTGGTGGTCAGCTCCATCGCGGTGTTGAAGGCGCCCCCGAACATCACGCCGCCCATGAAGCCACCGAGGGGCAGGAAGCCCAGGCTGAACT
>CBFGPX010000020.1:0-31311 GCA_965650725.1 uncultured Comamonadaceae bacterium | reverse complement strand
GCACAAACGAAGCCAATACACGATGCGCGAAAAGATCCTGAACCTGCTGCAACACCTCAACCAAGGTCTCGTAGACCGCGAAGCTGCCACGAAGGCCGCTTTGCTCACCATCCTGGCTGGCGAGAACATCGTTCTGATCGGGCCGCCAGGCACGGCAAAGAGCCTGGTCGCTCGCAGGATTGCAAAGGCCTTGAGCAAGGATGCGCTGCATGCCGACTACTTCGAATACCTGCTGACCAAGTTCTCCACGCCGGAAGAACTCTTCGGCCCACTGTCGATCGCCGAATTGAAGGCAGACCGCTTCGTGCGCAACACGTCCGGCTACCTTCCCAGCGTGCGCGTGGCCTTCCTGGATGAAATCTTCAAGGCAAGCTCGTCCATCCTCAACGCGCTGCTGACCATCCTCAATGAGCGCAAGTATCACAACGGCGCCCGTGCAGAAGACGTGCCGCTGCTGGGGCTGGTCGCCGCATCCAACGAACTGCCCACCGGCCAGGAGGAACTCAGCGCGCTGTATGACCGCTTCCTCGTGCGAAGCTTTGTCGACTATGTCGGCTTGGATCAACTCCCGCTGCTGTTCACCCACGCCGACGAGCCCCCCTTGCCCGATGGCTGTCGCATCAGCTCCGAAGGCATTGACGCTCTGCGCAGGGATGCCGGCGAAGTCAGCTTGCCGCCCGACGTCGCCGAGGCCGTGCAGACGGTCTGGCGCAGACATCGGGAAGTCTTCAAGGAAGACCCCCGCGAGACGCTGTCCGACCGCCGGCTGAAGAAGGTCGTCAAGCTGCTGCGCATTGCCGCCGCCAGCAACGGCCGCAAGGAGGTCGACCTGTCCGATGTCCTGCTGCTGAAGGACTGCCTGTGGAGCCACCCCGACAACATCAGCAAGGTCCGGGAGATCATCGTCACCACGCTGCGGCGGTTCAGCCATGCCGTGCCTCGCAAGCCCGTCGAGCTTTCAGAGCGGTCTTCGCCCTTGCCCATGCCGGCACGCGGCCAGACGGGCACCGTCATTGGAGGGTTCAAAGGCAGCGGCACCGCGTCGGATCCGCTGCTGATCGCGACGATGGAAGACTTGCTGCATCTCGACCTTCCCGACGTCGGCCAGCGCGGCCATCACTTCCGTCAGGTCGCCGACATCAGCTGTGCCGAACTGACCCACTTGCATGACATCGTCTTCAAGGGCCATTTCGACGGCGGCGGCCACACCATCACAGGCCCGGACCGCAAGCCCGCAACGGGCTCATTTCTCTTCAAGGAGGTGCAGCCGGGCTCGCGGATCTTCGGCGTGAATCTGGAGAATTTCTCCCTGGCCAGCGCTGCACATGGCTGCAGCATCGAGCAATGCGCGAGCAATGTGCCGCTCCTGGCCATGGCTGGCAAATCCACGATTCATGCTTGCGAATCGGACAGCCACCTCATCTCGGCCAAGGCGGTCGATTGCAAGCTGACATCTTGTCTGGCCAAACTATCGATCGCCCATTCCGCAGAAAACTGCGTGATTTCCCAGTGCCAAACGGGGTGGCCATTGATCTCGGAGCAGGCCATCAACTGCAACATCGCGGACTGCTTGGTCGAGTTGAATTACACCTTCAAGAGCGACAGGAACCTGGAAGTCGGTGGCGTCACCAGCGCATTGCGCGGCGGCAGCTGCGAACGCTGCGTCGTCACCGGGTCGATCAGCAGCGGCAGCAACTACGAAATCAAACTAAGCGGCATCGCACACAGGGTCGAGAAAGCCAGCATCAAGGATTGCGCCTTGAGCCATCTCGCGCTTGGCCGTCACGCGACACTGGGCCGGCGAATCGCCTTCGACATCAAGGCGGATGCCAAACTGGTCAACAACGTTGCCCTCGACGGCCATCCCGGCAAGTCTTCTGCCGAGGGAGAAGACGGCAAAACCATCGCGGCTGCGTTAATGGCGCAGCGCTATTTCGAGAACGCCCTGAACTGGAATTTCCAGGACGTCTGGCGCTGGGATGCCGAGAGCCACCGGCCCGCGCTGCGCACGGTGGGCGTGGCCGCGAGCTTCATGGCAGGCCCGCCGGCCGATTCATCCGGGCCGTGCGAAGACCTGCTGGAGCAGCAGTGCCGCGCCAATATCTGGCTCTGACCGACGATGCTGCCTGTCGTTCTCGGAGTTGCCAATATCGTCGCCGGCCTGCGGCACATGCGGTATTTCATCGACAGCCACCTTCGCGACAAGGTCACCCCCGTGGCCGGTAGCGTCGTGTATTGCGATCTGCTGGGCGCCGTCGAGCACTCCGGCATCCACATCGATGACGGAGAGATCTCCAACATCGTCGTCGACAGCTTGCTCAAGGCCGAAAGCACCGTGCGGCGCAGCGGACCTGCGGACTTCACCTCCAGGAGCAAGCCGAACCGCAAATTGATCTACGTCTCTTGTGACGGGGCCGGCGCGGTAGGGCATCGACGGGTTGCGCATGCCGCCTCCAGCGAGGTCGGAGAGCGAGCGTTCTATGGCCTAGTGATCAAGAACTGCCACCAGTTCTCCACCCGCTGTGTTGAAACCTCCGGGCTCGAATTTCAAGCGTCGCTGGCGGAGTCGATCGACGTCCCCACCACTTGGGAACCCACCCTCTTGGCGCTGAAATTCGCCGCGCGCAAGAAACTCGGCGCCACCAAATGGCGGCTCTGGGACTGGCAGGCCCAGCACGGGGAGCCCAGCGAATCCATGCCGGAGCCCGACTGGCAGGCGCTGACCGACCACTTCAAGAACATCCCGCTGAACGACGACAACATGGCGCGGGTCTACGCAGAACTCGCCGACACGCTGGCCTATGAAGCGGAGGTCGGCGACGAGAACCTGCCCCCCGCCATCCTGCAGCATCTGGCCCGCCACCGCCTGGCCATGGCGGCCATTGTCGAGACCTACGAGGCGGCCAAGGATTTCCTGAGCCATTGCCCGAACGCAGGTTTCACCTACGGCGATTTGCAGACCGGCAAGGCGGAACTGGCAGCGCTGGCCCAGATCCTCCAGGACGGCAGGCAAATCAAGGAGTTGAGCCGCCAATTGGGCCGCAACCACATCTCGGCGGAAAAGAAGAAGCGCGCCAAGATTCCTCAGGCCGGCAATAGCGAAGTGCATGGCATCCACCGCAGCGCCGACCTGATGCGCGCATTACCCAGCGAACTGCTGAATCTGGAAAACGAAACGCTGGAAACCCTGTTCTTCGCCCGCCTGCTCGAAAACGGATTGCAGTCCTACGAACTGCAGGGCGTGACCTCAACCACTGGCGACGAGGATGAGCTCCATCGCATGCGCACAGGCCCCGTGGTGGCCTGCCTGGACACTTCGGGCAGCATGAAAGGCGGCCCCATCCTCAAGGGCAAGGCCTTGCTGCTCGCGATTGCAAACATGCTGAAGACTGAGAATCGCTCGCTGCATGTGCTGCTGTTTGGTGCCAGCGGCGAGATTCGCGAGTTTTCGATGACAGACGCAAGCGACTCTGCGGGCCTGCTGAAGTTTCTCCGGCAGGACTTTGGAGGCGGCACGGATTTCGAGACGCCGCTCCGGCATGCGCTCGACATCATCGGCGAGCACAACAAGTACCTGAAGGCCGACGTCCTGATGATTTCCGACGGCGACGCCCGCATATCGTCCGAGTTCGCCAACTGGCTGCAAATGCGCAAGTCGATCCTGGATTGCAGCATTTACTCGGTGCTTTGCGCAGGGGTGCGAAGCGCAGATGGCTTCAGTGACGAAGTGGTGGTGCTGTGAATCAGGTCACCACCGCGAGCGGCGACGGATGCAAAGGCTGAACCCATGAACCCCATCCTCATCGAAGTCCTGCGCGGCAGCGCCGTCGAATCCCGCCATGCCGGCGCGCTGGCTATCGTCGATGCGTCCGGCACCGTCCACACCGCGCTGGGCGATGTGGACCGCCCTATCTTCCCGCGCTCGGCCGTCAAGCTGCTGCAGGCGCTGCCGCTGGTGGCCAGCGGCGCAGCGGATGCGTTCGGGTTGACCGACGCCGAGCTGGCGCTGGCTTGCGCGTCGCACAGCGGCGAGCCCGAACACGTGGCCACTGCGGCCGGCATGCTGGCCAGGCTGGGGCTGGACGCCGACGCGCTGGAATGCGGCACGCAGTGGCCCGGCCGTGAGCCGGTGCTGCGCGCGATGGCCGCGCGCGGCGAGGTCGCCACGCCGCTGCACAACAACTGCTCCGGCAAGCACAGCGGCTTCGTCTGCGTGGCCTGCCTGATGGCGCGCGGCGCCGGCGCGGAGCCCGCCGAGTTCGCCCGCGGCTATGTGGCGGCGGAGCACCCCGTCATGCGCGAGGTCACGGCGGCGCTGTCGGCGGCGACCGGCCTGGACACCGAACGCGCGCCGCGCGGCATCGACGGTTGCTCCATCCCGACCTTTGCGCTGCCGCTGCGCGCGCTGGCGCTGGCCTTCGCGCGCTGCGGCACGGGCCAGGGGCTGTCGAGTGGCAACGCCCGCGCCGCGCGCCGGCTGCGCCAGGCGGCTGCGGCGGCGCCCTTCATGGTGGGCGGCACGGACCGCTTCGACACCCGCGTGATGCAGGCCTTCGGGGAGCGGCTGTTCTGCAAGATCGGCGCCGAAGGCGTGTACTGCGCGGCCCTGCCCGAGCTGGGCCTGGGCGTGGCACTGAAGATAGACGACGGCGCCGCGCGCGCCGCCGAAGGCACGATGGCCGCCGTCGCGCAGGCGCTGCTAAGAACCGAGGACGCGGTGCTGCGCGGCTACAGCCACCTCGTGCTGCGCAACTGGCGCGGCACCGAGGTCGGCGCGCTGCGACCGGCCTTCAGGCTCAGCTGAGCCGGAACACCGCCACCGAACGCGACAGCTCGTCGGCCTGCTGCTGCAGGCTGGCGGCCGCCGCGGCGGATTCCTCCACCAGCGCGGCGTTCTGCTGCGTCATCTGGTCCAGTCCCGCGATGGCCTGGCCGATCTGGCCGATGCCGGTGCTCTGCTCGCCGGTGGCATGGCTGATCTCCGACACGATGCTGCTGACGCGCGCGATCGCGTCGATGATCTCGTGCATGGTCTGGCCGGCCTGAGCCACCAGCGCCGCGCCGCCCTGCACGTTCTCGCCGCTCTGGGTGATGAGCGCCTTGATCTCCTTGGCCGCCTCGGCCGAACGCTGCGCCAGCGTGCGCACCTCGCCGGCCACGACCGCGAAGCCGCGGCCCTGCTCGCCGGCCCGCGCCGCCTCGACAGCCGCATTCAGCGCGAGGATGTTGGTCTGGAACGCAATGCCGTCGATGACGGAGATGATGTCGGCGATCTTGGCCGACGACGCGCTGATGCGCTGCATCGTCGTGACCACCTCGTCCACCACGCTGCCGCCGCGCCGCGCGACGGCGGCAGCGTCGGTCGCCAACTGGTTGGCCTGGCGCGCGGACTCGGCGTTGTGAGTGACGCTGGCCGTCAGCTCCTCCATCGCCGACGCGGTCTCCTGCAGGTTGGACGCGGCCTGCTCGGTGCGCAGGCTGAGATCCTGGCTGCCGACGGCCACCTCGTGCGAAGCCGTGGCGATGCTGTCGGTACTCTGGCGCACACCCGAGACCACCTGCAGCAGCGAGTCCTGCATGCTCTGTACGCCGCGCATCAGCGCGGCCGTCTCGTCGCGGCCCTCGGCGCGCACGGGCTGGCTCAGGTCGCGGCCGGCGATGCGCTGGGCGCTGGCGACGGCACGCGCCAGCGGCTCCAGGATGGAGCGGATGTTGAACATCGTGTAGGTGCCGATGACCAGCACACCGCCGATGATGACCAGCGTGAGGTCCATCCGTATCGCGCGCTCCTGTCGGTCCAGCACGGCCACTTCCTCCAGCGAGTGCTTGTCGACCTTCTCGGTCATGTCGGCCAGCGCCTTGTCCATGGCGCGCACCGTGCCCTTGATGGGCTCCATGGCCCGGTTGGCGGACGCCGTGTCGGCAAACTCACCCCTGGACAGCCGCTCGGCGATGCCGCTGAAGCCGCCGCGGTAGTCCTGCAGCAGCCGGATCAGCTCGGCGGGCATCTGCTTGACGTCGGGTGCGATGTCCAGCCCGGCCACCTTGGTCAGGCTGGCGGCCACCTTGCCATAGGTCTCGTCCCAGTCCTTGCGGTAGCGCTCGACGGCCTTGGCGTCGGCCAGGTTGATGAGCAGGTCCTTCTCGTAGCGGCGCAGGTTGCCGACGCCGGCGCGGATGTGGGCCAGTTGGGTCAGCGACTCGACGTCGTTGTCGAGGTAGTGCACGAACTTGGTCTTGGCCTGCGACAGGCTCCACAACCCGTGCAGGCCTATCAGCAGCATGGCCACCATCGCCAGCCCCGCAAGCGCGTAAAGGCGGGCCTTGATCGTGAAATTGCTCAGCTTCATGGCTCCTCCTCGCGCGCTGCGGCGCTGCATCGGAGCCCCGAGACTAGCCCTTCACCGCAGCCTCGCCAAGCCACAGCTCCCGCATGGCTGTCTCGAAGCCGTCGCCTACGCGCTGCGGCGCCCGCCAGGGCCGCGCACGACCGGCCACCCAGACGGATTGCCATGGCGAGCCGTTGCTGCCAAACACCACTGCGTCCAGCAGCGCGTCGTCGGGCAGGCCCCGCAGGCCGTCGGCCTCGCGGTTCAGCACCAGCGCGTCGGCACGGGCGCCGGGCGTCAGGCCCCAGGCCGCAAAGCCGGCCGCGCGCGCACCGCCGTGCACGGCCGCGTCGAACAGCCGCGCCGCGCTGGACGGCTGCAGGCCCGGCACGGCGGCGATGTTGCGCTGCCTCAACGCCAACCGCTGGCCGTACTCCAGCCAGCGCAGCTCCTCCACCCAGCCGCGCGTGACCTGGCTGTCCGAACCCACGGTCAGCGGCACGCGCGCGGCCAGCCAGCCGGGCAGGTCGGTCAGGCCGTCGCCGAGGTTGGCCTCGGTGCCGGGGCAGATGACGATGCCGGCACCACTGCGCGCCACGGCCTCGATCTCGGCCGGCTCGGCGTGCGTGGCGTGCACCAGCTGCCAGCGCGGGTCCAGATGCCCGTGCTCGGCCAGCCACTGCAGCGGCCGCAGGCCGGTGGCGGCCAGGCAGTCCTCGACCTCGGCCATCTGCTCGGCCACGTGGATGTGGATGGGCAGGTCGGCCCCGCCGATGAGATCGTGCAGGCGAGCAATGTCGGCCGCTGTCGCGCCGCGCAGCGAGTGCAGCGCCACCCCGGCGTTGACGCGCGGCAGGCCGGCGGCCATGACGCGCTGGCAGCAACGCCAGGCCCAGTCGGCATCGGCCGCAAAGCGGTGCTGTTCGGGCCGCAAGCCCGCGGCGCCAAAGCCGCTGCGCGTGTAGACCACCGGCAGCAGTGTGAGGCCCATGCCCACGTCCTGGGCGGCCTCGGCCAGCGCCCAGGCCATGTCGAGCTCGTCGTCGAACTGCTGACCATGGCCCGCATGGTGCACGTAGTGGAACTCGCAGACCTGCGTGTAGCCGCCACGCAGCAGCTCGGCATACAGCTGGGCGGCCACCGCGCGCAGCTGCTGCGGCGAGATGCGCAGCGCCAACGCGTACATGCGCTCGCGCCAGCTCCAGAAATCGTCCTGCCCCGCCTCGCGGCGTTCGGCCAGGCCGACAAAGGCGCGCTGGAAGGCGTGGCTGTGGGCGTTGACGAGGCTGGGAATCAGCGGCCCGGCGAGCTTCTCGGCGTCGTCCGGCGCCGGCAGGTTGACGGTGATCTCGGACCAGTGTCCGCTCGCGTCGACGGTCAGCAGCACGTCGTGCTGCCAGCGGCCGTCGACCCAGGCCATGGGGGCGTGAAGGCGCTTCAGGGCCGGCATGCGAGCATCTCCTCCAGCAACGCACCGATCAGCGGCGCGACCTGCGCGGCACCGGCCTCGTCGTAGGCCGTGCGCGGGTCTTGCGCCTCGTCCATGTAGCAGCGCTGGCACATCTCCAGCTGCACGGCATGCTGACCCTGCGACGGCTGGCCGTAGTGGCGCGTGATGTAACCCCCCTTGAACCGGCCGTTGACGACCTGGCTGTAGCGGTCCTGGCCGGCCAGCAGCGCGCCCAGGCGCTGGGTGATGGCCGGTGCGCACGAGGCGCCGTCGGCCGTGCCGAGGTTGAGCGCCGGCAGCCGGCCCTCGAACAGCCAGGGCAGCTCGGAGCGGATGCTGTGGCCGTCGAACAGCAGCGCGCGGCCGTGCTCGGTGCGCAGCCGCGCCAGCTCGGCGGCCAGTGCATCGTGGTAGGGCTGCCAATAGGCCTCGCGGCGGGCCAAGACTTCGGCCGCATCGGGCTCGGCACCGTCGCGGTACAGCGGCTCGCTGGAGAAGAAGCACGTGGGCGCCAGGCCGGTGCCGCCGGCCGCGCCGGGATACAACGGCTGGTCGTCGGGCGGGCGATTCAGGTCGATGACGTAGCGGCTGTAGCGCGCCACGATGAGGCTGGCGCCCAGCGCCTGCGCCAGCGGCGCATAAAGGCGCTCCAGATGCCAGTCACAGTCCTCGCTGGCCAGAGCGCGCGGCACCAGGCGCTCGGCCAGCCCGGCCGGAATCTCGGTGCCGACGTGCGGCAGGCTGATCAGCAGCGGCACGCGGCCCTGCCGGAGTTGAAACACGCTCATGGTCCTCCCTGGACGCCTTGGAATACCCGTTCTTTCAGCGGGTTATGGCCGAAGCATGCTGCCAGCTCGCGCGGATGTCCGCCATCCCAGAGACAGAAGTCGGCGCGCTGGCCGGCCACCAACTGACCGCGGTCGCGCAGGCCCAGCGCGCGGGCGCCGTTGACGGTCAGGCCGCGCAGCGCCTCCTCGGGCGTCAGGCCGAACAGCAGGCAGGCCATGTTCAGCATCAGCAACGGCGACAGCGTGGGCGAGCTGCCGGGGTTGTGGTCGGTCGCGATGGCGATGGGCACGCCGGCATCGCGCAGCTGCTGCACGGGCGGCAGCTTGGTCTCGCGCAGCGCGTAGAAGGCGCCGGGCAGCAGCACGGCCACGGTGCCCGCTTCGGCCATGGCCGCGATGCCCGACGGGCTCAGGTACTCCAGATGGTCGCAGGACAGCGCACGGTAGCCGGCCGCCAGCGCAGCGCCGCCCTGGTCACTGAGCTGCTCGGCATGCAGCTTGACGGGCAGACTCAGGCGCCGGGCCGCGTCGAACACGCGCGCGACCTGGGCCGGGCTGAACGCGAGGTGCTCGCAGAAGGCATCCACCGCGTCCACCAGGCCGGCGGCGTGAAGCTCGGGCAGCCAGGCGCAGACGGCCGTGATGTAGTCGTCGCTGCTGTCGAACTCGGGCGGCAACGCATGGGCGGCCAGGTAGGTGGTGCGCACGTCCAAGCCCCGCAACTGGCGGGCGACGCGCAGCATGCGGGCCTCGGTGGCGGCGTCCAGGCCGTAGCCGCTCTTGACCTCCAGCGTCGTCACGCCTTCGCGCATCAATGCCTGAGCACGCTTCGTCGCATCGGCCAGCAATTGCGCCTCGCTGGCGGCGCGGGTGGCGGCTACCGTGGCGCGGATGCCGCCACCGGCCTTGGCGATGTCGGCGTAGCTGGCGCCCAGCAGGCGCTGCTCGAACTCGTGGGCGCGGTTGCCGCCGTAGACCAGGTGGGTGTGGCAGTCCACCAGGCCGGGCGTGACCAGCGCGCCGTGCAGTTCGACGACCTCGTCCGCCGCGGGCGCGTCCGCACTTGGGCCGACCCAGCGCAGCAGGCCGCCATCGACCAGCAGCGCACCGTCGTCGATCAAGCCCCAGCCGCTGTCACCCGCCAGCGTGGCCAGCCGGCCGCCGCGCCACAGAACCCTTGATCCGACAGTTGACCGCTTGCTACTCAACGCCGTCCTCACCGCCATCACCCCGCGGGATATCGCCAGCTTCATCACGCCGCCCCCCAGCGCTGCATGCCCGCTGGTGGGCACGAGCCCGCTGCGTCGTCGCGCCTTGCCAGCAACCCGCCTCGCCAGCCCCTCGTGCGCGCTCAACTGTCGGATCAAGGATCATTCACCGCTCCAGGTCAGCCACCAGGCATGGCTGCTGGTGGCGTCAGGACCGGTGAACACACAGCTCTGCGCGGCCGGGTCCTCGCACCAGGCCAGCGTCAGCGGCGCCAGCGGCATCGCGCGGTGGCCGTGCTCCAGCAGGCCGCCCTCGACCGTGAACAGCCCCACCCACGGCGTGCGCGGCAGCAGCACGTGGCTGGCCGGCTCGACCTCCAGGTTGCCGCGGCGCTCCATGACGTTGAGCACGTCGGTCGCACCCTTGATCAGCTCGGCGGACGGCGCCAGGCCGCCCTCGAAGCGCAGCGGGTCGTCGCCGATGCTCTGCGGCCAGTCGAACAGGCGCAGGCCGGCGCCGCCGATGACGGCCAGCCAGCGGTGCACGCCGGGGAAGGCAGAGAACGGCCCGTCCTGCGCCACGTGCGCGACGCTGACGCGCAGCGCCCAGTCGTGCGCGTGCGGCCAGGCCAGCAGCTCCCGGGTCGTGCCGCCCTTGTTCTTCCAGGCCTGCGGCTGCACGTCTGCCGCGCTGACCTTGCTCCAACTCATGTTCTAACCTCGCACTCGGGGACCGGTCATTCTCCGCAGCTCAGGGCCCCGAAAGTCATGCCGAAAAGCTCCCTTGCAATTGGTAACGCGCACCGGGATGGGTCAGCCTGACGCTGGTGACCGCAACGCCGCGGCTGTACGTGATGCGCTTCACGACCAGGCAGGGGTCGCGCCGGTTGATGCCCAGCAGCTTGGCCTCCACCTCGCCCGGCAGTGCCGCCTCGATCATGTAGCGCGCTTCCGACAGCGGCGCCACGTCCAGCAGGTAGTGCGTGGGCGTGATGCGGGTGAAGTCCTGCGCGAGGTAGTCCGGCGCGCAGGCCGGGTTGACGGCCCGCTCCTCGCACTGGATGGGTTGGCCGTTCTCCAGGTGCACGATGAGGCTGAGGAACACCGGCGCGCCGCGCTTGAGGCCCAGCTCGGCGGCCTGCTGCGGCGTGGCCTTGCCTTTCACCAGCGCATGCACGCGCGCCTCGTGCTGGCCGCCACGCTCGACGATCTCCTCGTGCACGTCGCGCACGTTCAGCGTCGACGAGATGCGGTGCAGCTGGGCGACGAAGCTGCCCACGCCCTGCACGCGCTCGATCAACCCTTCCTGCACCAGCTCGCGCAGCGCGCGGTTCACCGTCATGCGGCTGACCTCGAACTGCGCCACCAGCGCCCCCTCGCTGGGCAGCAGGTCGCCAGCCACCCAGTGGCCGCTGGCGATGCCCTCGCGCAGATGGTTCTTGACCTTGAGGTATTGGGGCTCGGGGCTGGCGGGAGAACGTGGCATAGGCGGCATGCTAGTTGACTTGACTTGTATAGACAACTAGAGTCCGCACCACTTTGAGGAGTTCTCGATGACCGTCCTGCCCCGCCCCGTCAAAGCGCCTACCGGCACCCAGCTGAACTGCAAGAGCTGGCTGACCGAGGCCGCCTACCGCATGCTGCAGAACAACCTCGACCCGGCCGTGGCCGAGAACCCGGACGCGCTGGTCGTCTACGGCGGCATCGGCAAGGCGGCGCGCAACTGGGACGCCTTCGAAGCGATCCTGAAGACTCTGCGCGAGCTGGGCGACGACGAGACGCTGCTCATCCAGTCCGGCAAGCCGGTGGGCGTGTTCCGCACGCATGCCGACGCGCCGCGCGTGCTGCTGGCCAACTCCAACCTCGTGCCCGCCTGGGCCACCTGGGAGCACTTCCACGAGCTGGACCGCAAGGGCCTGATGATGTACGGCCAGATGACGGCCGGCAGCTGGATCTACATCGGCAGCCAGGGCATCGTGCAGGGCACCTACGAGACCTTCGTGGAAGCAGGGCGCCAGCACTTCGGCGGCAGCCTCAAGGGCAAGTGGATCCTGACCGCAGGCCTGGGCGGCATGGGCGGCGCGCAGCCGCTGGCCGCGACCTTCGCCGGCGCCTGCTCGCTGACCATCGAGTGCCAGCAGTCGCGCATCGACTTCCGCCTCAAGACCCGCTACGTCGACGAGCAGGCCGCCGACCTGGATGACGCGCTGGCCCGCATCGCCCGGTACACGGCCGAGAAGAAGGCCGTCTCCATCGCGCTGCTGGGCAACGCGGCGGAGGTGCTGCCGGCGTTGGCGGCCCGCGTGAAGGCCGGCAGCGCGATCAAGCCGGACCTGGTCACCGACCAGACCTCCGCGCACGACCTGATCAACGGCTACCTGCCGGTGGGCTGGACCGTCGAGCAGTGGAAGGCCGCCGCCGCCGATCCCGCCAAGCACGCCGACCTGAAGGCTGCCGCCGCGCGCGGATGCGCGGTGCATGTGCAGGCGATGCTGGACTTCCAGGCGATGGGCATTCCTACCGTCGACTACGGCAACAACATCCGTCAGGTCGCCTTCGACCAGGGCGTGAAGAACGCCTTCGACTTCCCCGGCTTCGTGCCCGCCTACGTGCGCCCGCAGTTCTGCGAGGGCCGCGGCCCGTTCCGCTGGGTCGCGCTGTCCGGCGATCCGGAGGACATCTACAAGACCGACGCCAAGATCAAGGAGCTCTTCCCGCACCACGCCGGCGTGCACCGCTGGCTGGACATGGCGCGCGAGCGCATCGCCTTCCAGGGCCTGCCGGCGCGCATCTGCTGGCTGGGCCTGGGCGAGCGGCACCTCGCCGGCCTGGCCTTCAACGAGATGGTGAGAAGCGGCGAGCTGAAGGCCCCCATCGTCATCGGCCGCGACCACCTGGACAGCGGCTCGGTGGCCAGCCCCAACCGCGAGACCGAGGGCATGCAGGACGGCTCCGACGCCGTCTCCGACTGGCCGCTGCTGAACGCGCTGCTGAACACCGCCGGCGGCGCCACCTGGGTGAGCCTGCACCATGGCGGCGGCGTGGGCATGGGCTACTCGCAGCACTCGGGCGTGGTCATCGTCGCCGACGGCACGGACGCCGCGGCCCAGCGCCTGTCGCGTGTGCTGTGGAACGACCCGGCCACCGGCGTCATGCGGCATGCAGACGCGGGCTACGAGGCGGCCAAAGCCTGCGCCCGCAAGAACGAACTGAACCTGCCCTCCGTATGAAGCTGATCCCTGGACATCTCACCCTCGCCCAGCTGGCCGACATCGCCACCGGCCGCACCCGCCTCGAACTGGACGACTGGGCGGCGGTGGACGCCAGCGCCGCCCTGGTCGCGGCGGCCGCCGCGGGCGATGCGCCGGTCTACGGCGTCAACACCGGCTTCGGCAAGCTGGCCAGCACCCGCATCGCCAAGGACCAACTGGCCCAGTTGCAGCTCAACCTGATCCGCAGCCACGCGGTGGGCGTGGGTGCGCCCATGAGCCCCGAGGTCGTTCGGCTGATGCTGGCCACCAAGGCCGGCAGCCTGGCACGCGGCTTCTCGGGCGTGCGCCGCGTGGTGGTGCAGTCGCTGCTGGACGCACTGAACGCCGGCTTCGTGCCCTATGTGCCGGCGCAAGGCTCGGTGGGCGCCAGCGGCGACCTCGCGCCGCTGGCCCACCTGACGCTGGCGCTGATGGGCGAGGGCGAGGCGCTGGTGGCCGGCCAGCGCGTGCCGGCCCGCGCCGAGCTGGCGCGCCTGGGCCTGGCGCCGCTGACGCTGGCTGCCAAGGAGGGCCTGGCCCTCATCAACGGCACGCAGGCCAGCACGGCGCTGGCGCTGCATGCGCTGCTGCGCTTCGAGGGCCTGTTCGCCACCGCGCTGGCCAGCGGCGCGATGACGCTGGACGCCGCGCGCGGCAGCGACGGCCCCTTCGACGCGCGCATCCACGCGGTGCGCGGCCAGCCCGGGCAGATCGAAGTGGCCGCGGTGTGCCGCGCGCTGCTGGCCGACAGCGCCATCCGCGCCTCGCACCGCGAGGGCGACGAGCGCGTGCAAGACCCCTACTGCCTGCGCTGCCAGCCCCAGGTCATGGGCGCCTGCCTGGACCAGGCACGGCATGCGACCCAGGTGCTGGTGCGCGAGGCGAATGCGGTGACCGACAACCCGCTGGTGTTCGAGGACACGATGATCAGCGGCGGCAACTTCCACGCCGAGCCGGTCGCCTTTGCCGCCGACAACCTGGCGCTGGCCATCGCCGAGGTCGGCGCCATCGCCGAGCGCCGCATCGCGATGCTGATCGACCCTGGCATCTCGCGCCTGCCGCCCTTCCTGACGGCGGACGCCGGCCTGCACAGCGGCTTCATGATCGCCCACGTGACGGCGGCGGCGCTGGCCAGCGAGAACAAGAGCCTGGCCCACCCGGCCAGCGTGGACAGCCTGCCCACCAGCGCCAACCAGGAAGACCATGTCTCCATGGCCACCTTCGCCGCGCGCCGCCTGCACGCCATGATCGACAACACGGCCCACATCGTCGCCATCGAGCTGCTGGCCGCGGCGCAGGGCATCGACTTCCTGCGGCCGCTGCAAAGCTCGGCGCCGGTCGAGGCCCTGCACGCGCGGCTGCGCCGGGACTGCGCCAGCAGCCCGGCCGACCACTACCTGGCACCGGACATCGAGCGGGCGGCGGCGCTGGTGCAGGCCGGCGAGTTGAAGGCGCCCGCGGCACCGGGCTTCGCGGGCTGAGCCCCCCGCATCAGCGGGGCCGGCTCCGCGCTTTCACCCGAGCGGGTGAAGACCCCATCGCCCGCCGTTTCCAGAATCCACCCGCACAACAACGACTTTCAGCAACGAGGGCGCATGACAACAGCAGCAAACTTCACATGGCTTGGCGCGGCACTGCTGGCCGCCGGCCTTCAGCAAGCCATGGCCGCCCCGGTCGTCGCCTACACCGACTCGAACGGGCGCGAATGGCGTCAGGTCAAGGAGACGGTGGGGCTGGCCTACACCGACATCAAGGCGGCCTGCTCGGGCAGCCAGGGCCTCTGCAGCGGCAGTGTCGGGAACATCCAACTGGAAGGCTGGCATTTCGCCGTGAACGCCGATGTATATCAGCTCTTCGTGCAGACGAGCATCCCGATGACCGGCAACACGGCAACCGGCTACGGTTCGGCATCAGGCCCCTCGGGTTCGACCTGGGCGGCCGCCTTCATTGACGTCGACGGCGTTGGCGGGGATGCGGGCTACTTCGACGCCAATTGGCTGAATGAGTCCGGCGCGTGGGTCATGGGCTTTGTGCGCGATCAGCCTGCCTCGCTGAACTATCGCTACACGGCCTCGGTCATGGACATCAAGGACAACTTGACGTCTCGGGTGGACGGCGCCGGCACGGCGAATCTCGTGCATCGCGATGCCGGCGATGCCCCCAATGGCTACTGGCTGTACCGCGACGCCGCCGTCACCAGCAACGCCCTGCCCCTGCCCGGCACTCTGCCCCTGGCCGGCCTGGCGCTCGCCGGCCTCGCCGCCCTGCGCCGTCGGCGCCGCTGAGATCAGCCGGCGGCCTGGCCGTCGCCGACGCTCGCCACGCTCAGCAGCAGCCGCGTCAACTCGGCGCGGCTGGCGCAGCCGGTCTTGGCGTAGATCTGCTTGAGCTGGGTCTTCAAGGTGTTGACGCTCAGGTCCACCGCGACGGCGGCGTCGGCCAGCCTGGCGCCGCCGGCCAGCGCCTGCGCCGTGCGCGCCTCGGCGGCGCTGAGGCCGTACAGGCGCATCAACACCGCCGCATCGGGTTCCTGGCGGCGCTCGCTGTCGGTGATGAACACGATGACGCAGGCATCGCCCGCCAGAGGCCCGAAACGGTCGCCGACCGACAGTCGGGACAGCTGCAGCAGATAGCTGCCCGAGCCCGACGAACGCGGCACGTTCAAGGCCTCGGAAAAATGAGCCACGCGCCCGGCCCCGTCCAGCGTGGCCTGCAGCGCGGCCTGCCAGGCGCGGCGCGCGGCGGCGCCATCGATGGCGAGGTGCCGCATCGCATCGCGCCGCAGGCCGTCCGTCGCGCGCCAGATGCTTTCAGCACGCTGGTTGGCATGCACGACACGCCCCTGCCGGTCCAGCAACGCGACGCCGCAGCTCAGCGCGTCCAGCGCCCCGGCGCTGGCGGCCGCCTGGTGCTCGGCCCGCCTCAGCCTCAGCATCACGGCCAGCGCGCGCGACAGGTGCGGCAGCAGCAGGGCCATGCGGGCGCGCGCGACGTCGTCGAAACCGCCTTCCGCCTGCACGCCCCGGTAGTTGGACAGCACGACCACCGGCAGATGGCCGTCCGGCGGCGCCAGGATGACGCCGGACAGCAGCCAGCCTATGTCCATGCGGACCAGGTGCTCGCGGTAATAGTCCGACGCCAGCAGCTCCTGGCGGTTGGACAGGTCACTGTCGCGAAAGATGCCGCCCTCGTAGGCCAGCCCGCGCTCCACGGCCCGCGCGGTCCAGAAGTCCTGCCCCACGTAGCGCGAACTCCAGATCGTCATCTCCTCTGCGCTGACGCCGTGGGAGTAGAAGAAGCCGTCGGCATCGATGGCCGCGCCGGGCGTGAACAACAGGGAGCGCGAAGCGCCCAGCCAGTCCGCCGCACGGGCCAGCGCCTGCGGCCAGCGTGTCGGCTCCAGCGATGCCTCGTAGACGAGATCCAGCAGCTGCGCGAACTCGCGCTCCGACTCACCAGGAAACGATCGATCCACCCCAGCCCCCCGTGTATCTTTTTGTACGGGGGATGATGCCAGCACCCGATCTGCCCAGGCTGCACAAAGTTGACGAGGGCCTGACGCAAAGCGGCAGCCCTGGGGCGCGCTCAGTAGCGCCCGACCGCCCCGGCCACGCGCAGGAACACATAGGCAAACCACGCCACCACGGCGCGGTGCAGCAGCGCGCGCCAGCCGGTGCCGCGCTGCTCGCCCACGCGCTCGGACTGCGCGATGGCCACGTCCATCTCGCCGGCCAGCCGCGCCGCGAAGCGGCGGTCCAGCACCACCACGTTGGCCTCCAGGTTGACCAGCAGCGACAGCGGGTCGATGTTGGAGCTGCCCACCGTGGCCCAGTGCTCGTCGACGACGGCCACCTTGGCGTGCAGGAAGGCGGGCGTGTACTCGTAGATCTCGATGCCGTGGCCGATCAGATCGGCGTACAGCGCCTCGGCGGCCCAGCCCGCCAGACGGTAATCCAGCTTGCCCTGCAGCAGCAGCCGCACGCGCACGCCGCGCCGGGCGGCGGCACGCAGGGCCTGGCGCAGGCGCTGGCCGGGGTAGAAGTAGGGGCAGATGATGTCCACGCTGCGGCGCGCGCCGCGTATCGCGTCGACGTAGGCATGCTCGATGGTGCGGCGGCGGCGCAGGTTGTCGCGCAGCACGAAGGCGGCGCACACCGGCGGCAGGTGCGGCACGCTGGCCGGCAGCCGCTGCGGGCCGCGCCAGATCTGCGTCAGCCACAGGCTGAAGCGGCGGCGCAGCGGCACGTAGTCCAGCAACGCGTCGTCGAACTCGCGGCCCAGCCAGGCGCGCGACCAGATGGAGCGCACGCTCTGCGCCATGGCCTCGACCAGGCCGCCGACCACCTCCACCGCGTAGTCCAGCCGCGGCAGCTCGGTGGCGCCGTGGTGCAGGTCCACGCGGTCGTCGATGACGTTGATGCCACCGACGAACGCGACCTCGTGGTCGACCACGCACAGCTTCTGGTGCAGGCGGCGCAGCTGGCCGCGCTGGAACCAGCGCCACCAGCGGTCCATGGGCCGGAACACGGCCAGCGCCACGCCCGTGCCCTCGAAGCGCGCGCGCAGCGAGGCCAGGCTGGCGCCGCTGCCGAAGCCGTCCACCACCACCCTCACGCGCACGCCGCGCCGGTCCGCCGCGATCAGCGCGTCGGCCAGCGCCAGCGAGGTGGCGTCGTCGTGGAAGATGTAGGTGGCCAGCCAGACCTCGCGCTGCGCCTGCGCGATGCTGGCGTGCATGCGCGGGAACAGCTGGTCGCCGCCGCGCAGCAGCTCGACCTGGTTGCCGCCGACGAAGCCGGTGTCGGCCGACCTGCGACGGCTGCGCCGCCTTGAGCCCAGGCGCCTCATTCCAAGGCCAGCTCCACCACCAGCGGCAAGTGGTCCGACATGCGCGCCCACGAAGGCCCGCGCGGCACCTGCACGCCGGTGCAGCGCAGGCCGCGCATGTAGACGCGGTCCAGCGAAAACACCGGCAGCCGCGACGGGAAGGTGGCGGCGCGCGCCCGGCCGTGGGGCGGCGCCGCGCGGCGCAGGCCGTGCACGCGCATCGACGGGTCGAGGCGCTCGCCCCAGTCGTTGTAGTCCCCGGCCACCAGCACCGGCGCGCCGTCGGGCACATGGTCCTTGACGAAGGCGGCCAGGCGTTCGACCTGGCGCACGCGGCTGGCGTGGATCAGCCCGAAGTGGGCGACGACCACGTGCACGATGGCACCCTGCCAATGCACCGGCACATGCAGCAGGCCGCGCTGCTCGAACTGGTGATCGGACACATCGTGGTGGCCGATGTCGCCCATGGGCCAGCGCGACAGCAGCGCGTTGCCGTGCTCGCCGAACCGGGTCGTCGCGTTGGTGCGGTAGGCCACCTCGTAGCCGTCGGGCGCCAGGAACTCGGCCTGGCCCTTCTCGGGCCAGCCGAACCAGGTGCGGTCGAAATAGGCCGCCTCGCGGTGGTGGAACAGACGCACCTCCTGCAGGCAGACGAGGTCGGCATCCAGCGCCTCCACACCCATCTGCAGGTTGTGGATCTCCAGCCGCTTGGCCGGGCCCAGGCCGCGCACGCCCTTGTGGATGTTGTAGGTGGCCACCCGCAGCACGTCGCCGGGGGAGTGCGGGGCGGGGCGCAGCGGGCTCATGTCAGGGAGGCGGCACTGAACCGGGGCAGCTGCAGCACGGCCTCGGCATTGGACGGCGAGAAGCAGCGGTCGGCCGCCTCGTGCCAGGGCAGCCACAGCCACGCCAGGTGCTCGCGCGGCGCCAGCCGGGGCGTCAGCGCCGCGGGCAACTGCAGGCCGAAAACATGTTCGGTGTTGCGCGTGACGCCGGGCGCATAACGGTGCCGCCACTGGGGGTAGATCTCGTAGACGTTGGCCAGCCGCCAGTCCGCCAGCTCGCCGCCCAGGGCGTCGATGTCGAAGCCGGTCTCCTCCAGCACCTCGCGGCGCGCCGTCTCGGCCAGCGGCTCGTCCGGGCTGTCCTTGGAGCCGGTCACGCTCTGCCAGTAGCCGGGGTGGTCGGCGCGCTCGATCAGCAGCACCTGCAGCTCGGGCGTGTGGATGACGACGAGGACCGACTCGGGAATCTTGAAGGGCTTGGCCAACTGCATGGCCAAAGCATAGCGACCTCAGCCGCCTTGACGCGTGCGCTTGGCCACCTCTGGCGGCAACTCCTTGGCCTGCAGCTCGCGCACCTGCGCCACCAGCTGGTTGTGCGCGTCCAGGAAGGCCGCCGCGATGACCTTGCCCTCGTTGGAATTGCTCCAGCCCGCACCGGCCGCGCCGCCCAGCTTGCCCAGCACGGCGCCGCCCACACCCAGATCGGCCACCTCCACGGAGCCGGTGGATGCGGCGACCTGTTCGGTGGTCTCGTTGTCGGTCAGCAGCAGCGCGGCCTGCGCCTGCTTGAGCTTGACCTGCTCGGCCGCGCCCACGAGCTTGTTCAGGTAGGGAATGGCGGCCAGGATGCCGCCGATCTGCCGGCCGGCGTCCTGCTCGCTGAAGGTCAGGCTGGGCGTCAGGCTGTACTGGGCTTCGTAGCCCTTGCCCTTGGCCACCGTATTGCCGGTCTGCCGCAGCACGCCGGACTCCTTCAGCTCCTGCTCGCGCACGGTGGCCTTCAGGCCGGCTGCGCGGTCCACGACGCGGAAGCAGCCGCTCTGCTGCGCCAGCAACCGCACCAGCGGCACCGGGCTGGACGGCAACTGGTAGCCGGAATAGGCATAGCCGTTGGGGTTCTCGACCAGCGCCAACGTGGCCACCGGCGCGTCGCACCTGACCAGCTCGCGGCTGGCCTTGTGCGCGCCCGCCGGGCCCGCCGAGCCGCTGATGACGGAGCCGCCCTCGCCCAGCGACGTGGATGACTTGCCGCACGCGGCCAGCAGCAGGACGACGGCGGGAACGACAAGCAGGCGCAGATTTTTCATGGGCGCGAGTCTGCCCGCAGGACGGTGAGAAGACGGCCCTAGAACAAGGGACATCGTCGCGCCGGCCCCCTCACTTGGGGTACAGCACCATCTGCGTGCAGCGGAACAGCGCCAGCGTCTTGCCCGTGTCCTGGTGGGTGACGACCGCGTCCCAGACCTGCGTCGTGCGACCCAGATGCACCGGCCGGGCCACGCAGCTGATCTTGCCCTCGCGGGCGGTGCCCATGTGGTTGGACTTCAACTCCACCGTCGTGAAGCCGCTGGCACCACGCGGCAGGTTGGCCATGCAGCCATAGCCCGCGCAGGTGTCGGCCAGCGTGACGACGCTGCCCGCATGCAGGAAGCCGTTGGGCGCCATCAGTTCCGGCCGCACGACCAGCTCGGCGCGGATCTCGCTGCCATCGACCTCGGTGATGACGATGCCCAGATGGCCCGGCAGGTTGCCGGCGCCTGCCTGATTGAACTGCGCGCTGTCGTTCATGGGTACTGCTCCTCCTGCGCGCATCCTAGTCACCAAGAAGAAAGGCCGGCACGGATGCCGGCCTTCTCAAGCTGCGCTAGCCGCGCGATCAGCTGCGCGTCAGCGTGGCCTTGAGCATGCTGTTCAGCAGGTCCAGCGACTCGGCCAGATGGGCACGCGTCTCGACCGACAGGCCGGGCTTGGCCGATGCCGTGCGCAGCTCGCCGGCCAGCTGGCTGGCGTGCCAGCGCGCCATCGAGAACGCGTCGGCGTAGACCGTCGCGCCATTGGTCGAGCGGTTCAGCTGCGCCTGCAGGCGCTTGATGTACTCACGCTGCAGGCTGCGGCGCATGCGGTCGATCTCGGCGCCGGTCTTCAGCTCGCTGAAGATGGCGCCCTGCAGCGTCGCGTACACCTCGCTCAGCGACACGGCGCTCTTGCGCTGCGCTTCCGGCAGGTAGCTGCCCTGGTCGATCAGGCGGCGCGCGGTGTTGGGCGACATCAGGCGGTCCAGCACGCGGCCCTGCAGCGCGCTGACGCTGTCGGGGATGGACAGCGGCAGGCCGCGTTCCCACTCGTTGTAGTCCAGCGTCTGCGCGGCGAGGAACTCGGGCTTGAACTTGAACGCGTCGCTGGACAGCAGGCCGGTGGCGATGAAGCGCAGGGCCTCGCGCTGTTGCGCCGTGTCCACCGGCTTGAAGGCCTGGCCCGGCGTGACGCCCGGCACGATGCGCTCGGCCTGCAGGCCGCCCACGTACTTGCTGACGTTGTTGGCCGTCATGCCCAGTTGGCGGAACGACTCCAGCACCGAGCGGCGGCTGCGCAGCGGGTCCTCGCCGGCCTCGGGCTTGCGCGTCTGCACGCGCTCCCACAGCTCCTGGCTCAGCTTCAGGCGCTTCTTGGCATAGGCCAGCGGGTCGTCGCCCAGATCGCGCTGGTTGCTGCGCGGGTCGTAGCCGTCGTAGATGCCGCCCACGCCCTGGTCGAAGTCGTCGCCGTAGGCCAGCTGCGGCTCGGTCGAGCGCGCGGCGATCCTGGCCAGCTCCGCGGCCTCCTGGCCGGCGGCGATGGGCTTGTAGGCATACTCGACGGCCCAATAGTCGTAGGCGCCCAGCGTCGTGTTGGTCAGCGTGGAGCGGGCCTCGCCCTTCAGCGGCAGGTTGTACGCGTTGTAGTCCATCACCGAGTTGGAGATGCCGTTGGCCGCGGTCCAGGCCTTGTCCTTCAGCTGCGCCTGCGTGATGGTCGTGGACGAGCGGAAGTTGTGCTTGAGGCCCAGCGTGTGGCCGACCTCATGCATGATGACGTCCTTCACGACGGCCTGGGCCAGCGCCTCGGCCTCCGGGCCGTTCATGTCCATGCCGTCGCGCAGCGCCAGCAGTTCCATCGCGAAACCGAACTCGGAGGCCTGGTCGGCCATGTAGGTGCACTGCTGCTCGGCCAGCGCGCGGCTGCGCTCGCCCATCCAGCTGGCGCCCTGCGAGTGGTCGTGCGCGTGGCTGTGGCCATGGCCGGCCACGTCGTCCGCGGCCAGGCGGCGCGAACCGCGGCCGAACACGTCGCTCATGCCGATGTCGGCGTCGAGGATTTCACCGGTGCGCGGGTCCTTGTTGCTGGGGCCGATGGCGAAGCCCACATCGGAGCCGGTGAACCAGCGCACGGACGCGTGCGTCGAGTCCATGTTGTCCCAGTCGGCATCGTCGGGCTGCTGCCTGGCCTGGATGGCGTCCTTGAAGCCGATCTTCTCGAAGGCCTTGTTCCACTCCAGGATGCCGGCCTTGACCGCCTCGCGGTACTTGGGCGGAATGTTCTTGTCCATCCAGTAGACGACGGGCTGGACCGGCTCCGACAGCGCGGCGTTCGGGTCCTTCTTCTCCAGGCGCCAGCGGTTCACCATGTGCACGCGCGTGTTGGCCTTGGTGTCGTCGCCCAGGTTGCTGTAGCTCTCCATGAAATGACCCAGACGCGGGTCGGCATGGCGGATGGCCGCCGGCACTTCGGGCAGCGCGCGGAAGCTGTAGACGAAGCTGAAGAACATCGAACGCGGGTCCGGCGTGGCCTGCGGCGGCGTGGGCACGGGCACCGGAGCGGGCGTCAGCGGCGGCGCGGGGATGCGCGGCGTCGCGAAGTGCACGCGCGAGGTCAGCGTGGTGATCTGGGCGTCGGCACGCGTGGCCTCGATGAAGGAGTTGGCGCGGTCGGGCGCGAACGGCAGGCGGTAGGCCGCCTCCAGGCGCGTGGAATAGCCAGGAATGTCGCCCAGCAGCAGCGCACTGGCGTCCACCAGCACGGACTTGCGATCCGGGTGGTCGGCGCTCGCGACCGGGCCGGCCGTGACCAGGCTGGGCGAGAAGGCTTGCTCCAGCACCAGCTTGCTGTCGGCGTTGGAAGTGCGGAACTTGGTGTTCAGCGCGATCAGCTGCACGTGGTTGCCGATGCGGCGCCACTCCACCATCTCGTCGCCCAGCATCTGGCTGGCGTACAGGCCGCGCTCGCCGATGGAGTTGGCGACGTTGACGCTCAACAGAAAGGGCTTGTTGAAGGCTTCCTTCGGGATCTCGATCCAGACCTTCTCGTCCCTGCGCCAGACCGGGAACAGGCCCGGCTGCTCCTTGGCGCCCTTGATGATGTCGGCAAACGGCTTGGGAGCCGTCGGGTCGGCGGGCGGGCGCGCGGCGGGCGCTGCGGCAGCAGGGCCGGAAGCAGCGGCGGCTGGTGCGGCGGACGGGGTTTGGGCCTGGGCCGCTGCCACCAGCGCGAGTAGCGCGGCGGAGGCCAGGACGGAACGCGACATCGGGGTCATGAGCTGTGTCCGAAGGAAACGAAAGCCGGTCACTTTAAGCGCGGCGACACTGGCGTCAATCCGATTCCGTCCCCGTCGCGGAGCTGCAAAAGTTCACGCAAAAACTTCCGTCATGTCACTGACCCATCTGCTCTATTTGCACGGTTTCCGCTCGTCGCCGGGCTCCGCCAAGGCGCGCCGCATGGCGGCCTGGGCGGCCGAGAGACCCGGCCTGATCTTCGCCTGCCCGCAGCTGCCAGCGTCGCCACGCGAGGCCATGGCGCTGGTGGTCGACCTCGTGGCCGGCTGGCCCGCGGGCGGCGCCGCCGTCATCGGCAGCTCGCTGGGCGGGTTCTATGCCACCTCGCTGGCCGAGCAGCCGGCCCACCGCGGCTGGCGCGTGGCCGTGCTGAACCCGGCCGTGGACCCGGCGCGCGACCTGGCCCGCCACATCGGCACGCTGACCGCCTGGCACGACCCCGAGCTGAAGTTCGAGTTCACGGCGCAGCACGTGGCCGAGCTGGCCGCGCTGGCGCCGCCGGCTCGGCTGACGAAGCCGGCGCGCTACTACGCGCTGATCGCCAAGGGCGACGAGCTGCTGGACTGGCGCGAGATGCTGGCGCGCTACGCCGGCTGCGATGGCGAGGTGTTGGAAGGCAGCGACCATGGCCTGACGGACTTCGAAGCCCATCTGCCGGGACTTGGCAAACACCTGCTGGGCTGAGGCGACAATCGCCCGCTTATGTTTGCGCTGTTTGACGACGCCGGGAAATTCCTCGCCGGCCGGGTGATGAGTGAGGCCGATGCCTCGATGCAGGTGGAACTGGACTCGGGCAAGCGGGTCAAGGTCAAGGCCGCCAATGTGTTGCTGAAGTTCGAGCAGCCGGCGCCGGCCGTGCTGCTGGCCGAGGCCCGCAAGCTGGCCGACGACATCGACCTGGACCTGGCCTGGGAGTTCGCGCCCGAGGGCGAGTTCGGCTTTGTCGATCTCGCCAAGGACTATTTCGACGCCAAGGCCGGCGTCGTGCAGCAGGCCGCCGCGCTGATGCGGCTGTTCGACGCGCCGCACTACTTCCGCCGCGCCGGCAAGGGTCAGTTCAAGAAGGCCCCCGAGGAGACGGTCAAGGCCGCGCTGCTGGGCATAGAGCGCAAGCGCCAGCAGGCGCTGCAGATCGAGGCCTGGGCCGAGGAACTGGTGAAGGGCACCTGCCCGCAGCCCATCCAGGACCAGATCTACAAGATCCTGTTCAAGCCCGACAAGAACGGCCCCGAGTACAAGGCCGTTGTCGAAGCCGCCAAGCGCTCGCACAAGGCGCCGCTGGACCTGCTGCAGGGCGCCGGCGCGATCACCAGCGCCTACCAGTTCCACTGGAAGCGCTTCCTGTTCGAGAACTTTCCCAAGGGCGTCGGTTTCCCCGCGCTGACGGCGCCGGAGATCAAGGATGAGCTGGCGCTGAGCCCGGTGCAGGCCTTCTCCATCGACGATTCGCAGACCACCGAGATCGACGATGCACTGTCGGTGCAGGGCCTGGGCACCGGCACGGTCACCTTCGGCGTGCACATCGCGGCACCCGGCCTGGCCATCACGCCGGACTCAGCCGTCGACAAGGTCGCCCGCGAGCGCCTGTCCACCGTCTACATGCCGGGCTGGAAGATCACCATGCTGCCCGACGAGGTCGTGCAGACCTACACGCTGATCGAAGGCCGCGACTGCCCGGCCGTGTCCATCTACTTCACGATGGACGAGGCCACGCTGGCGATCACGGCCAGGGAAACCAAGCTGGAGCGCGTGCACATCGCCGCCAACCTGCGCCACGACAAGCTGGACGGCATCGTCACCGACGCCACGCTGTCGGGCGAGGCGCCGGCCGACTACGCCTTCGCGCCCGAGCTGGCCTTCTGCTGGCGCCTGGCCAAGGTGCTGAAGGCACAGCGCGAAGTGGTGCGCGGCAAGCCGGAGAACTTCAACCGACCGGACTACAACTTCCGCCTGGCCGGCGAGCGCATGGAGCCCCCCAACGGCAGCGAGTCCGTCGAGATCAGCGTGCGCGCGCGCGGCAGCTCGCTGGACCTGATCGTGGCCGAGGCCATGATCCTGGCCAACTCCGCCTGGGGCGGCTGGCTGGCCGAACTGGGCCTGCCCGGCATCTACCGCAGCCAGGCCAGCCTGGCGCCCGGCATCAAGGTGCGCATGGGCGTGAAGGCGCTGCCGCACGCCGGCATGGGCGTGGCCAGCTACACCTGGGCCAGCTCGCCGCTGCGCCGCTACGTGGACCTGGTCAACCAGTGGCAGATCATCGCGGCGGCCCGCCACGGCAAGACGGCCGCGCTGGTCGCGCCGTTCAAGCCCAAGGACGCGGCACTGTTCTCCATCATCTCGGGCTTCGAGGCCGCCTACGCCGCCTACAACGGCTTCCAGAACGGCATCGAGCGCTTCTGGACGCTGCGCTGGCTGCAGCAGAGCGGCCTCGCCGATCACGGCGAGCTGACCGCCACCGTCATGAAGGAAGGCCTGGTGCGGGCCGACGACCTGCCGCTGGTGTTCAAGGCACTGGGCTGCGAACCGCTGCCGCGCGGCAGCCACGTCAAGGTGCGCATCACCGGCCTGGACGAGATGACGCTGGACGTGCATGCGACGTTGATCGAGCGCCTGGACGAAGCGCCGGCGGCCGACGAGCCCGAGGGCGACGACGAGGAGCTGGAGGCCGCGGCGACGCCGATCGCGCTGGCCATCGACCTGAACGACAGCTCCGGCGAGGCCGCACCGGCCGAGGCGCCTCAGAGCTGATGCGCAAGCTGAGCACGCTGCAGATCGCCCTTGCGTTCTCGCTGGGCGTGCATGTGGTGCTGCTCAGCCTGCGCTTCGCGGCACCGACGGCTTTCAACCGCATCTTCCAGGACACGCCGCTGGAGGTGGTGCTGGTCAACACCCGCTCCAACGAGCCGCCCACCAAGGCCGCCGCGCTGGCCCAGGCCAACCTGGCCGGCGGCGGCAACCTGGAAACCGGCCGCGCCACGTCGCCGCTGCCGCCGGCGCGCCACAGCGAAGTGGGCGACGCCGCACAGTCGCAGAGTTCGCAGATCGCCAACCTGCAGCAGCAACAGCAGCAGCTGCTGACCCAGCTGCGCCGCGACCTGGCGCTGCTGCCGCCGCCCGACCCGCGCCGCGAGAAGACCGACGCCCGCGAGCGCGCCCAGGCCGAGAAGCGCCGCCAGCTGGTGGACCTGCTCGCCGAGATCGAGAAGCGCGTCAACGAGGAAAGCGCCCGGCCGCGCAAGCGCTACATCAGCCCGGCCACGCGCGAGGTCGTCTACGCGCAGTACTACGACGGCCTGCGCCGCCGCATCGAGGAGCGCGGCACGCGCGACTTCCCCGAATCCCGCGGAAAGAAGCTCTACGGCGAGCTGACGATGAACATCCACATCGACCACAAGGGCCGCGTGCTGGAGACCGACATCCTGGCCTCCAGTGGCAACAACACGCTGGACCGGCGCGCCATCGCCATCGTGCAGGCGGCCTCGCCCTTCGGCAACTTCAACCAGGAGATGCTGAAGGGCGCCGAGGTGCTGGTCATCACGTCGCGCTTCAAGTTCACGCGCGACGAGGGGCTGGAAACGACTTTGAGTGGACAACCATGACTGATAGATACGCCGTCGTCGGCAACCCGGTCGAGCACAGCCGCTCGCCAGCCATCCATGCGATGTTTGCCGAGCAGACCGGGCAGGCGCTGAGCTACGAACGCCTGCTGGCGCCGCTGGATGGCTTCGAGGCCACGCTGCGCGCCTTCGTCGCGGCCGGCGCCAAGGGCTGCAACATCACCGTGCCGTTCAAATTCGACGCATTCGCGCTGGCCGCGAAGCGCACCGAGCGGGCGCAGCTGGGCGGCGCCGTCAACACGCTGCGCTTCGACGCAGAGGGCTGGACCGGCGACAACACCGACGGGGCCGGCCTGGTCAACGACATCCAGAAGAACGCTGGCCGAACACTCGCCGGCCTGCAGGTGCTGCTGGTGGGCGCTGGCGGTGCGAGCGCAGGCGCGCTGGGCGCGTTGATCGCGGCCAGGCCCGCGCGCATCACCATCGTGAACCGCACGCTGGACAAGGCGCAGGCGCTGGTCGCCAGCCACGCCCATCTCGGCGTGCCGCTGGCCGCGGCGACGCTGGCCGAGGCGCCGGCCGCGCAGGACATCGTCATCAACGCCACCAGCACCAGCCTGGCCGGTGCCGCCGCGCCGGTGGACGCACGCGTGCTGAAGCCCGGTGCGCTGGCACTGGACATGATGTACGGCCCCAAGGCCCAGGGCTTCCTGGACTGGGCCGCCGCCCACGGTGCCGAACCGCGCGACGGCCTGGGCATGCTCATCGAGCAGGCGGCCGAGGCCTTTTTCTTCTGGCGCGGTGTGCGCCCCGACACGGCGCCGGTGCTGAAAGCGCTGAGGGCCACGCTGTGATGCGACACCTCGGCCGCCTGCTGGCTGTGCTGGCATTGACCGTGCTGTGCCTGCAGCTGTGGTTTGCCGGGCGCATCGCACTGATGAATGTGCTCGCGCCGCAATCCACCAGCTTCCAGCGCAGCGAGGTCATCCGGCTGGCGACCGAGAAGCAGCGGGTGGCCTGGTCCCAGCAGTGGGTGGATGACGAGCAGTTGCCCAAGACGCTGAAGCGCGCCGTCATCGCCAGCGAGGACGACTCGTTTGCGGACCATGGCGGCGTCGACTGGGACGCGCTGAAGGGTGCCTGGAAAAAGAACGAGAAGGCGCAGGCCCGTGCCGAGGCCCGCAAGGCCAAGGCGCCGGCCAAGGTCATCGGCGGCTCGACGATCACGCAGCAGCTGGCGAAGAACCTGTTCCTGTCCGGCGAGCGCACGCTGCTGCGCAAGGGCCAGGAGCTGGTGCTGACACTGATGCTGGAAGGCCTGCTGAGCAAGCAGCGCATCCTGGAGATCTATCTGAACAGCGTCGAATGGGGCGAAGGACTGTTCGGCGCCCAGGCCGCCGCCCGCCACTATTTCCGCACCGATGCGGCGCGGCTGGGCGCCTTCGAGGCCGCCCGGCTGGCCGTCATGCTGCCGGCGCCCAAGCGTTTCGAGCGCCAGCCCGGTTCGCCCTATGTGCTGGGTCGCGCCGCCCTCATCGTGGGGCGCATGCCCAGCGCACAACTGCCATGAGTGATCCCGGGGAAATCGCCGCCGCCGCCGCCCGCCTCATCGTCGACGAGGGCATGGACTGGGGGCCCGCCAAGCAGCGCGCCGTGCGTGACCTGGGTCTGTCGCGGTCAGCGGCACTGCCCGGCAACGACGAGGTCGAGGATGCCGTGCGCGAGCACATCGCCATCTTCCACGCCGAGACGCAACCCGCCGAGCTGCGCGCCCTGCGCGAGTTGGCCGCCCAGTGGATGGTGCGGCTGGCCGAGTTCCGGCCGCACCTGGCCGGCGCCGTCTGGCGCGGCACCGCGACGCGGCTGTCCAACGTCCACCTGCAGCTGTACTGCGACGACAGCAAGGCCGCCGAGATCGCACTGCTCGACCGAGGCCTGGACTTCGACGTGGCAGAAGCCGCCGGCCCGCGCGGCCGCGCCGTGGACATGCTGGTGCTGGACGTGCCCTGCCCCGCGCTGCAGGAGCGCGTCACGCTGTGCCTCAGCATCCTGGACTTCGACGACCTGCGCGGCGCGCTGAAGCCCGACGCCCGAGGCCGCACCGAACGCGGTGACCTGGGCGCGCTGCGGGCCTTGCTGGAAGAATCACCCCCGCCATGAACCCCATCACCCGCCGCCTCCTGCTTGCCGGCGCCGGCCTCGGCGCCGCCGCCTTGGGCGCCTCCCTCGCCTGGCGCCGCGCCAACCCGCCCGCCGCGTCCGCCGTCGCCGAGGCGTTCTGGGCCCGCCGTTTCCCGGGCCTCGACGGCGCCGAGGTGGACGTCGCGCGCTGGCGCGGCCAACCGCTGCTCGTCAACTTCTGGGCCACCTGGTGCCCGCCCTGCGTGAAGGAACTGCCGGAGATCAACCAGTTCTTCAACGAAGCCAAGGGCAAGGGCTGGCAGGTGCTGGGCCTGGCGATCGACCAGGCGGATCCGGTGAAGGACTTCCTGAAGAAGACGCCGTTGGACTTCCCCATCGCGCTGGGCGGCCCGGAAGGCCTGGGCCTGGTGCGCGAGCTGGGCAACCCGGCCGGCGGCCTGCCGTTTTCTGTGGTCTTCGACGAGGCTGGCGAGGTCAGTTGGCGCCGCCTGGGTGTCACGCACCTGCAGGATTTGCGCGAGCTGGCGCGAACCTGACGCCAACGCGCCTCCGGAACCGCCCGACCTGAGAATTTCCCCAATCCGGCGGGAAATCAGCGCCAAAACGCGTAAAGTTCGCCCTTCCTCAATTTAGTGACCGCTCCCTAGAGCCCCGGCAACGGCGCGCGGTCACGTGTTTGATGCAAGTTCTCGTCCTGCATGGCCCCAACCTCAACCTGCTCGGCACCCGCGAGCCCGAGGTCTACGGCGCGCAGACCCTGGCCCAGATCGATGCCGAACTGAGCACGATCGCGGCCGAAGCCGGCGCCACGCTGGTCAGCTTCCAGAGCAACCACGAAGGCGCGCTGGTCGACCGCATCCAGGCCGCGCGCAGCGACGGCACGCGCTTCATCGTCATCAACCCGGCCGCCTACACGCACACCAGCGTCGCCATCCGCGACGCGCTGGCGGCCGTGGCCCTGCCCTTCATCGAAGTCCACCTGTCGAACATCCACCGCCGCGAGGCCTTCCGCCACCACAGCTATCTGAGCGACCTGGCGGTCGGCGTCATCTGCGGCCTGGGCGCGAACGGCTACCGCCTCGCGCTGCGCCACGCCCTCGGATCGTTGGAAGCCGGCGCCTGAGCGGCACCGGACTTGCCCCTTCTCTCACAACAACTACATCGCCTGGAGCCACCCATCATGGACCTGCGCAAGCTCAAAACCCTGATCGACCTGGTCTCGGAATCCAACATTTCCGAACTGGAGATTACCGAGGCCGACGGCAAGGTCCGCATCGTCAAGTCCGACCCGGCCGCCGCCATCGCGGTCCAGCCGGTCTATGCCGCAGCGCCGGCGGCGCCCGTGGTCCAGGCAGCCGCCGCCTCAGCCGCCCCGGTGGCCGCAGCCGCCCCCGCGCCGGTCGCCGCGGTCGAGACCGGTCACGTCGTCAAGTCGCCCATGGTCGGCACGTTCTACCGCGCATCCAGCCCCAACGCCAAGGCATTCGCCGACGTAGGCCAGGCCGTGAAGGAAGGCGAAGCCATCTGCATCATCGAGGCGATGAAGATCATGAACGAGATCGAGGCCGACAAGACCGGCACGATCACCAAGATCCTGTGCGAGAACGGCCAGGCCGTCGAGTTCGGACAGCCGCTGTTCGTCATCGAATAAGCAAGGACTTCTGATGTTCAAGAAAGTCCTCATCGCCAACCGGGGCGAGATCGCGCTGCGCATCCAGCGCGCGTGTCGCGAACTCGGCATCAAGTCCGTCGTCGTCTACTCCGAGGCCGACCGCGACGCCAAGTACGTGCGCCTGGCCGACGAGGCCGTCTGCATCGGCCCCGCGCCGTCGGCGCAGAGCTACCTCAGCATGCCGGCCATCATCGCGACGGCCGAGGTGACCGACGCCGAGGCCATCCACCCCGGCTACGGCTTCCTCAGCGAGAACGCCGACTTCGCCGAGCGCGTCGAGCGCAGCGGCTTCACCTTCATCGGCCCGACGCCCGAGTCCATCCGCATGATGGGCGACAAGGTCTCGGCCAAACAGGCCATGATCCGCGCGGGCGTCCCCTGCGTGCCCGGCTCCGAAGGCGCGCTGCCGGAAGACCCGAAGGAGATCATCAAGATCGCGCGCTCGGTGGGCTACCCGGTCATCATCAAGGCGGCAGGTGGCGGTGGCGGGCGCGGCATGCGCGTCGTCCACACGGAGGCGGCGCTGGTGCACGCCGTGCAGACCACGCGCGCCGAGGCGGGTGCCGCGTTCGGCAACCCCGAGGTCTACATGGAGAAGTTCCTGGAGAACCCGCGCCATGTGGAGATCCAGATCCTGGCCGACACGCACAAGAACGCCGTGTGGCTGGGCGAGCGCGACTGCTCCATGCAGCGCCGCCACCAGAAGATCATCG
>CBFGPX010000019.1:0-31330 GCA_965650725.1 uncultured Comamonadaceae bacterium | reverse complement strand
GTACGGCTGCCGCGAGTCGCTGGTGGACGGCATCAAGCGCGCCACCGACGTGATGGTGGCCGGCAAGATCGCCGTCGTGGCCGGCTACGGCGACGTGGGCAAGGGCTCGGCGCAGGCGCTGCGCGCGCTGTCGGCGCAGGTGTGGGTGACCGAGATCGACCCGATCAACGCGCTGCAGGCCGCGATGGAAGGCTATCGCGTCGTCACGATGGATTACGCCGCCGACAAGGCCGACATCTTCGTCACCGCCACCGGCAACAAGAGCGTGATCACCTTCGACCACATGGCGAAGATGAAGGACCAGGCGATCGTCTGCAACATCGGCCACTTCGACAACGAGATCGACGTCGCGTCGCTCGAAGCCAAGTGCCAGTGGGACGAGATCAAGCCGCAGGTCGACCACGTGATCTTCCCGGACGGCAAGCGCATCATCCTGCTGGCCAAGGGCCGCCTCGTGAACCTGGGCTGCGGCACCGGCCACCCGAGCTACGTGATGTCGTCGAGCTTCGCCAACCAGACCATCGCTCAGATCGAGCTGTTCGCGCACAAGGACGCTTATGCCGTGGGCCAGGTCTACGTGCTGCCCAAGCACCTGGACGAGCACGTCGCGCGCCTGCAGCTCAAGACGCTGAACGCGCAGCTGAGCGAGCTGACCGACGAGCAGGCCGCCTACATCGGCGTCAGCAAGGCCGGTCCCTACAAGCCCGACACCTACCGCTATTGATCGACTGACCGTCGACTGAACCGAGACCGGACCATGCGTGCTGATCAGCGGCTTCTTTCCCTTGGCCTGGCGCCCACGCGCTCGGCTGCCCAGCGGCTGATCGACGCACGCGCGGTCGAGTGGGAAGGCCCCAAGGGCTGGACCGTCGTGCGCAAGTGCGGCGAGGACCTGCCCGAGACCACCCCCATGCGCGTGACGAACGACGCCGAACTGCGTTACGTCTCGCGCGGCGGGCTCAAGCTCGAGGGTGCGCTGGCCAAGGTCGGCGTGTCAGTGGCCGGCTTCTCGGCCCTGGACATGGGCCAGAGCGCGGGCGGCTTCACCGACGTGCTGCTCAAGGCCGGCGCGGCGCACGTGACCGGCATCGACGTCGGCCACGGCCAGCTGCACGAGACCTTGAAGGCCGACCCGCGCGTGACGGCCCTCGAAGGCATGCACGTGAAGGACTATGTGCCCGCCGAGCCTTTCGACCTCGTCGTGGGCGACCTGAGCTTCATCTCGATGATCGGCACGATCAAGCACGTGGCCGGCTGGCTCAAGCCGCAAGGCCAGGCGCTGCTGCTGATCAAGCCGCAGTTCGAGCTCGGCCCCAAGGCCTTGAACAAGAACGGCATCGTCAAGGACAAGTCGCAGTACGCCGTGGTCAAGGAACAGGCCGTGGCCGCCGCCGAGAAGCGCGACCTCGTCGTCAAGGGCTGGTTCGAAAGCCCCGTTACCGGTGGCGACGGCAACACCGAATTCTTCATCTGGATCCAACAACCATGACGACGCCGGTCAGCATCGAATTCTTCCCGCCCAACACGCCCGTCGGCACCGAGAAGCTCAAGACCGTCGTGCAGGAACTGCGCGCGGTGAATCCGCAGTACTTCAGCGTCACCTACGGCGCCGGCGGCTCCACGCGCGAGAAGACGCTGTCGACCGTCGCCGACATCGCGTCGCAGGGCTTCGACGCCGCGCCGCACCTGTCCTGCGTCGGCTCCACGCGCGAGAACATCGCCGAGATCCTGGCGACCTACCGCGCGCAGGACATCCGCCGCGTCGTCGCGCTGCGCGGCGACCTGCCCAGCGGCACGGCCACGGCGGGCGAGTTCCGCTACGCGTCCGAGCTGGTCAGCTTCATCCGCGAGACCCAGGGCAAGGACTGGCACATCGAGGTGGCGGCCTACCCGGAGACCCACCCGCAGCAGCGCTACGCGGCGCGCGACCTGCAGCACTTCGCCGACAAGATGCGTGCCGGCGCCGACGGCGCCATCACGCAGTTCTTCTTCAACGCCGACGCCTACTTCCACTTCGTCGACGAGGCCCGCAAGCTGGGCGTCACCCAGCCCATCGTGCCGGGCATCATGCCCTTCCACAACTACGGCCGCATCGCGCAGTTCGCGCAGCGCGACGGCATCGAGATCCCGCGCTGGGTGCAGATGAAGATGGAAGGCTTCATGGACGACGCGGCCAGCATCCGCGCCTTCGGCCTGGACGTGGTCGCCAAGCTGTGCGAGCGGCTCATCGCCGGCGGCGCGCCGGGCGTCCACTTCTACACGCTGAACCAGTCGGCGCTGACGCTAGAACTCTGCAAGCGCCTGGGCCTGGGTCGCTAGCACTCCGCGGGGGTGTTGCGGCGACGACGCAAGCGTTCCGCATTTTCTTGACGCACTTCAAGGCGGCAGCGCCGCGCCATGGCGCTGCCGCGACCATGTTGCGCTGCATCAAACCCGCACGGGCCGCGCGGGCTTGCAATGGCTTCCATCGGGGCACGCCCCATCCACAGGAGCCATTGATGTTCAAGAAGTTCACGACCTTTGCCGCCCTCGCCGCCGTGCTGGGCGCACCGCTGCTGGCCCGCGCCGACGAAGGCCCGCTGCTGGTGCGCGTGCGCGCCGTGCACCTGGATTCGGCCAACAAGGACGGCACCGGCCTGGGCCTGTCCATCAACAACAAGACCTTGCCCGAGGTCGACTTCAGCTGGTTCTTCGCGCCCAACATCGCGGCCGAGCTGGTCCTGACCTATCCGCAGAAGCAGCGGCTGTACTCCAACGGCGCCGAGATCGGCTCGCTGAAGCACCTGCCGCCCACGCTGACGCTGCAATACCACTTCAACCCCGCCGGCACCGTGCGCCCCTACGTCGGCGCCGGCGTGAACTACACGAACTTCTCGTCGGTCAGCTTCGCACCGGCCGTTCAGGCGGCGCTCAAGCCCAGCATCAAGCGCAACAGCTGGGGCCTGGCCTGGCAGGTTGGCGCCGACGTGGAAGTCGCCAAGGGCACCTACCTGAACTTCGACCTGAAGAAGGTGGACATCGACACCACCGTCTACTCGAACGGCGCGTCGGCCGGCAAGTTCAAGGTCAACCCGGTGCTGGCCAGCGTGGGCCTGGGCTGGCGCTTCTGAGGCCGGGCGGCGGCGTGCCTGGACGACGGCACGCCGCTTGCCAAGAGCGGCGCCGGCAAAGCCTTGTAAAGCCTTGAAAAACTAGGTTTCGCGAGTGCTTACGCTCATCGGCGTGAGCGTTCCGCCATGGGCTTGCCACGGGTCGCGGCCCAGAATCCGCGCCATGCAACGTCTGCTCTTTCCGCTCGCCCTGCTGGGTGCCACCGGCCTGGCCGCGGCCCAAGCCGCCCCCAAGCCCGCCGACACCCCCGGCGAGCCGGCCGCCGCCAAGACCCCGGCCCCGCCGCCCGCGGCCAACGCAACGGGCAACAAGCTGGACCGCGTGGAGGTCAGCAGCGGCCCGACGGCCAACAGCCGCCGCCGCAACAGCACGGCCAGCAAGATCGTCATCGAGCGCGAAGACCTGGAGAAGTACGGCGACGTCGTGCTGGGCGACGTGCTGCGCCGCCTGCCGGGCGTCACCATCGGCGGCCGGGCCGGCCGCGGCGGAGACATCCGCATGCGCGGCATGGGCAGCGGCTTCACGCAGATCCTCATCGACGAAGAGCGCCCGCCGCCGGGCTTCGCGGTGGAAGAGCTGCCGCCCGACCAGATCGAGCGCATCGAGATCTACCGCGCGCCCACCGCCGCCACCGGCACGCGGGCCATTGCCGGCACCATCAACATCGTGCTGCGCGAGCCGCTGCAGAAGTCCAACCACGAGGTCCGCCTGGGCGTGGGCTGGGACCGCAACGAACCCCAGGTCGACGCCAGCTGGACGCGCAACCTGAAGTGGGGCGGCCCCAACGGCGACGAGTTCGTGGGGGCCATCTCCACCAACGGCGCCGTGCGCCGCTTCTACAACAACGTCGACTCGGGCAACCGCATCACCGACATCGCCACCGGCGAGGTCACCGAGCAGAACACGCAGATCGGCACCAGCGAGAGCCAGAACACCAGCCTCAACGGCAATGCACGGCTGCGCTGGAAGTACAGCGACACGCTGAGCTTCAACTTCATGCCGTCGTTCTTCCTGTCGCAGAACGAGGGCAGCAGCCAGTACAACTCCGAGGGCACGCGCTTTCGCGACGTGCACGGCGAGAACGACGCAAAGAACCACAACCTGCGCCTGAACCTGTCGGCCGACTACCGGCCGCAGCCGGGCGAGAGCTTCAGCCTCCGGCTGGGCACCGGCACCTCCAAGAACACCCGCAACAGCGAGCGCCGCGACACGATGACCATCGGCGGCGTCACCACCGAACGCGTCCAGGACGACCACAGCTCGGTGGAGGAAGACCAGACCAGCCTCAGCGGTCGCTGGAGCCTGAAGACGGCCCAGGAGCACCAGTGGGTCAGCGGCCTGGAGGCCGAGCGCAGCCAGCGCTCGCAGGTGGTCGACACGCTGGTCAACGGTGCCGTGCTGCCGGGCCTGGTGCGCTTCGGCAACACGCTGGCCACGCGCAACCAGCGCTTCGCCGCCTTCACGCAGGACGAGTGGAGCCCCAGCAAGCAGTGGTCGTTCTATGCCGGCATCCGCTACGAGCGCATCGAGACCACCGTCGCGGCCGCCGGCGCCCTGCCCGAGACACGCAACGTCTCGCAGGTCACGTCGCCTCTGTTCCACGTGCTGTGGAAACCCGCCGCCTTCCCCAAGGACCAGGTGCGGCTGGCGCTGACGCGCAGCTACCGCGCCCCCAACCTGAACGACCTGGCCGCCCGGCCCAGCATCAACACCACCTACCCCGACGGCCCCAACTACCAGACCCATGCCGACCGCGCCGGCAACCCCGACCTCAAGCCCGAACTGGCCACCGGCGTGGACCTCAGCCTGGAACACTGGCTGCCCACCGGCGGCATCATTTCCGGCAGCGCCTTCCTGCGCAACATCAGCGGTGTGGTCAACCGCCAGGTCCTGCTGGAAACGGTGAGCTGGGACACCGCCCAGCGCTGGGTCAGCCGGCCGCGCAACACGGGCAGCGCCCGCACCATGGGGCTGGAGTTCGAGTTCAAGGCCCGCATGGACGAGTTGTGGGAGGACGCGCCGGCCGAGCTGCAGATGATGCTGCTGCGCTTCAACGCCGCCGTCTTCAAGAGCGAGGTCCAGGGCATCCCGGGCCGCAACAACCGCCTCGACCAGCAGCCGCGCGGCAGCTTCAATGCCGGCCTGGACCACCGCTGGACCGCCTGGGGCCAGAAGTTCGGCAGCGGCTTCAACGCCAACTACGTACCGGCCACCAAGGTGCAGCAGACCGAGACGCTGCGCCGCGAGGAAACAGCCCGGCGCCAGTTCGACGCCTACCTGTCCTGGAGCAGCGGCGCCGTGCGCGACGGCATCAACTGGCGCCTGTCCGTGGCCAACCTGACGCCGCGCGACGCCGAGTCGCGCTCCGAAGGCCTCAGCACCAACAGCAGCACGCTGCGCGAATACCTGACCGAGAGCTGGTCGCGCAACAAGACCTTCCGGGTCATTTCTCTGCGCGCGGACATGCGCTTTTGAGGGCTGGAGAGAATGCGGCCATGACACGCCGCATCCTCTTCTTCTGCATGGGCAACATCTGCCGCAGCCCGACGGCCGACGGCGTCATGCGCGCCAAGCTCAAGGCCGCCGGCCTGGACATCGAAGTCGATTCGGCCGGCACGCACGGCTACCACGTCGGCGCGCCGCCGGACGAGCGCAGCCAGGCGCATGCGGCCAAGCGCGGCTACGACCTCAGCACGCTGCGCGCGCGCAAGCTCATCGCGCAGGACTTCGAGCGCTTCGACCTCGTGCTGGCGATGGACGCCGACAACCTCGCCCACGCCGAGGCGCTGTGCCCGCCCAGCCAGCGGCACCGGCTGAAGCTGCTGTTGGACTACGCGCCGCACATGGGCAAGCGCCATGTGCCCGATCCTTACTACGGCGGCGCTGCGGGGTTCGAGGAGGTGCTGGACCTGGTGGAAGCGGCCTGCGACGGGCTTGTCACCACGCTGCGCACGCGCTGAGACTGCGCGCCGCCGGGATCAGCGGTGCAGCAGCCAGCCCTGCAGGTCGACCCCAGCGGCGGCGAGTTCGGCCACCAGACCGGCGTCATCGGTGGCGATGGCATGGTGCAGCGCCACCCGTGCGATGCCGGGCGATCGATCCAGCGTGCCCGCCGCGAGCGGCCCGCGCCAGTCGACGACCGCGCGGCGGTAGAAAGCCACCAGCTTGTCCATCAGCGCGGAGTCCAGACCGTGGTCTTCACGCCGTTCATGGAGCAAGCGCCTGGCGCGGCGAGTTCACGACCTTCTGGCGCGTGCCGCCGAGCTATCTGCAGCGCGCCGACGACGGCGCTCCGCTGCGCGACTGGCTGGCCGCCCAGCTGAAGCCGCCCCGCCACGCCTGGCCGAGCTGCCCGAGAACATCCGGCGCGAGTTGCCCCGGCTGGCAATCAGCGGCTCGGTCTACTCGGAGGATCCAGCCGGCCGCTTCGTCATCATCAATGGCGAAGTGCAGCGCGAGGGCGCCAAGCTGGGCCCTGACCTGCTGCTGGAGCAGATCGGCCCGCGCGAGCTGGTGCTGCGCTTCCGCGGCCAGCGCTTCAGGCAGCCGGTGCAGGCCGTCAGGCCCGCGCCGGCACCTCGGTGCCCTGCGGGGCCAGCTTGTTGTTGCCCCAGCACTGCTCGTACTTCCAGCCGGTCAGCTCCTCGGCCACGGCGCGGGCCTCGGGCGGCGCATCGGCGATGCTGCCGCCCGCCTTGACGCGCGCGATCTCCTTCAGCAGCACCGCATGGTTCTTGCGGTCCAGCTTCATCTGGTAGGTGTAGTACACCCCGCCCAGGCCCAGGCCGATCACGCCGAGGGTGAAGATGCCGAGGATGGCGTTGACCGCCGTTTCCGGCTGCGTGGCCTGGCCGGACAGGAAGCCGAACTGGCCCAGGATCCAGCCCATCGCGAACACGATGGCCGAGCGGGTGATCTTGCCGGCGAAGGTCATCGCGCCGGCATAGATGCCCTCACGGCGCCGGCCGGTCAGCACTTCATCCACGTCGGCCAGGAAGGTGTAGACCGTCCAGGGGATGTAGTACACGCCGCCCGTGCCCAGGCCGAACACGGCCGTCACGGCGAACAGCGCGATGACGGTGGTCTCCTTGGACCAGCCCAGGTAATAAAGGCCCGCATAGGCCAGCACGCTGCCGCACACCACCAGCAGCGCAATGCGATACGGCCGTGCGAAACCGAACTTGATGCAGAAACCGATGAAAGCCATCGTCGAGATCAGCTGCATCACCGAACTGAAACTGTTCAGATAACCCACCGTGGCCTTGTCCTGCCCGATGCAGAAAATGATGAAGTAGGTGAAGATCGAGGCAAACAGCCATTCCGCGCCGAAACCCCACAGATACATGCCCAGGTGCTTGCGGAAAATCTTCAGGTGGAAGGTGGACATCATGTCCGCCACGAGTTTCCTGAGTGCCTTCCACAGGCCGCCGGCACGTTCCTGCACCACCTCGTGCGCCGGCCGCTCCCAGGATGTGAAGTACAGGGCCGTCATGGCGGCGCACATGATGCCGGCGTAGATGATGCCGGTCAGCAGGAAGGGCACGGCCGATTCCTTGCTGTAGATCAGGAACAGCTGGGCCGGGATGAAGGCGGCCAGGAAGTTGGCCGCCTTGCCGAACATGGCCTTGGAACCCGTCAGCTTGGTACGCACCGAGAAATCGTCGGTCATCTCGGTGGCCAGGGTTTCATACGGCACCATGATCATCGTGTACACCAGCTCGAACAGGATGTACATGCTCAGGTAATACCAGAACCCGAAACCCTCCACCCACATCAGCGGATACAGCAGCACGGCGGGTATGCCGAGCAGGATGAAAAACCGCCGCCGCCCGAATTTCCGGCCCAGCCGCGTGTTGTAGAAGTTGTCGCTGATATACCCAATGATCGGGTTGCTGATGGCATCGACGATGTTGGCGATCGCGAAGATCGTGGCCGCCTCGACCACCGTCAGGCCGCAGAAGGTCGTGTAGAAATAGAGCAGCCAGGCCGACGCGATGGCCAGGGCGCCGCTGCCCAGCAGGTTCGCACTGCCGTAGGCCAGCGTGTGCTTCATCGTGATCGGTCTGCTCATGTCTCGCTGCTCTTTCTAAAAATGGACGGCCGTTCCATTTTTTGCGGCCTGCCGTTCCGGCAAATAAGTATCCCACTTCCGCCCATCTTGGAACCTGCCGGGAACCCTGGGCAGATGGGCTCCGACGAGGCCGGCTCGACCCGTTCTCAACGACGCTTGAGTGCTCGCTTGCGGTCGTACATCTGCTGGTCGCTGCGCTGAAGCAGCGACAACAGGGAATCCCCGTCGCGCGACCGGGCGGCGCCCACACTGATGGAGACCTCCAAGCCTGGGGCGAGCGACGTCCAATCGAAGCCCTCAACCGCGGCTTCCAGTTGGCGGGACACGCGCAGGACCTGGGCTTCATCGGCAGCGGCCTGCAACAGGACGACAAACTCATCACCTGCGAGCCTGGCCGGGAAGTCGCCCTCCGCCGCGCACTGCCGAAGCAGGCTGCCGATCTCGCGAAGCACGGCATCGCCGGTGTTGTGCGAGAACGTATCGTTGATCCACTTGAATCGATTGACGTCGATCATCAACAGGCAGAAGCGCCGTGGCGTGCGCGCCGGCTTCAACAGATCGTTCACCCGCTCCTCAAAGCTGCGGCGGTTGGGCAGCCCCGTCAGCTGGTCTTCCATCGCCATCCGCCGAAATGTTTGCGCACGGACCTCGATGATCGCGGCCTCCCGCGCCTTCGCCGCATGCCGGGTCCAGCCACGAAGGGCAAAGATCAGCACCGCCACGAACACCAGCAACTCCAGCCCGAGGTGGTCGGGTTGGGCAAAGGCCACCAGCAGGCCGCGAGGCAGAAGGAGGGTGGCCTGGTGGACCAGCATGGGCAGCATCAGCGACAGCAGTGCGAACTCCAGCACCAGCAGAGCAACGCTGCCCCACGCGTTCGGCACCCCTGCCTGCCGCCGCAGCATCGTGACGTAGAGCCCCGCGTAGATGGCAGCCACGCCAACCAAGGTCGCCATGCGAAGCCCATCCCGATCGCCGACGAAATCCAGCCATCGCACAAGCAGCACTCCCGTGAACAACGCCATGCCCAACAGGACGACGGTCACCTGCAGCACGGTCTGCAGCAGGGCCCGGGAGGGATGAACTGCCGACGACGTGTCCTGGACCAAACGCCTGAATGCCTCTGACGCCGAGCGGCTTGCCTGCGTGAACAAGGTGATGGATCGACTCATGCCGAAATTCTCGAACTGCGATCCACCCGTCCAAGTCCGCGAAACGCGAAGTACGACACGAATGCGCGATGGGCTGCGCCTCGCGCACTTGCCGCGGCTCCCGCCCCAACCACAGCCGGTTTCCGCGGGTTTGCCTTATTTGTTCGCCACGCGAACAAACTAGCATGCCGGCACTCGAACAAGACGGTGCCGACAGACATGAACACCCTCAAGCCCCTGCTGGGGGCGCTGCTGGCGCTGGCCAGCGCCGCCGCCGTGGCGCAAGCCCCGGCCGCCACGCGCTACGACTGGAAACCCGTCCAGATCGTCGGCGGCGGTTTCGTGGACGGCATCGTCTTCCACCCCGCCACGCCGGGCCTGGCCTACGCCCGCACCGACATGGGCGGCGCCTACCGCCGCGACTCGGCCACCGGCCGCTGGCAGCCGCTGCTGGACTGGCTGCCGCTGGCCGACGTGAACCTGATGGGCGTCGAGAGCCTGGCGGTGGACCCCAACGACGCCGACGCCGTCTACCTGGCCTGCGGCACCTACACCAGCCCCGCCACGCCCAACGGCGCGCTGCTGCGCTCGGCGGACCGCGGCAAGACCTTCCAGCGCGTGGACCTGCCCTTCAAGCTGGGCGCCAACGAAGGCGGGCGCGGCAACGGCGAGCGGCTGATGGTGGACCCGAGCGACGGCCGCGTGCTCTATCTGGGCACCCGCCACGCCGGCCTGTGGCGCAGCACCGACCGCGCCGCGAGCTGGCAGCGCGTGGACGCCTTCCCCGACGCCGCCTGGCGCCGCGACGCGTCGGACGGCCCGCCCCCATCCTGGGGCGGCAGCGACGGCAAGGCCACGATCAACTTCATCGTCTTCGACCCCGCCAGCGGCACGCGCGGCCAGCCCAGCCGCACGCTCTACGCGGGCGTGTCCGTCGTCGGCCGGCCCGGCCTGTGGCGCAGCACGGACGCCGGCGCCAGCTGGCAGCCCGTGCCCGGCGGCCCCCCCGCACACCGCCCCATGCGCGCCGCGCTGGCCAGCGACGGCAAGCTCTACATCGCCTACGCCAGCGAACCCGGCCCGCACCGCATGAAGGACGGCAGCGTCTGGCGGCTGGACCCGCGCAGCGGCAGCTGGACCGACATCACGCCGGCCCGGCCGAGCGCCACCGACCCCTTCGGCTACGCCACCGTCGCCGTGGACCCGCGCGACCCGCAGCGTCTGCTGGCCAGCACCGCCGGCCGCGGCCGGGGCGACGAGCTGTTCCGCAGCACCGACGCCGGTGCGACGTGGACGCCGCTGTTCACCACGGCGAAGTTCGACGCCTCGGCCGCGCCCTACGTGGCCGACACCCACCTGCACTGGCTCTACGACGTCAAGATCAACCCCGCCAACCCCGACCACGCCATCTTCACGACCGGCTACGGCGGCTGGGAGACGCTGGACCTGCGCAGCGCCGATGCCGGCAAGCCCACGACCTGGCGCGTCATGAGCACGGGCATCGAAGAGACCGTCGCGCTGGCGCTGCACAGCCCCACGAAGGGCGTGCCGCTGGTGACGGCCATCGGCGACTACTCCGGCTTCGTGCACGCCGCCCTCGACACCCCCGCGCCCGGCAACCCAAAGCCGCCCTTTTTCGGCAACACCCACGACGTGACAGGCGCCGAGGCCGCGCCCGAGGTCATGGTGCGCATCGGCAAGGCGCGCGTCGGCAGCAACCTCGGCTACTCACTCGACGGCGGCAAGACCTGGCACAACGCCGCCAGCGCGCCCGACCCCAAGTCCAGCGACGGCTTCGTCGCCGTGTCGGCCGACGGCCGCGCCTGGGTGTGGGCGCCCAAAGGCCAGCAGCCCCACGTCAGCCACGACCGCGGCGACACCTGGACGCCCGTCAAGGGCCTGCCCGCCGGCACCCGCGTGGTGGCCGACCGCGTGAACCCCAGGCGCTTCCACGCGATGGCGCTGTTCGACGACCGGCTGTTCGGCAGCGACGACGCCGGCCTCACGTTCAGCGCCCGCCCGCTGGCGCTGCCGGACGGCCCGGCCACGCGGCCCGCCGCGGGCGTGCACAACCACAGCAACCGCGGCGACGACCGCGGCGGCCAGGACCGGCTGTACGCGGCGCCCGGCCGCGAGGGCGGGCTGTGGCTGGCGGCCTTCCACGGCTTGTACCGCGGCGGCGACGGCCAGGCGATGCAGCGCCTGCCTGCCGTGTCGCAGATCCACGCCTTCGGCTTCGGCCGCGCGGCGCCGGGGTCGTCGGACCCGGCGCTCTACCTCGTCGGCACCGTCGCCGGCCAATACGGCATCTTCCGCTCCACGGACGGCGGCAAGCAGTGGCAGCGCATCAACGACGACACCCGCCAGTGGGGGCTGATCCTGCAGATCAGCGGCGACCCCAAGGTGTTCGGCCGCGTCTACGTCGGCACGCACGGGCGCGGCGTGCTCTACGGCGACCCGCGCTCCAGCGCCAGCCGCTGAAGCACCGCGCGCACGCCCGCGCCCTCGCGGATCTGCGGGTTGGAGTAGCCGTCGCTCTTGCCGGCCTGCTGCTCGCGCACCTCGATGAGCCGGCGCGCGGCGGCGTGGGCCTCGGTGAAGGACCAGGTCTTGCGCAGCGCCTCCTCGTACATCGCACGGCCGAAGAAGGTCAGCTCCGAGCGCCGGCCGCAGCCGTAGGAGGTGTGGTCGGCGTCCGCCGCCGTCATCACCAGCGTGCCGTCGCCGGCCAGCGGCTCTATCCAGCTGCCCGAATAGCAGGCCGACACGGAGATCACGCGCCAGCGCACGCCGGCCTCGTCCAGCCAGCGTTTCAACAGGCCGGGCGTCATCGGCTCGCTGTGCAGCGGCGAGGTGTCGGCGGCCAGCCGGCCATCGGCGCCGCCGTGCGACGTGAGGTGCAGAAACAGCAGGTCGCGCTCGCGGTCCATGACAGCGGCGGCATGGGCGATGGCCCGGTGCAGGTTGCGTGGCGTGGCCCAGGGCAGCGTCGTGACCGTCGCCGGGTTGGCCACCAGTTCCACGGTGCGGCCGCTCGCGCCGAAGCGCTCGCCCAGGGTCCTGGCCACCACGGCGCTCTCGCGCATGAAGACGTTCTCCGCCGCGTAGGGCGCATAGGTCAGCGCATAGACGTTGACCCGCCCGGGCTGCGGCGGCTGCACGGCGGCCAGCGCGTCGCGGATGAGCCGCGCCTGAGTGTCCAGGATGTTCTCGCTCAGCGGCAGGCCCGCGTAGGCGTCCGGGTCGGCCGGCGGCTCGGACCACCAGAACAGCGGCGGCGCCAGCCAGCCCTGCAGCAGCAGCGGCACGGGTGCCAGCAGCAGCACCGCCCAGCGCGCCAGCCGTGTGCCGGCCACGCGCCACAGCAGCACCAGCAGCGCCAACCCGGCCCAGGCCAGTGGCAGCAGCAAGACCAGCCATTGCAGCGTTTCGGGCCAGGCTTCCTGCGGCCCCGACAGGCGCAGCAAGGCCAGCATCGCGCCACCGGCAACGACGCCCAGCACCAGCCCGGCCGAGCAGGCCAGCGCGAACAGCGTGGCCGCCGCAGGCGCCAGCGCGGGCGCCGAGCGCGCGACCAGCCAGCACAGCCAGGCCGTGAGCGCCAGCGCGGCCCAGCCGCCCAGCCAGAACCCGCTCCAGACCGGGCTGGGGCTGCCTTCGGTCGTCGCACGCTGCAGCAGGAACGCAAGCGCGTAACCGGCCGCGACCAGCCGCGCCAGCGTTGCGGGGCGAGCCTCCAGGCCCTGCCAGCACGGCGGCCTCAGGGCCAGCACGCGCGCGCCCTCGCCCAGCCAGGCGGTGCCGCCCCGGGCGGGCTCGGCCGCGCGCACCGTCGGCGCCTCCAGGTCCTCATCCATGCCCGCATCTCCCATGCCGGGCATGGTATCGGCCGATGCCGGCTCAGCCGGGCACAGAGGCTGCCCCCCACATGAAGCGGCTGCGCAGCTGCTGCACCGCGGGGTGGGCGGCCAGCAGCTTCAGCGGGGCGTTCAGCACCAGCGGCAACAACCCGCAGCGGGCCTTGAAGGCGGTGTCGATCAGGCCCGCCGCGCGCTCCACCTGGCCCAGCGCCGCCAGCGCGGGCGCGAACATCACGTTGCTGGCTGCGTTGTGCTGCTCGCCGCCCAGCGCCGCGTCGATCAGCGCCAGCGCCCGGGCGGCCTCGCCGCAGCGCGCCAGCACGATGGGCTGGGTGGCGCGCACGTAGGACGGCGCATCGGCGCGCGCGTGCAGCCGCAGCGCCGGCTCGACCAGCTCGGGGCCGGGGTGCAGCTGGGCGCGCCACAGCAGGTGCTGGCTGATGGCCAGCGCGTTGTCGGGGTGGTCCAGCTCGGCGCGCTCGGCCTCGTGCAGCGCCGCCTCGGGCTGGCCGTCGTAGCCCAGCGCGCGCACCAGCATCACGCGCGGGTAGACGGCGAACGGCCGCTGCGCGACCGCGCGGCGCAGCACCTGCACCGCCTCGCCGCTGCGGCCGGTGGCCAGCAGGTGCCAGCCGAACAGCGGCAGCAGCTCGGCATCGTCGGGCTGCTCTCGGTAGGCGGCGCGGAACAGCGCCTCCGCATCGTCGAAGCGCCAGTCCATGTCGGCCAGCCACGCGCGCGCCACGCGCAGGCCCGGCGCGTGCGCGTCGTGGTGCTCGGCGGCGTCCAGCTGGGCCTGGCCGTCGGCCACGCTCACGCCCAGCTCAGCCGCCATGCCCCAGCCCACGGCCGCGCCGATGGTGGCGGCCAGCGATACGCGGGCGGGGGCGTAGTCGGGGTATTCGGCCACGATGGCGCGCAGCACCGTCAGCGCCCGGCCCATGCCGCGCGGCGTGCCGTGCTGGGCCAGCTCCCAGGCGTGCAGGTAGGCCTCGACGACGTCGGGCGGCGCCTTGACCACGGCCTGCAGGCGGCTGTGCACGACGGGCTCGGGCTGCACCAGCCGGTAGCCGAAGCCGTAGACGGCCTCGATCCTCACGTCGGGCAGCGCCCGGCGCAGCTGGCTGATGCAGCGGGCCAGGCTGTCGTCGGACACGGCCGAGCCGCTCCAGGCCTGCTCGACGAGGTCGGCCTTGCTGACCGCGTGCGGCTGGGCGCGGATCATCAGCGCCAGCACGGCGCTTTCCTTGGGCGGCAGGAACAGCGGCGCGGCCTGCCAGGTGGGCAGGCCGTCGGGGGTCAGGTCCAGTGACATGCCGCCACTCTAGGACCTGTTCCACCCGGTACAGCGGATCACGTCGCGGCAGCAAGGCCGCGAACAGCTTCTCAGGCCGCGGCTTGCAGCGCGCCGGCCAGGCCGAGTGCGGGGTTGGCCAGCAGACGCTCGATGTCCATCAGGATCAGCATGCGCCGCTCGACAGCGGCGATGCCGGTGACGAAGCCGGTGTCGAAGCCGGGGCTGCTCAGGCGCGGCGCGGGGCGGATGTGCGTCGCGCCCAGCTCCAGCACGTCGGACACCGCGTCCACGACGACGCCCAGCACGCGCTCGCCCAGGTTCAGCACGATGACGCCGGTCTGCGGCGTGCAGGGGGCCGCCTGGCCGAAGGCCAGACGCAGGTCCACGATGGGCGTGATGACGCCGCGCAGGTCGATGACGCCGCGCAGCACGGCCGGCGCGTTGGGGATGGCCACCGGCGGCTCGTAGGAGCGGATCTCCTGCACCTGGCGGATGGCAATGCCGTACTCCTCGTCGCCCAGGCGGAAGCTCAGGTATTCGACCGGCGCGACCGGGGTGGTGGCGGGCGCGGGCGCCTCGATCAAGGCATGCATGGCCACCTCAGGCCGTGGCCAGGGATTGATCGATGCGGAACACCGACACGGCCTGCGTCAGCAGCTGGGCCTGCTGGTTCAGGCTGTCGGCCGCGGCGGCGCTCTCCTCCACGAGGGCGGCGTTCTGCTGCGTGACCTGGTCCAGCTGCTGGACGGCATCACCGACCTGGCCTATGCCCTGCGACTGCTCGTGGCTGGCCGCGCCGATCTCGCCCATCAGGTCGCTGACGCGGCGCACCTGGTCCTGGATCTCGGCCATGGTGCGGCCCGCGGCATCGACGAGGCCGCCGCCCTCCTCGACGGTTTCCACGCTCTGGCCGATCAGCACCTTGATCTCCTTGGCCGCGTCGGCCGAACGGCTGGCCAGCGCGCGCACCTCGGACGCGACGACCGCGAAGCCGCGGCCCTGCTCGCCGGCCCGCGCGGCCTCGACCGCCGCGTTCAGCGCCAGGATGTTGGTCTGGAAGGCGATGCCGTCGATGACGCCGATGATGTCGCCGATCTTCTTGGAGCTGGCCGACACGCGGCCCATCACCTCGACGACCTGGCCCACCACCTCGCCGCCGCGGGCCGCCACGGCCGACGCCGTGGCCGACAGCTGGGTGGCCTGGCGCGCCGTGTCGGCGTTCTGCTGCACGGTGACGGTCAGCTGCTCCATCGAGGCGGCGGTCTGCTGCAGGTTGGACGCCTGCTCCTCGGTGCGCTGCGACAGGTCGGCGTTGCCGGTGGCGATCTGCGACGAGCCGGTGGCAATGGAATCGGAGCTGGCGCGCACGCGCTCGATCAGCCGGGTCAGGCTGCCGGTCATGTCGCCCAGGGCCTGCATCAGCTGGCCGGTCTCGTCCTTGCTGCGCACGACGACCCGGTGCGTCAGGTCGCCGTCCGCGACGCTGCGCGCCACGGCGACCGCCTGCTGCAGCGAGCGCGAGATCAGCCGTGCCACGCCCAGCGCCAGCGCCATGCCCAGCGCGATGCAGGCCAGCAGCAGCGCGATGACCCAGCCGCGCGCCGTCGCGTACAGCTCGTCGCCCAGGTGGTTGGCCTCGGCGGCGCCTTGCTCGTTGACTTGGATGATCTCCTCGATGCGCGCCTCCATGGCACGAAAGCTGTCCTTGCCGACGCCGCGCATCAGCGTCATGGCCTCGTCGTTCTTGTGCGCGCTGGACAGGGCCAGCAACTGCTGGTGCGCCCCCAGGTAGGTGGCCAGCAAGTCGGAGAACTCGGCATAGGCCTTCTTCTCCTCGGGCTCGGACACCAGGGCCTCGTAGGCCTTGCGGTCCTGGTCCAGCTTGGCGAGCAGGCCGGCCATCGTGTCCTCGTAGCCCTTCTTCAGCTCGGCGGTATCGGCCAGCACATGCTGCTGCGAAAAGGAGCGCAGCCGGGCCAGGCCGTAGCGGATGTCGCCGGCGGACTTGATGGCCGGCATCCAGTTCTCGGCCAGATCGGTGGCGGTCCGGTTCACACGGGCCAGCTCGACGATGGCGAACACGCCCAGCCCGGCGGTCAGCACCAGCACGGCAACGAAGGACAGCACCAGCTTGGTGGCGATCTTCAGGTCATAGAACCAGGTCATGAATCAGGTCTCCGATGGGGGTCCGGCCTGCTCACCCCCCGTATTCAGGGGTGGCGGCCATGGAAAACATCGTAGAAACCCTAGTCGCCAAGATCCTGATGAAAAGTTGATGACCGCCCGCCGACGGACGAACGGCCGTGACTTTGTGCCGGCGAGCCGATGCAAGCGGCTGTCGCGCGGGCGACATCAGCCGTCGATGCGCTCGAAGCGCGGCCGCACCACGCCATCCACGGCCAGCGAGCCGGTGAACATCTCGTAGGGCCGCACCCACCAGCCGCTGTCGTTGTAAAGCGGCCGGTAGACCACCACCACCTCCAGCGTCTCGCTGTGGCGGGCGGTGGCCAGCACCTCGTACTCGCCACCCTTGTAGTGGCGGTAGCGGCCGGGGGCGATGGCGGGCATGGGAGGCAGATCATTGTTCATGGCCGCATTGGAGCCGAAGCCGCCCCCGCGCGCGATGCCGCGCACACAATGCCGCGCACATCGACAGCGCGCTCCTGACATGACCCCGTCCCGTCGCCACCTCCTGCAACTCGGTGCCGCCACCTCGGGCCTGCTCGCCAGCGCCCAGGCCGCCGCCGCCCTGGGCCCGCTGCGCCCGCCGCGGCTGCGCGCCGGCGACACGCTGGGCCTCATCAGCCCCGCCAACGCCACCTTCGAGCGCGAGCCGCTGAAGATCGCCGTCGAGGCGCTGCAGGCGCTGGGCTTCAGGGTCAAGCTCGGCGAACACGTCGCCGCGCGCCGCGGGCCCTTCGCCGGCACCGACGCGCAGCGCGCCGCGGACGTGAACGCGATGTTCGCGGACGACGCGGTGGCCGGCATCCTGGCGATGACCGGCGGCTCCGGCTGCAACCGCATCGTCGACAAGCTGGACTACGACCTGATCCGCCGCCGCCCCAAGTTCTTCGGCGGCTTCAGCGACCTGACCAGCCTGGTCAACGCCATCCACCGCCAGACCGGCCTGATCGCCTTCCACAGCCCGGTGGCCGTGTCGGAGTGGAACGATTACTCGGTGCAGAGCTTCAAGGCCGTCGCGATGAACGCCGAGGCCGCCGTGCTGCGCAACCCGGTCGTGAAGCCGGCCGACGACCTCGTCGCCCGCGAGGAGCGCATCACCACCGTGCGCGCCGGCAAGGCCCAGGGCCGGCTGGTGGGCGGCAACCTGACCGTGCTGGCCTCGCTGGCCGGCACGCCCTACTTCCCGGACTGCCGCGGCGCGGTCCTGTTCCTGGAAGACATCAACGAATACATCTACCGCATCGACCGCTGCCTCTCCACGCTGCGCCTGACCGGCGCGCTGGCGCAGTTGTCGGGCGTGGTGCTGGGCCGCTTCACCAAGTGCGAGCCCGGCGACGGCTATGGCAGCCTGACGCTGGACGAGGTGTTCGACGACTACTTCCTGCCGCTGAACGTGCCCGTCTACCGCGGCGCCGCCATCGGCCACATCAAGCGCAAGCTGACGGTGCCGGTGGGGGCCTTGGCGGAGATGGATGCCGACGCGGGCACGATCAGGCTGCTGGGGCCGGCGGTCAACTGACGCCGGGAAGCGACGCACCCGGCCGGCGTCAATGCCGGTGGGACGCGAGTTGCTGCAGTCCCGGCGGCAGGCCTTGTTCCAGGGTGGCGTAAGTCAAGGCCTGGCCGCCGTGGCGGGCGATGAGCCGGCCGGCGGCCTGCGCATCGGCCGCGGCCGGCAGGTTGCCGGCTTTCATCGGGCCGGTCAGCGCCGAGCCCTGCACGAAGAGCGCCTGCTGCGCCGGCAGCCAGCGGCCGGTCTCGTGGTCGCGCACATGGAGGGCGGCAATGCCGCTGCGCTGGCGGCCCGGCGCGTAACGTTCCACGCGCTGCAGGTAGAGGAACAGGCTCAGCGGCGAGTCAAGAAAATGCACGGCCCCATCGGCATGGATGGCCTGGGCCGCCCAGCGCGGCTGGCGCGCCGGGAACATGCCGCAGACCGGGCAGCGCGCCTGCGCCGGGATGTCGCGCGGCGCCAGCATCGCGGGGCCGGCGGTGCCGTCCCAGGCGATGAGCGGCGCCACGATGCACACGTCGTCGGGCACCGCCACCGCGGCCCGCCCCTGCGCCCCCTGCAGCAGCAGGGTCAGCCCGCCGCCCAGCAGCGGCGCGGCCCCGGCCAGCGCGAGGCGCCGCCAGGCCTGGCGGCGGTTGGGCATGGCGGGGCTCACATGCGGGTGTCGTGCAGCGCGCCGCCGCTGAGGTCCACCATGTCGGGCTTGATCTCGGCATAACGCAGCACGCGTCCGCCCCACTGCGCCACGAAGGCCTGGGCACCGGCCTCGTCGGCGAAGCTGGCGGCCGTGGGGCCCATGGAGCCGTGGCGCTTGCTGCCCAGCACGTAGACGGCCTGGCGGGCGTCGATCCAGTGGCCCACCGGCTGGTCCCAGTCGGCGCGGGCCATGTCCTGCACATGCGCGGCCAGCACCGGGCGCACCTGCTCGGGCTTGAGCAGCGTGGACAGCAACTCCACGCTGTCGCAGAACCAGGCCACCTCGCTGCTGCCCTTGTAGATGATCTGGCCCTTCGGGCCGGGGTAGTCGGCCAGCAGCATGCCGTCCAGCGAACAACTGGCCTGGGCGCTGATCTCGTGCGGCTTGGCCGCGTCGTCGCTTGCTGGCTTGCGGCCACAGCCGGCCAGGCCGGCCGCGGCGGCGGCACAGCCGCACAGCAGGCGACGGCGCGTGAGGAGCGTGGATGTCATGGCTTGAATCTCCATCCCGCCAGGGCCAGCGGCGCGCCTATCCAGCCCAGCATCGCACCGCCCATCAGCCAGGGATTGCCCAGCGCAGGCGGCACGACGCTGGCGAGGCCGTACAGGCGCGCCATGTCGTCCAGCGAGAACACGTTGAGGATGCGGAACACGTCCGCGGGATTGAGCAGCAGCAGGTAGGCGAAGCCGTCGCCCCCCAGCCAGCCGCCCAGCTCGCCGCCGCTGGCCACCAGCAGGCCCAGCAGCAGCAGGTCGAACACCAGCACCAGCGCAAACCACAGCGCGATGGCCAGGCCCGAGGCGCGCGTGCGGTCGCGCGCCAGCACCGACAGCAGCAGCGCCAGGCTCAGGAAGGCCAGCCCCAGCAGCACCGAGCTGGCGACGAAGCCGCCGTAGTGATAAAGCCCCGCCGCGCCGAAGCGCTGCCACAGCAGCGCCGCCACCAGCGCGAAGCCGGCCAGCGTGGACAGCGCCAGCGCGGCGGCCAGGCCCAGGTACTTGCCCAGCAGCAGCTCCAGCCGGGTGATGGGCAGGGCCAGCAGCAGGTCCAGCGAGCCGCGCTCGCGTTCGCCGACGATGGCGTCGAAGCCCAGCAGCAGCGCGATCAGCGGGATCAGGTAGATGACCAGCGACACCAGGCTGGCGATGGTGGCCTCGATGGAGCGCGGGCCAATCTGGCCCTGCGCGGCGCTGCCGAAATAGGTGATGGCCAGCGAGAACACCGTGAACACCAGCGCCACGGCCAGCACCCAGCGGTTGCGCAGCCGGTCGCTGAATTCCTTGGCCGCGATGGCGCCGATCTGGCCGAGTTTCAGTCCGTCGTTCATGCGGCCTCCCGCAGCTCGAAGTAGAGGTCTTCCAGCGTCGGCTCCTCGATGCCCAGGTCGATCAGGGGCTGAGCGGCCAGGCGCTGCAGCAGCGGCATCTTCAGCGCCCGCGGACAGTCGATGCGGGCCCGCTGCGCATCGTCGCGCTGCCAGCCCAGGCCCGGCAGCGCGGCGAGCTGCTGCGGCAGCGCATCCAGCAGCGCGGCGTCGGCCTGCAGGCGCAGCTGCAGAGGCCGGGTCGAGCGCTCGCGCAGCGCGGCCACACTGCCCTGCGCACGCAGCCGGCCGCCGGAAAGCATGGCCAGCGCGTCCACGCGCTGCTCCAGCTCGGCCAGGATGTGCGAGCTGATGACCAGCGTGACGCCGCGCGCACGCAGCCGGTCGAGCTGGGCGTAGAAGTCGCGGATGGCGGCCGGGTCCAGGCCGGTCGTGGGCTCGTCCAGCAACAGCAGTTGCGGGTCGCCCAGCAGCGCCTGCGCAAAGCCCAGGCGCTGGCGCATGCCCTTGGAGTACTCGCGCACCGGCCGGCGGCCGGCATGGGCCAGGCCCGCCTGCTCCAGCAGCGTGGCGCACTGCGACAGCGGCGCGCCCTTGAGCCGGGCGAAGAAGCGCAGCGTCTCCAGGCCGTCGAGGTTGTCGTACAGCACCAGGTTCTCGGGCAGGTAGCCCAGGCGGCGGCGGGCCTCGCGGAACTGGCGGCCGCCCACCTCGCAGCCGTCCACCCACAGCCGGCCCTGCGTGGGCGCGATCAGGCCCAGCACCAGCTTGAACAGCGTGCTCTTGCCCGCGCCGTTGTGGCCGATCAGCCCGAGCAGCTGGCCGCGCGGCACGCTCAGGTCCACGCCGTCCAGCGCCTTGAGCAGCGCGCCGCCGCGGCCGTAATGCTTGGTCACGCCCTGCAGACGCAGCGCATCAGCGGAATTGCTTGTCACGCCATTCACTCCAGTTCTTGTGTTGGGGCTGCATGAGCGGGTGCGCGTCCACGACGCTGGGCACGCGCAGCACCGGGAACTGCTGGCCCAGCACGCGCAGGGCCTGCACCGCGGGGCTGCCCATCAGCAGCTTGACGCTGGGGTGGCGCCATTGCAGGCGGTCCACCAGCTCGTTGGCCTCGTAGGGCACGTCGCCCAGGCCGTCGCCGTTGCGGTCCCAGCCCAGGTAGTTGCCCCAGTGGTTGCCCTGGCCGCGCGCGCCATCTCGCGTGTCGCCCCAGCGCTCGTCGCGCGCGCCGACGTAGCGCACCTGCTCGCGGTTGGCGATGAAGTCGTTGCGCTGCACCACGTTGCGCGTGGAGCCGGCCGAAAGGTGCACGCCCACGTGGTTGTCCACGACCAGGTTGCCGCGCAGCGTGGCGTACTCGACGTCGTAGATGAAGAAGCCGCGGTTGTTGCCGGCGACGATGTTGTCCTCGATGACCGAGTCCTGCAGCGTGCGCAGCATGATGCCGAAGTCGCTGTTGCCCCAGGTGCGGTTGCGCCGCACGGTCTGGTCGCGCACTTCCATCAGCGCCAGCCCGCCGCGGTTGTAGTAGCTGTCGTTGTCCTCCCACAGGTTGTAGTAGGAGTTCATGTAGTGCGTGCCGTAGCGGCTGTGGTGCAGCTTGTTGGCGCGGAACTCGGCGTGGTGGGACACGTCCACGTACAGCGCATCGCGCACGAAGCTGATGTCGTTGCCGACGATCTGCGCACCCTTGGTGTTGTAGAGCTGGATGCCGTTGCCGCGCTGCGAGGAGTTGACGTCGCGCAGGCCGGTGATCAGGTTGTGCTCGATGCGCACCTCGTTGGCCTTCTCGATCCACAGGCCGAAGAGGTTGTAGACCAGGTCGCAGCGCCGCACCACGGCGCGGTGGCTGCCGGGCTGGATGTAGATGCCGGCATGCTGGGCCTTCAGCTCGTGGCCGGAGTCGCGCACGATCAGGCCCTCGATCGTCACGTCGGTCGCGGCCACGCGAATGGTGTCGCCGCGCCGGCCACCACTGATCGTGGGCCGGTCGATGCCGCGCAGCATCAGCGGCTTGTCGATGCGCAGGCTCTCGTCGTAGAAGCCGCGCTCCACCTCCACCACGTCGCCCGCGTCGGCCCGCGCGATGGCCGCCTGGATGGCCTCGCCCGGGCGCACGCGCCAAGTGGCCGCATCGGCGGCGCCCAGGCCCAGCGTCAGCAGCAGCGCGGCCAGGGCGCGGCCGAGGTGGGTCGCTCCAGGGGGCTTCATGCGGGCAGCCACCCCAGGGACTTGAGCGCCAGGAACAGCGCGGCACCGATCAGCAGATTCTTGAATCCGACGTAGCTCAGCATGTCCATCCAGCCGGCCACACGGTAGTTGGCGCGCCACCAGGGGCCGTCCTTCACGTAGCGGCGGCCGCTCATGCGGATCAGCACCTCGTAGACGCTCCAGCCGAACCACCAGCCGATGATGGCGGCCGAGGACAGGCTGCCGCGCGCCGCCAGCAGCCAGGCCAGGCTGGCCGCCACGGCCAGCGAGATGCCCGCCACCTGCAGCGCGCGCTGGCTCTTCCAGCCTTCGCGGCTCCAGGGCCAGAGGTGGTCGCGGCTCTCCAGCAGCAGCACCTGCCAGCCGCTCATCGCGCCGCGTGTGGCATAGGGCTGGGCGGGATCGGTGGGCATGCGCGGGTCCGGGCCCTGGGCGGCCTTGGGCGAGATGGCCGGCACGGCGTCGATGGGGATGAAGTAGCCATCCTTGCCGATGGGCGTGATCAGCAACCCGTCGCGCTCGCGGCGCTTGCGCTCCTTGGCCAGCGGCGGGCAGCCCTTGGCGTCGGTGTACAGCACCATGCAGTCCAGGCAGTGCAGGCACTCGCGGTGGTCGATGCGGCCGTCGGCGTCGATGGCCTGGGCGCCGCAGCCCACGGCGCAGGCCTTGCAGCTGTTGCAGTCCTGCTTGCGCTTCAGGCCGAACCAGCGGAAGGTGCTGGGCATGGCCAGCGAGGCGCCCAGCGGGCACAAGTATTTGCAGAACGGCCGTTCGATGAAGAGCGACAGGCCCAGCAGCGCGGCGACGAACAGGCCATACGGCCAGGGCCGGTTGAACACGCCGACCAGGAAGGTGGTCTTGAACGGCTCCACCTCGGCCAGCATCTCGGCGCGGCCCATGTCGAACATCGACACCGCCAGCAGGCCGAAGAAGATCGCGTACTTCAGCCACTTGAGCCTGTCGTGCAGCGCCTGAGGCACCGGCTTCTGCCAGCGCTTGAGGCCCAGCTTGCGCGCGATCTTGAACAGCGCCTCCGACAGCGAACCGAACGGGCACATCCAGCCACAGAACAGCCCGCGGCCGAACAGGAACACCGAGACGATGATGAAGATCCAAAACACGAAGATGAACGGATCGCTCAGGAACAGGGGCCAGGACCACTGGAACAGCAGGCTGTGGAACCAGGTCAGCACCTGGGTGATGGACGGCTGGGCCATCAGCCCGAAGCCGACGAACACGATGGACAGGGCCCAGGCGCTGTACTTGAACGCGTTGACCGGCCACTTGTTCTTGTGGGTGGACAGGCGGGTCAGCCGCTCGCGCAGCGCGTAGACCACGGCCACGGCGATGAGCAGGGCGCTGAACAGCGCGATCTTCCAGGCCTGGCTCTTCCAGATGCGCAGCCAGGGCGCGTCGGGCTCCACCACCACCGGACGCCCCCCCTGCAGCAACGCATCGGGCAGCCAGTACTTGCTCTCGAACACCGCGAAGCTGCGGTGGCCGGTGGCCTGGTCCACGCGGTTGCCCAGGAAGGCCAGCTTCCACGGATAGGCGGCCGAGAAGCTGGGGGAGCGGATCACGAAGATGACCGACTCGGTGTAGGCCGGCGCCCCCGCAGCCTCCAGACCGTAGAGGTTGATGGCGTCCAGGTCGCGGAAGGTGAAGGCGTCGGCGCCCTGCCTGACCTGCACGCGGTCGTAGATGCCGCCGCGCACGAAGCCCGATCCCTTGAAGGATTCGGCGCCGGCGCTGCGCACGACAAAGAAGGCCTGCTCGCCGTCCTGCAGGCGCGCGCGCAGGTTGGCGTAACCACCGTCGCCCAGCAGGCTGCGGCCGAGGTCGGGGTGGTTGAGGTCGCCGAACCACAGCTCGATGAAGGGCTCGCCGGCACGCGGCAGCCCCACCTGCTCGGGCTGGACCCGCAGGCGCTGCACGGCGCCCATCGCCTGCAGCTCGGCCCAGCTGTAGCGCCTGCCGGCCTCCAGCCAGCGAGCGCGCTCGCGCACCGTCGGCTCGATGATGCCCACCTGGCGCGCGACCGCGCTGCCCGAGAGCTGCATCACCTGGTTCTGCGCCACCACGGTGACCGTGGCGCCGGAGATGGCGTCCACGCCCAGCACGTTCTCGTCGGGGCGCGAGGGGCCGACCTCGATCTGGTCCTTGACCGACTTGCCGAGGTATTGATCGTTGAACTTGACCAGCGCCGACTCCGGAATGCCCAGCAGCAGGATGGGCTCGGAGTGCTTGAGCACCTTGACGCCGACGTAGCGGCCGGCGCGGTCCATGCCGATCAGCGTGACCACCGGCTTGCCGGAATAGGCCGGCGTGTCGGTGATGTCGGTGGACAGCATCACATAGCCCAGCAGTGCGGGCCGGCCTGCGGCATCCGCCGGGCCGTAGGCCTCGACATAGGGCGGCTGGCCCTTGCGCGGCGAGAAGCTGACTGCCCCCGGAAAGACGTCCCTGCAGGGCAGCAGCGCGCACAGGTCGGGCGCCGTGGCCAGGTCAGCGGGCAACTGGGCCTCGTAGGCCTGCTGGCCTGGAGCCGCCTGGACCCCGGTGGCCACCAGAAAAAAAACCGCGGCCAAAGCCCGGAGGCAGGCCGCGACAAGTCGGTGAGCTAACGTCATCTCTGCTCTCATTGTCTGCCGTCCGCGCCAGCCGGCTCGAGTGACCGGCGCGGCGGCATCGTGCGGCCTCAGGCCTCCACGATCATGCGGGTGCGCATCTCCAGGTGCAGCGCGTGGCAGAAGTGCGTGCAATAGCACCAGTACACACCCGGCTCGCCGGCGATGAAGGTCACCGACGCGGTTTCCTGCGGGTTCACGATGAAGTTGACGTTGTGGTTCGGGATGGCGAAACCGTGCGTCAGGTCTTCGATCTTGTCCAGGTTGGTCAGGATCAGCGTGACCTCGTCACCCTTCTTGACCTTGAACTCGCGCAGCGAGAAGGCGGGCGCCTGCGAGGTCATCTTGACGGTCACCTTCTTGCCGTTGCGGGTGACGCCCGACTCCTTTGGATCCTTCACCGCGTTGGGGAAGTCGTCCAGCGAGTACACCTGCTTGGGCTTGACCAGCTCGCGCTTGAAGATGATGAAGTCGTGCGGCTCGCCGCGCACCGGATGGTCGGCCAGCAGCACCATCTTCTCGCCCGACATGTCGATGATCTGCTCGTTCTCGGCGTGCAGCGGGCCCACCGGCAGGAAGCGGTCCTTGGAGAACTTGCAGCCCACGGCCAGGTACTTGCCGTCGGCGGCGACGGTTTCGGACTGCGAGCCGTTGATGTGACCCGGCTGGTACTGCACGTCCAGGCGGTCCACCACGTACTTGGCGCTCTTGTCGCCCTTGTGGAAGGCGATGGCCTTCTCGACATTCCACTTCACGACCTGGCTGTCCAGGAACAGCGTGGTGTAGGCATTGCCGCGGCCGTCGAAGGCGGTGTGCAGCGGACCCAGGCCGATCTCGACCTCGGCGACGATGGCGTTGTCGATCTTGTCGCTCTTGCCGTCGAACCAGTCCAGCACCTTGGCCAGCTCGATGACGGTGGCGGTGGGCGACAGCTTGCCGGCGCAGATGAAGTACTTCTGGTCAGGGCTGGCATTGACGCCGTGCGGGTTCTTGGGCACCGAGACGTAGGCGGTCAGCGCGGTCTTGGGGTCCTTGTTCGCCTCGCGGGTGCCGTCCACGACCGGCACCTTGGAGCTGCCGATGGTCTTGAACTTTCCGGCCTTGACGGCCTCCTCGATGCGGGCGATGTTGAAGAACAGGCAGGCGTCGCGCTCGGCGGACATCATGTCCTCGTAGTGCGCACCCATCTCGGTGTTGTACTGGTTGGTGGCGGCCAGCTTGCCGTCGTAGGAGGTCGCGGCCAGGTCGCAGTTGCCGTCGATCAGCACCTGCCAGCGCACTTCCATGCTCTCGGCATCCACGCAGGTGAACATCGAGCGGTACTTGCTGCCGTCCTCGATGCCGGCGTTGGGCAGCGGCGTGGCGAACTCGGCACCGCAGAACACGCGGGTGGTGTAGTTGATGGCCGGATCGACCGGGTCTCGCTTGTCCGGGAAGATGCCGTGGAAACCCTGCACGTTGGGCAGCTGCGTGATCTTGTCGCAGACGAAGTAGTCCAGCCGGATGCGCGCGATGCGGCTGTTGATCTTGTCGTTGATCCAGGCGTAGCGGCCGTCGTAGTTGCCGTCCTTGTAGGAGGCGTGGGTGTGGTGGGTGTCGCCCACCGTGTAGCGCAGCGAGCCGTCGGCCTTGGTGCCCATGACCTTCTTCGACTCGTTGGTGATGCCCCAGCCGACCAGCGCGTCGGGCACGAAGCAGGGGATGCGCAGCAGCTCACGGCCCGAAGGCAGGCCCAGCACGCGCATGTCGCCAGTGTGGCCGCCGCTCCACAGGCCGTAGTAGGTGTCGAGCTGGCCGGGCTTGAGATGCGTCGCGTTGGCGTCGGCATGGCCGCCCGGCGCGGCGCCGCTGGCGGCGGGTGCGGCGGCGCCATCGGCCTTCTTGTCCGTGCACGCGGCGGCACCCAGTGCCAGGCCGGCCAGCGCGGCGCTGTTGATGAAACGGCGTCGCGCCAGGCCCTGCGGTTCAGTCGGGCTTGCGGTGACGGCGCGGCTCTTGTCTTGGTCAGTCATGGTCTCGCTTTCGGTGAGGTCGATACGTTGATTCGGGTGAACGCGTCATGTCGAATGGCGACGGTCAATGCTGTCGGCGAGTTAGCAGCCAGTGGCAAGGATGCGTTCAACAGTGAGGGCATCGTCGCGAAGCCACCGCCTGCCGACATTGATCCAGATCAGCAAGCTCGCAAAAGGTTCATGTGGAATGCAGCTTATGCAGGACACCCCGACACGAAGCGTGCAGAATGAAATCGCCCCTCCACTGATGAGCTTCACGATGCCGAACGTCCCCGCACGCCATCTCCTTTTCTCCGTCATCGCAGCGCTGGCCCTGGCCGCCTGCAGCAAGCAGGAGCCCGCCGGCGCACCGGCCGCGCCCGCGGCCACGACAGCGCCCGCTGCCGCCACCGAAACCGCCTCTGCGGCCCCCGCGGTCGCCGAGAACACCGTCGGCAAGAGCGTGTACGGCAAGACCTGCGCGATGTGCCATGCCGCCGGCGTGGCCGGAGCCCCCAAGCCGGGCGACAAGGCCGACTGGGGCCCGCGCATCGCGCAGGGCAACGAGGTGCTTTACAAGCACGCCCTCGAAGGCTTCACCGGCGCCAAGGGCATGATGCCGGCGCGCGGTGGCGGCAGCACGCTGAGCGACGACGAGGTCAAGGCTGCCGTGGACTTCATGGTGGCGCAATCGCGCTGAGGTCGTCATGGCACGGCTGATCTCCCCTTCGCGCCGCGGCCTGGCGCTGGGTGCACTGGCCTGCGTGCTGCTGCCACGCGCCGCTCAGGCGGCCACCGCGTCCTCGCCGCTGCAGCGCAGCTCGGTGGCGCTGATGGGCACGCAGGTGGACCTCGTTGCCGTCCATGCCGATGCCGCGCAGCGCACCCGGGCCGTGGATGCCGCCTGGGCCGAGATGCTGCGCCTGACGGAGATGATGAGTCGCTACCGCAGCGCCAGCCAGGTGAGCCTGCTGGCCACCGCGGCCGGCGGCGCGCCGCTGCCGGTGGCACCGGAGCTGATGGCCGTGCTGCAGCAGGCACAGGCGCTGGCGCGCCGCAGCGGTGGCCGTTTCGATGCCACCGTGGGCGCCTACACCGACTGGCATTTCGAGCCCGGCCAGCCGGCCCGATTGCCCGAGACGGCCGTACTGGCGCGGCAGCGCGCGCTGGTCGATGCACAAGGCCTGCAGCTGGACCCGCGGCGCGGCACCGCCCGGCTGGCCCGGCCCGGCATGCGGCTGGACCTGGGCGGCATCGCCAAGCAGCCCATCCTGCAGGCGGGGCTGCGCACGCTGGCGCGGCATGGCGTGACGGATGCGCTCATCAACGGCGGCGGCGACGTGCTTTGCAGCGGCACGCTGCAGGGCCGGCCCTGGCGCATCGGCCTGCGCGACCCGCGCGCGCCGCAGCGGCTGCTGGGCGTGCTGCCGTTGCGCGGCGGCGTGGTGGCCGCCTCGGGCGACTACGAGCGCGGCTTTGACCACGCCGGGCGCCGCTACCACCACATCCTCGACCCGAGCAGCGGCCAGCCCAGCCAGGGCCTGCGCGGCCTGGCGCTGGTGGCCGACGATGTCGAGGCCGTCAACGGCTGGGGAGCGGCCATGATGGTGGCCGGCGCCGGCACCTCGCAACGCTGGCTGCGCGAGCAACTGCCCGGCGTGCAGGCCATGCTGGCCGGGCCCGACGGCCTGTGGCTGTCGACCGGGCTGCGCGAGCGGCTGCTGCCAGGCTAGCGCTGCGCCGCCACCCAGTTCACCAGCGCATCCAGCACCGGCCGGCCCTTGGCCGCGGCCTGCGGATCGTTCAGCAGCGCGACGAAGACCCAGGGCCTGCCGCTGGCGTCCGGCACGAAGCCGGCCAGGCCCACGGCGTCGCGCAGCGTGCCGGTCTTGAGCCGCGCCTGGCCGGCGGCCGGGCCGTCCTTGAGCCGGCGCGACAAGGTGCCGTCCAGGCCTGCAATGGGCAGCGTCGCCAGCAGCTCGGGCGCCTGCGCGCCGCGCTGGCCCGCGCGCAGCAGGCCGGCCAGCTGCGCGGGGCTGATGCGCTCGCCGCGCGACAGGCCGGAGCCGTTGTCCAGCACCAGGCCGCGGTCGTCCAGGCCCTGCGCCTGGAACCAGCCGCGCACCACGCGCTCGGCTGCCGCCAGCGTGGGCTCGCCGCCCTGCGCCGCCTGCGCGCCCAGCTGCAGGTAGATCAGCCTTGTCAGCGCGTTGTCGCTGCTCTTCATGACGCCGCGCAGCACCTCCGCCAGCGGCCGGCCGCGGTGCGTGGCGAGCACGACGGCGCCTGCCGGCGCGGGGGCTTCCGCGTCGCCGGCGCCCAGCGTGCCGCCCAGCTCGCTCCAGAATTGCCGCACCGCCTGCGTCACCAGCCATTGGCGGTCCACCAGCTGCAGCGCGGCACGCTGGCGGCAGTTGGCCGGGAAGGCACCCTGCAGTTGCAGCGTCAGGCCGTCGGCGCGCTGCAGCTGCTGCGCGGGCTTCCAGTCGTCGTCCCAGTCCTTGCAGGGTCGCGTGGCGGACAGCGTCATCGCGCCGGCGTCCACCGTCAGCCCCGGCAGCGCGGGCACGCTGCGGGCGCTGACGCCGCTGGCCGTGGCCTGCAGCTCGTAGTCCAGCAGGCTGCCGTTCAGGTGCAGCGCATCGGGAATGACGTTGTAGCCAAACTCGGGCGCGTCGTCGAAGGGCGGGCGGCCCAGGTCGAAGCGGGTCGGGTTGAACAGCGTGCGGTCCACGACGAGGCCGCCGCGGATCTCGCGCACGCCGCTCTCGCGCAGCTGGCGCAGCAGCCACCACAGCGCGGGCCAGTCGAGGTCGGGGTCTGCACCGCCGCGCAGGATCAGCGGGCCCGCGATGACGCCATCCACTGGCGCGGCCGCCGCCAGCAGTTCGGTGCGGCCGCGGTGGTTGATGCCCAGCTTGTCCAGCGCGACGGTGGCGGTGACCAGCTTCATCGTCGAGGCCGGCGCCATCGCATCGTCGGCGCGGCGCTGCAGCGCGGGCCGAGAACCGTCCATCGGCTGCAGCACGAAGCCCAGGCTCTGCGCCGGCAGGCCGGCCTTGTCCAGCGCGGCCTGCACGGGGTCGGGCACGGAGGTGGTCGCGCAGCCGGCCAGCAGCAGCGCGGCGGCGAGGAGAGCGATGCGCATCAGCACGCGCCCAGGCGGTGGGCCACGAGGCGGGCCAGCGCCACGTCCTCCAGGCCGATGCCCACGCTCTTGTAGACGACGATGTCCTGCGGGCCGCGCGGGCGCGGCTTCACGATCAGCTCGCCCAGCTCCACCAGGCGCTGCGGCGCGATGACGCCCGGCGCGGCCTGCACGATGTCGCCGGCCTCCTGCTGCGCGGCCGTCAGCCACTCGACGACGACCTGCGACGCGCGGCCCAGCAGCGCGTCGTCCAGCTCGCGCGCCTTGGCGGTGCTGGAGCCCACCGCGGCGACGAAGGCGCCGGGCTTCACGAGCGCGCCGTCGAACAGCGGCGTGGCCGAGCGCGTGGCGGTGACGATGACGTCGGCCTCCGCCGCAGCCTCGGCCGCATCGACCGCGCGCACGGTCAGGTTCAGCGCCTCGCCCAGCTCGCGGGCCAGGGCTTGCGCGCCGGTGCGTGCACAGACCAGCACGCGCTCGAAGCGGCGCACGCGGGCCAGCGCCTCGGCATGCGCCCGCGCCTGGATGCCGGCACCGAAGAGGGCCAGCGTCTTCGCGTTGGGCAGGGCCAGCAGGTCGGCCGCCACGGCGCTGGCCGCAGCGGTGCGCAGCCGCGTGAACTCGTTGGCCTCCAGCGTGGCGATGGCCTCGCCGGTCGCGGCCGAGAACAGGCTGACGAGGAAGTGGTACTTGCCGTTGCGCGCGGAGTAGACCTTGGTGCCCAGCACGGCCGGCAGGTCGCCATCGGCGTCCAGGATGGCGCCCATCGCGCTGATGGCCAGCGCCGCACCGTCCAGCGTGCTGGTGGCGCGGTGGCGGGCCAGCACCTGGGCCTGGCCGCGGCCCTGCTGGGCGAAGGCGGCGCGCAGCGCCGCAACGGCGCTGGCGGGGTCGAGATGGGCCGCGACTTCGGCCTCGGTGATCACGCGCATGAACTTCTCCGCTCCGGGGTTGCCGGCACTGTAAAAGGGCTGCGGCGCACCGGCGGCGTGCTTTCATGCAGCCACACATTCCGGCAGGTTATGCGCCGCGCACAAGCATTCATTGAAAACAGCACAACACCTGGGGTGCCGCCCCATGGGCGGTCTCGCGCGCACCCGTCACCATCGGCAGCAGTCGGAAGTCATATTTGGAGTCGTTGA